>NZ_FNPV01000006.1 GCF_900107405.1 Tindallia californiensis | reverse complement strand
ACCCGCATTAGATTCGTATGATAGTGGTGACCATGGGAAGACGCTTCCCCTACCAGAAAATGCTCCTCCTCAATGCTACGACTGGAAGGATAAAGTTCACTGTTGATTTCCACCGGTGTTCCTGTTGGCATGGTCCAGGTAACTTGGAAATTGTTGTAAGAAGACCAATCTGTATCAACGATAATGGTCACATCTTCGATGGGGGTCTCACCATCTGGCCCTTCCAATACACTGTTTTCCAGCGCAATTAATAACGGCCTTTCTTCACTGGCATAGATGGGGCTGCTCAGCAATAGGCTGAGCAGTAAAGTAAAAGCAATCATTCGTTTTATCATAAAGGTTCCTCCTAAATATTTGTATTTGTTGGTGACAGGAAAAGAAATATAACGGCTAAGCTAGCGATGATGATCTCTCCTTTTCAACTAGCAATTTTTCCTTTCAAAGAAACACAGTACCATAAAAATGTCTAGGTGTCTGGACAAAATTTGTCATTTATATAGACAAAATTTGTCGAGTTTTTGCCGTTTTAAACATCCCTAGGTCCAGGGTCTTACTGCTTGACCAGAAATGGAGACTATGAGGGGTGGAAAAGGAGGTAGGACGACAGAATGGAGAATATATGCTCCAAACTTTCCTTTGATGATGAGAATTAATGAAGGGAAATGAAACGGACTTTTTCTTGTGACGAACAAGGGCTTCTGATATAATGAAGCTTATTGATGGAGAATGATCTTTGTTGATGGGAAATTAAATATTTTTCAGGTATGATAGACTGAATTGGGAAAGGGGTGAAAATCCCCTGCAGCCCCCGCTACTGTAAGTGTGGATGAAAACGACACTGGCCACCGAATTTTTTTGGGAAGGCGTCGTGAGTAACAGGAAGCACAAGCCAGGAGACCAGCCTGAAAATAATGCACCAAACCCTTCGGAGGGAAGGGCCCATGGGGTGAGAACTATTTCGAACACATGGCGTCTTTTTCGACGGTATGTGTTTTGTTTTGCTATAAGAAGCAGCACAGGCATCTAACCAACACAGACAAAAAAATATGGAAAACGTGTATCCATCATCAACGATCCATTATCAATGGTCACTATAAAGGAGATGTTATTCAATGAAAAAAGCATTGTTAATTTTGGCTCATGGAAGCCGAGTACCCGAAACCTGTGATACGGTGAAAAAGTTGGCAGAGGCAGTCAAAGAAAAATCAGAAGGCCATTTTCCTTTAACTGGCTACGGCTTTCTTCAATTTGCAAAACCCACCTTTGAAGAAGCGGCAGAAAAGCTGATTCAGGAAGGGGCCGAAGAAATGGTTGTATCACCCTTCTTCCTGTTTGCCGGTCATCATATGCAACACGACTTGCCGGAAGCCATTGAAGCCCTGCAGCAAAAGTATCCTAAGCTTACCTTTAAGACCACAGATGTGATTGGTGATGACCCTAGAATGGCGGATATTCTTTTAGATCAAATTCAAAAGGTAAAGTAGGGAGGCAACTTTATGGCAAAAGGATTTGTGCTGGCGGCCACCCATAGTGGCGCCGGGAAGACGACCATTACCCTGGCTCTTTTGAAAGCTTTGAAAGATGAAGGCTTTGACGTACAGGCGTGTAAAGTGGGGCCGGACTTTATTGATCCTCAGTTTCACGAAATCGTTACCCGGAACCCTTCTTACCAGTTAGATAGCTGCTTAATGGGAGATGAAGGGGTGAAAGCACAATTTCAACAGCTTCTTCAGCATCCTGGAGCTTCGGATCTCTCGAAATCGAAAAAACCAGAAAAAGAAAAAGTACTGGTGGTAGAAGGCGTTATGGGAATGTATGACGGGTTAGGCAGTCGGAAAGAAAACGGAAGCACGGCCTGGATTGCCCGGCTATTGAATTTGCCGGTAATCCTGATTATCGACGGAGCGGGTATGTCCACCAGTGCGGCGGCCATGGTTCAGGGCTATCGGGACTATGATCCCTCTGTTTCCTTAGCTGGAGTCATTGTGAATCGGATATCCGGTGAAAAACACTATCAACTGATCAAAAAACCGATTGAAAGAGATCTGGGAGTTCCCTGTCTGGGATGGATGGCGAAAGATGAAAAGCTTCATCTAAGTAGTCGGCATCTGGGGCTGGTTCCTGCCGCTGAGGTGGATGCGGCCATGGAAACCATCCAGCGTGCCTCTGAATCTGCCCGGAAAAACCTATCGTTGCAAAGATTACTGGAAGTGGCAGGGAAGCTGGAAGAACAAGAAGGAAAGCCTCAGGCTTTTTCAACAGAAAACCAGCCTCATCTTCGCCTGGGCATTGCAAAGGATCAGGCCTTTCATTTCTATTATCCGGCAAACCTGGACTGGTTGCGGGAACAGGGGTTTCAACTAATTCCCGTAAGCCCTCTGAAAGACGAAATACTTCCGGAAGCATTGGACGCCCTCTATATAGGCGGCGGATTTCCGGAGATGTTTGGAGAAGCACTGGAAGCAAACCACTCCTTTCGAAACTCCCTGTTGGAAAAAGCCAAAGCCGGCCTGCCAATTTATGGAGAATGCGGAGGGTTTCAATACCTTTGTGAAAGCCTGACAGATTTTCAGGGAAAAACCTGGCAAATGGCCGGGGTATTGCCGGGAAAAGCCCGTATGACGGAACGACTTCAACGGTTCGGTTATGGGAATATTCGTACCGATACAAAAAACGGCTTTTTCACCAAAGAAATTCAGGCTTCCGGTCACGAATTTCATCGTGGCGTAGTAGACTCAGAAGCCAATCAAGTCATTCATGTCACCAAAATGCAGGGTCCGGAAGATCCTTCCCAACCACGGCAATGGAGCTGTGGACTGACTAGGCACCAAACCTTTGGCGCTTTTCCTCATGTGTTCTTTCCCTCGAATCCGGAGTACGTGATGGAATGGCTGAAAAAAATCAAGAAATGGCAACCACTGATGGTACAGAAAGGATCGGAAGCATGAATATCAGCATGAACATCAAGAAGAATCCCTATGAAAAAAAGCGGCGGGATGTAACGATGATACCTCTCTCAGAAGAGGAATACCTGCTGGTTAGTTGCGATTCCTGCGGCGGGGTGGGCGATAAAGAAAAGGATTTGGTACGGGTACCACCGGAAATCACTGGCTATTATACCAGTCGGGTAGCGATTATGGAAATGTTGACCCTGGGAGGCACTCCCACGGTGATTATCGACACCCTTTCCGTTGAATGGGAACCAACGGGGAAAAGGATCTACGACGGCATTCGTCGCTTTCTGGAAGAGGCGAAGCTGGAAATGACCACTTTAAACGGCAGTACAGAAGAAAACTTCCCCATGGTGCAAACGGCCATGGGAATCACTGTGATCGGAAGAGCCGCCACGGATAGGTTGCGACTGGATCGCTCACGGCCGGGCCACGAACTCTGGCTACTGGGAGTGCCCAAAGTAGGCAATGAAATTCTTCAGCCCTTTGATCCGGAGATTGCCTCTGTCAAAAGCGTTCAACAACTGCTGGAGCAGCCAGAAGTAAAGGATATGATTCCTGTCGGTTCCAAAGGCATTAAACATGAAGCCGGCCTGTTGGCTGGCAACGCCAACGTGAAAATTCGCTGGGAAAAAGGACTGGATATCCCGCTGGAAAAGAGTGGAGGGCCCTCCACCTGCGTGATTCTTTCCCTGGAAGCCAAAGCAGCAACAAGATTAGAAGGACTTGTTTCAGCCAATGCCTTTCAACGATTAGGGAAGCTGGAAGGAGCATCCTCATGAAACAGATTATTTCCGCCTGCCCCGGCTCCTGTGGCGAATGGATGCAAGGCTGGATGCAGGGAGGAGAAAAACTGATCTCCTATGCCATCGACCGTTTTAGTCGGGTAAGGCTGGAAGAAACCGGTAATGGGCTGGAGGATCATCAGTGGTTAAAACGCCATCGCCCCAGGGCCTTTCAGATGATGGGGCTTATTTTTGAAGAAGTGAAAGCTTCGGAAAAAGACCGGCGCTCCTTTCGGTTAAAGCTGGAATCACCCCTGCCTCTGGCAAAGGGCATGGCCAGTTCCACCGCCGATCTGGCCGCTGTTGCGGATGGAGTAGCACGCTGGTTTGGCATGAACTTAACACCTGAAAAACTGACGGAACTCTGCGTTCAGTTGGAACCTACGGATAGCATTATTCACCCTAAAACCTGCCTGATGGATCCCTTAACAGGAGAAGTAAGTGTCTATTTCGAACAGGAGCCACCACCTTTGGAACTGTTGATCCTGGAAGGTAAAAAAGGCATTGCGACGGCTAGTTCCAGAAAACCAGACCATTTTGAAAAACGTAAAGCCTACGAAAAAGAAATGGAAAAAGCCCTGACCTTGTTTCAAAAAGGCATCCGGGAAAAAAATCCTTCCCTTTTGGCAAAAGCAGCTTGGATCAGTGCCATGGGAAATGAAGCTTTTTATCCACAGCCAGGCCTTCGGGAAATTCGGGACTTAGCCTTGGAGAGCGGAGGCCTAGGCCTGAATGTTTCTCATAGCGGCAGTACCCTTGGCCTCTTATTTGAACCGGAAGCTTTAGATGAAGAAAGGTTTTCTAAAGGATGGCAAGTATTATCCTGCCGGCATCATTACGAGCCACCACGACGGCATCAAATGATTGCTGGCGGCATACGGAGGGAGAAATAAGCAGATGGAAATCGAATGGAATCCAGAAAAAATTGAAGAAAAAAGCTTTCAGATTATCCGATCAGAGTTAACAGAACCTTTATCGCATCCGGAAATGGAAGATATGATCCTGCGGGTGATTCATACAACGGCGGATTTTACCTACGCAAATTTATTGCATTTTCATTGGCCGGAAGGCTTTCGGCCGGAATCGGTTTTTCAGCCGGGGAAAAAAATATATACAGATACCCGAATGGCTCTTTCCGGGATTAATAAGCGAAAACTAAAAGCTTTGGGCATGGAAGGCTATTGCCTGGTAGATGATCCGGAAGTGGCCGCCTTGGCTAAAGAACAGGGACGCACCCGTTCTGCCCTGGCTCTGGAAAAAGCAGTGGAAGATCCGGACACCAGTATCTATGTATTTGGAAACGCACCAACAGCCCTGTTTCGCTTATGTCAACTGATGGATCGGCAACAAATAACTCCTCAGCTGGTGATCGGTGCCCCCGTAGGATTTGTAGGAGCCGCCGAATCCAAGGAAATGTTACTGAATTACGATGTACCCAGTATTTCCGTCCAGGGCCGAAAAGGTGGCAGTACCGTAGCCGCTGCAATGGTGAACGCACTATTGAAAAGGCAATGAAAAAGCACAATGAAAAAGACAATGAAGTGTTAAACAGGATGAGTTCCCTATTACTCCAAGGGTTGTGATGAAATGGCAAAAAAGCATCTGAAAAAAGGATTTACCACAGGAGCCTGTGCCGCCGCCGCTTCCAAAGCAGCGGCAACCATGTTGTTGGAGCAACAGGCGGTTACCCACGCTTCTCTGATATTACAGGGAGAAGAAAAATCTTTTGAGATCCTGGGTTCCGAATATACAGCAACCACCAGTTCCTGCTATGTTATAAAAGATGCCGGTGACGATCCGGACATTACCAATGGAGCTAAAATCATGGCCACCGTAGCCTGGCGTCAGGATGCCACCCTCCGCCTTCTTGCTGGCGAAGGAATTGGGATTGCAAGAAAAAAAGGACTTCCCATCCCACCGGGAGAGCCAGCCATTAATCCGGTTCCTCGAAAAATGATCAGCGAAGCCGTACGGGAAATCATCGGCTACCAGCGAGGGGCGGATATCACCCTGTCCATACCGGGAGGAAAAAAACTGGCTGAAAAAACCTTTAATCCACGGCTTGGTATCGAAGGCGGTCTTTCCATTATTGGAACCACCGGTATTGTGGAGCCCATGTCTACCGACGCCTGGATCAAAACCCTGGAGATAGAATGTCGTGTCATGGCGGCCGATGGCAACCTTCAATGGATTGGAGTTCCGGGAAATCATGGCCGGGATATGGCAGAGCACACCTTAGGACTGCCGAAAGAAAAAATGCTTAAATTCGGGAATTTTCCCGATACCTTACTGGAGCAGGCAGAAGAACAACAAATAGAAAGCCTGTTGCTGGTGGGGCATATTGCAAAACTGGTCAAAATAGCCGGCGGGATTTTTCATCTTCACAGCAAAGTGGCGGATGGAAGACTGGAAATATTAACCGCACACCTGGTAAAACAGCAAGCCCCCTATTCTCTGCTGGAGGCCGTGGTATGGGCCAATACGGTAGAGGAAGCCGCCGGACTGATCAAAGAACAAGGGCCAGCTGGTTTTTTTGATCATCTGAGCCAGAGCGTTACAGAAAAAGCCGCTGCTCGCACTGGAGAACAGGTGCAGGTAGGCACCATCTTATTTTCTTATGAAGAAGGAATTCTGGGAATGTGTTCTCAGGCAAAAAATATCCTGGAGGTGATGACCCCATGAAAAAGATTTTTGTTATCGGTATGGGTCCGGGCCATCCGGATTACCTGTTACCGGCAGCAAAAGAGGCACTAAAACAATGTGACCTGCTGGCCGGAGGAGCCCGGCTTATTGAAAGCGCTGAAGCCTTTTCCGCTGAAAAAGTGGAAACCTTTCCGCTTCGGGGCGAATTAAAAGCGTGGTGCCATCAGCTTCAGGAAAAAATGCAACAAAACCCTGAAGGACAAACAGGCCTATTGCTCTCGGGTGATACGGGATGTCATAGCCTGGTACCGGTGCTGCACCGGTATTTCGATCCTAATGCCCTCATTCTGGTGCCCGGGATCAGCTCCATCCAGCTGTTTCTAAGTCATCTTCAGCTCCCCTGGACCAACGGCCCTGTCATTAGTTTGCATGGGCGCCGCCACCAGTGGATGGATGTTCTGCGGCACCACTTTTTTATCAATCTACTCACCGACGCCGGCAGTTCTCCGGACCTTCTAGCAAAAGAATTGCTGGATGCCGGCCATGCAGAAGCTTATATGGCGGTTGGTGAGAATCTTTCATATAAACATCAGCGCCTGTTGCTGGGCACACCGGCAGAGATAATTCAGCAGGCGCCTTATCAAATGAATGTGGCGGTGATCAGTCTTGACGCAACAATTATCAAACACTTGCAACATCGAAAATTGGCAATGGATTCCCTCACCAGGCCTTCCGGATGAAGCCTTTCTTCGGGGCAAAGCACCGATGACTAAGCAGGAAATTCGGTGGACCCTTCTGGCGATGCTACAGATTCATCCCGGCATGACCCTGTTAGATCTAGGCTGTGGCAGTGGATCCGTAACAGTGGAAATGGCAAGAATGAACAGGTCTGGTCAGGTATTGGCCTTAGAGCAAAAAAGGGAAGCCCTTGAACTGACCAGAGAAAACCTTCAACGGTTTGCCATCAAAAACGTCACCTTAATAGAAGGACGAGGCGAAAAAGAAATAAAAGACTTACCCCTAATGGACCGGGTGTTTATAGGCGGTGCCGGCGGTGCCTTGGAAGAAATTCTGAACCAGCTTCCTGAAAAAATGAAGCCAGGCGGAAAAATCCTTATAACAGCCGTCACCCTGGAAACCATGACTCAGGCAAAAATAAGGCTTCAGTCATCGCCCTTTACCAACCTGAAGATCCTGCAAACCGGTATTACCAGGTATGTTCCCAGAGCTGGATACATGATGGCTCAGGCAGAGAATCCGGTGACCATCTTTTGTGCCGATCTTCTCCCTGCCACGCAACCCACAGACACGTAATCCATAGAAAGGAAGAAGGCCAATGAAAGGAATCTTAACCGGCATTGGCGTTGGTCCGGGAGATCCGGAGCTGGTGACGCTAAAAGCCATTAATGTCATAAAAAAGACAGAAGTACTTTTCTATCCAGTCACTAAAATCGGCTCTCAAAGTGCGGCACTTCAAATTATAGAACCCTGGATTTCCGCCGAAACTCGGGTGATTCCCCTGCTTTCCCAAATGACTTCCAATCCGGAAGAACGAAAAGCCCAGCGTTTATTACAAAGCCACCAAATAGCAGAGGTTTTGGAGACTGGCAAGAATGCGGTGATGATTACCTTAGGAGATGCATTGCTATACAGCACTTACAGCTATGTGATGAAAACCTTGCAGGAGATGGGGTATCAGGTAAGCACCATTCCAGGCATCAGTGCCCCCAGTGCCGCCGCCGCCAGCCTCAACCTGCCTTTAACAGAAGAAGATGAAGGACTATTGATCTGGCCTGGAACAGAAAGTGAAGAAGCTTTGATTCACCAATTGGAACGGATGACAGATAATATAGCCCTGTTAAAAGTATCCGCCTGTCGGGAAGCCCTTTACAAATGGCTCAAACCTCGCCAAGACCGCATCTGTTTTTCCCTGGCTTCTCGGCTGGGAAGCAAAGAAGAAAGCCTCAGTCAGGACATTGAAATTCTTAAAGACCCTTCACTACCCTATATGTCCGTAGCCTTGCTTAAAGTCAAAAAAGGCAAGGACTAACAACAAGCACCTTTGAAAAAAAGATCGCTACAAACACATCACCAAAAAGAATGCGATATCTTCCTAAAATGGAAAGGAGCCTATCATAGATGAGTCAGGTTATATTTATTGGAGCAGGCCCGGGAGATCCGGAGCTGCTAACGGTTAAAGCATACGAGAAGATCAGACAGGCAGAGGTCATTTTATATGCCGGATCCTTAGTAAATCCGGCGGTATTTCAGCATTGCCCGGAGGAAGCAGAAGTAGCCAGCAGTGCCTCCATGGATCTAGAAGAAATGACTGATTTCATGGTACAGCGGGTCAAAGAAGGAAAAGAAGTACTTCGGCTACATACCGGAGATCCATCCCTATACGGAGCCATTGCGGAACAGATTCGTCGGCTGGAGATCGAAAAAGTAGCTTACCAGGTGATTCCGGGCATCAGCTCCTTTTTAGCAGGAGCCGCTGCTATGAAAAAAGAACTAACCTTACCGGGAAAAAGCCAGACAGTGATTATCTCTCGGGTTGCTGGAAGAACCCCGGTACCGGAAAAAGAAAACCTTAAATCCCTGGCAGCCCATCAAGCCAGCCTAGTGCTTTTTCTTTCCGTCGGCCAAGTGAAACAAGTGGTGGAAGACTGCTTAACCGCCTACGCACCGGAAACGCCGGTAGCCATTGCCTATCGGGTAGGGTGGCCGGATCAAAGGATTCTTAGAGGAAGCCTGCAAAACCTTTCTGAAATGATGGAAGAAGCCGGTATCCGGAAAACCGCACTGATTTACATTGGTGATTTTCTTCAGGCAGAAGGAGACGAATCCCTATTGTATGATGCGGCGTTTACCCACGAATATCGGGAGGGAAAATCATCATGAAAACAGCTATGATTACCTTCACCCATCATGGATTGACGCAAGCACAGACTATTCGGAAGCATCGACCGGATAGTCCTGTTTATGCGCCGGAAACTTTGCTAGAGACAGGTTCAGAAGCAGAAAAGAAGCAATGGCAGCAGGAAGAAAACCTTGTTTTTTTTGCTTCGAAGGAAGAGCAAACATCGGAAGGAAAAATAAAAAGAAAAATAGTAGAAAGAAAAACCTTGCATCAATGGATGCCAGAACTGATGAAAAAGGAAGAGGGACTGATCTTTATCGGGGCAACCGGTATTGCCCTGCGGTTCATCAAAGATCATATCCATCATAAAGCCAGTGATCCAGCGGTGTTAGTGATGGACGAGCAAGGGCATCATGTCATCAGCCTCCTTTCCGGCCACCTGGGGAAGGCTAATGAACTGACCCTGGAAATTGCCGAAATCACCGGTGCACAACCGGTTATTACCACGGCTACGGACAATCGGGGAATCACAGCCATCGATCAGTTGGCGGCGACCTATCAAGCACCTCTGGAGGATTGGGAGACAGCTAAAAAGTGGACAGCAGCCATGCTTATAGGCGAAGAAAGCCTACCGGTGTATTCCTCAGAACCCCTTCCCCTACCCTTGCCGGCAGGTTACCGACAGATAGAAACCCAGGAAGGCTTTTTAGAAGAAGGCCGGGGAATCTGGATAGGAGAAGTCCCTTCTTCGCTCCCCTCCACAGTCAATCTTTTACAACTGATCCCTAGGCGATGGTCCTTAGGGATCGGTTGCCGTAAAGATCAAAACCCGGAAGAACTGAAAACCATTGTTCAAGCATTTTTGAAAGAACAAGGACTATCGATAAAAGCCATTAAAAATATCAATACCATTAAAGCCAAAGGCGAAGAACCAGCACTGCTTTCCTTGGCAAAAGAATGGGAATTGCCGCTTCAAACCTTTTCTGTAGATAAGATTGGGCAAGTTCAGCACCTATTCCCGGCATCCGCTTGGGTGGAAGAAAACATGAAAGTCACCAGTGTCAGTGCTCCTTGCGCCTACCTGGCTTCTGGAGGAGGACAAGTCTTGCCGGAGCTTCGCTTTGCCCACAATGGCGTAACCCTTAGCCTGGCACCGGAAGCAGGAAAAATAACCGTTGCCGGCATCGGTCCGGGAAAAGGAGAACATATCAGTGGTGCTGTTAAAAAAGCTTTGGGAGAATCCCAACGAATTATCGGCTATAAGCCCTATGTAGACCGGTTAAGCCCTTGGTTAAAAAAAGGTCAGATACAAGACAGAAGCTTTATGCGAAAAGAAAAAGACCGTTGCCGTCATGCTCTGGCCTGTGCGGCCAGAGGCGAAAAGGTAGTGTTGGTCAGCAGTGGCGATGCTGGCGTTTATGGAATGGCAGGCTTGATGCTGGAACTTCGGGAAGCCGAATTTCCCATGATCCCCTTTGAAATACTACCGGGCATCACTGCCGCCAATGCCGCCGCTTCTCGGTTAGGAGCCCCTTTGATGCAGGACTATGCCACCATCAGTTTAAGTGATCATCTGATTCCTTGGGAAGCCATCGAAAACCGGATTCAAAAAGCAACGGAATCTGGCTTTATGCTGGCCCTTTACAATCCTAAAAGCAAAGAACGAATTCAGCAATGGAACCGAGCCGTAGAAATTATTTCGGCTTTAAGAGATCCTAAAACGCCGGTAGGCATTGTGACCAAAGCCTTAAACGAAGGAGAATCCATTCAGTTAATTCCCCTGGAAAAACTGGCAGAAGCTCAGGTAGATATGAACACAACGGTGATTATAGGCAATGAATATACAAAAATCACCCAGGATCATCTGATGGTGACAGCTCGGGGGTATTCCTTATGATCCTCCTGCTATCCGGCACTTCGGAGGGGAAAAGCATTGCAGCCGCCTTCAACCAGTGGAACCTGCCCAGTATTGTTACCACCGTCACCGAATATGGCGGGGCGTTGCTGTTGCAGGAAACAGATAAAAGCCGGACGCAAGTTCAGGTAGGTCCCCTTCATCCTTCCTCCCTGGAAACATTATTGGAAGAAGGAAAAATCCGGGCGTTGGTGGATGCTACCCATCCCTACGCCAATCAGATTACCTGGATGGCTTACGAAAAAGCCAACGCCTGCCAGATTCCTTTTATACGATGGCATCGTCCAGGTCTTTCGGAAGAAGAAAAAAACCATTGCCTGTCCGTAGAGGATTACGAAACAGCGGCGAAAACCATGGCAGAAATGGGCGGAAAATGGTTGTTGACAACAGGAAGCAACCATTTAGAAGTGTTTTGTCAGTATGTGAACAGCAAAGAGCTGATTATTCGCATTATGCCCTTTCCAAAAGTTCTGGAAAAATGCCTGGCATTAGGCTTTTCACCTGGGCAGATCATTGCACAGCAAGGCCCTTTCAGTTGTGAAATGAACCGGCTTCAGTTAAAAGAACTAGGCGTAGAAGGCATGGTTACCAAAGACAGTGGTGCCATCGGCGGTGTAAAAGAAAAAATACAGGCTGTTCGGGAAGAAAAGAAAAAAATGATCCTGATCCAGCGACCACCGGAACCACCTGCTCCTAAAGCCGAAAATCTTCAACAGCTCCAAGAGTTACTCTTGCCCATTTTGTCATTATCCGGTACAATAGAAAAAAATGGCCAAGGATGGCTGAAGGGTGAAAGCTGTGGAAAGAACGATTAATATTGCCTTTATGATCTTATTATTAATCCCGGTGGCGGCACTTCTGATCTTACAAAACCGAATTCTTTTTCAGCAGCTAAAAAGAAAGACCAGAAAAAAACCAGTAGCTGTTAGATCAGCACCATCATCAAAAACATCATCAAAACCAGCGGCAACAGCACGTTCCTCATCTGTGGTATCTTTGCGGGAACGCCGTAAAAAACGTTACGAAGAGAAGAAAAAAGCCCTTTACCGCTAATACCGTAAAGGGCTTTTTTAAGGCAACCTGTGCCCTTTAGGGTACCTGTGCCCTTTAGGGTACTTGTGCCCAGCAACTTCCATTATGAATGGCACCAGATGGAAAATGTTTCATACCTTGCTTTAGGAGGAATCATTGTGATCAAACATACGGTTTCAGAACCAAAAAAATCCTTTTCTTCCACTTTGCTAATCGTTATCGGCCTGGTGGTGGCCGTTAATTTTTCAGTCCACATAATCAACCGATTACCCGGTTCCTACGGTGGATTGGGAGGATTGATACTTATTTTGGCACTGGCCATTTATACCTCCCGACTAATGAATCGAAAACTTGCTTCCTATATCTACGAATGGGATGGAGAAAAGCTAAGAATCTCTAAAAAGATTGGCCGTAGAGATAAAATGGTGCTGGAATTACCAAAAGAAAACATTCAGTGGATACGCCCGCTGGAAGAAATACGGTCACAGCTCCCTCAGATGAAACGTCCCAGAAAAACCATGGCTCTATCCTGCCGGCTTCAGGGAGATGCCATTTACTTATTGCAGTATGTGGATGGAAAAAGAACCTACCGAGTTATTTTTGAACCTGGTGGAAAACTGCAAAAAGAACTGAAAAAAGCAGCCAAAGAAAACTGAAAAAAGCAGCCAAAGAAAACTGAAAAAAGCAGCCAAAGAAAAGGATAAGGGAACTTTATGAGAAAGCATCCATTGATGGAAGCCTTGCAAAAACTGGAAAAGAAAAAAACGGTGTCCTTTCATACACCGGGGCATAAAAACGGGCAGATCTTTGAAAGAGACCTGTCTTTTCCCTTTTCGGCTCCTTCCTTTACCTGGGATACAACAGAAATTCCTGGTACGGACCACCTGCATCACCCACAAGGAGTGATTAAAGAAAGTCAGGAAAAAGCAGCGGCTTTTTTTGGAGCTGAGGAAAGCTTTTTTCTGGTAAATGGCAGTACCGGAGGGATTTACAGCATGGTCATGACCGTCGCCAAACCTGGCGATGAGCTGATTATTCAACGAAACAGCCATCAGTCCGTTTATCATGGCTGTCTTTTAGGAGAAGTGACTCCCCGGTATCTTCAACCGGAAATAGACCGGCAAACAGGACTGGCAAAAGCCGTAACGGAAAAAACCGTTGAAGAAGCATTGAAAAAGTGGCCAAAGGCCAAAGGACTATTGTTAACTTCTCCCAATTACTATGGCTATTCCGCTAATCTGACGGTGATCGCTGAAATGCTACATCGGCACCATAAGGTGTTATTGGTAGATGAAGCACATGGAAGTCATTTTATTCTGGCAGAAGACCGGATGCCGCCAACGGCCTTAAAAGCTGGTGCGGACCTGGTGGTTCAAAGCACCCATAAAACACTGCCAGCACTAACGCAGGCCTCCATCCTTCATCGGCAAGGACAGCAGATCGATAGCCATCGGTTAAAAACGATGTTACAGATTCATCAAAGCAGTAGCCCTAGTTATCTTTTGATGGCTTCTCTGGAGAATGCGGTGAGAATGTTGGAAGAAAAAGGAAAAACATGGATGGAAGAACTACTGGATAACATTGAAAATACCAGATGCCAACTGGCCTCTGTTCAGGAAATAGACATGGTAACAGGAGATGATCCGACCCGTCTTTGGTTCAATATGCATGGAACCGGCCTTAGCGGGTATGAATGGAATAAGCGGTTGGCAAGTCAATATGCGGTGATGATGGAAATGGCCGATCCTCTGGGCGTTTTAGCCCTTACCACCATTGGTAATAGGAAAGAAGATTTTGACCGACTGGTCGAAGCGATCAGAGGGGTAAGGGAAGATGCCTGGAAAAAGCAAGGTGACTACCCAGTCGAGACTCGGAATCTGAAATCCTCATGGGAAGAAGGGTTTTTTCATGAAGTGCCAGAGAGGGTGCTTAGTCTGCGACAAGCTATGGATGCAGAGAAAGAAATGGTTGCTCTGCAGCAGGCGATTAACCGGATCAGTGGGGAAATGATTGCTCCCTATCCACCGGGAATTCCTGTTCTCCTTCCAGGAGAAAAAATATCCGAACCATTGATTCAATGGTTGGAAAGGCGACAGGATTTTCTAGAAACAGAAATAAGCGTCCTTCGATAAGTAAGCAAGCAAGTAAGAAAGTAAGGAAAACAGAGGGGGTTTTTCAGTGGCAGAAAACCAGAAAGAAACAATGGGAGAAAAAAAAGGGTTGTTTATCACCTTGGAAGGGATGGATGGTGCCGGAAAAACTACCCAGATGCAGCAACTAAAACAGTATCTGGAAAAACAGGGATATAGGGTATGCCTTACCCGGGAACCAGGAGGCACCCCTATTTCAGAAAAAATACGCAACCTTATTCTTGATCCGCAACATGGAGAAATGCACCCGTGGACAGAAGCCCTGCTCTATGCCGCCGCTCGGGCTCAGCATGTCAGTCAGGTAATCCAACCGGCCCTTCAGCGAGAAGAAATCGTATTATGTGACCGCTTCCTAGATTCAAGCTTGGCCTATCAAGGCGTTGGCAGGGGGCTGGGAATGGAGGAAGTTCTGAAAATAAACGAACCGGCTCTAATGGGGCGATGGCCGGATATGACCTTTTGGTTTAATTTAACGCCAGAAGAAAGCTTTCGCCGCAAAAAGGGAAGAGATCCGAAAGATCGCCTGGAACAACAGGCCCATGATTTTTACGAAAAGATTTATCAGAGCTATCGGCAACTGGCGGAAGAAAATCCCCAACGAATCATTACCATTGATGGAAATAAAAGCATTCCATGGATTCAAAAAATGATGCGCTGCACCATTGATCACTATATAAAGGTGGTTTATAAGTGAAAAAGGTAAAGGGTAAAAGTGGAGAGTCCCCACTGTGACGCATTATCAATTGCCTTATTGAAAGTGAGGAGGTTATAGGATGAAACTAGTTATTGCTATTGTTCATGACGAAGATGCCAAACGATTATTAGAAGAATTAACAGAACATCAATTTCGTGTCACCAAACTTTCCACCACAGGAGGGTTCTTAAAAGCAGGAAACACCACTATGTTAGTGGGAGTTGAAAACGAGGAAGTGGAGAAAGTAAAAGAGCTGATCAATGAAAACTGCAAATCTCGCAAAGAATTATTGACAGCCCCGGCTCCAGTTTCTGGAACCACTGGTGTGTTTATTCCTCATCCTGTAGAAGTTACGGTCGGCGGCGCTACGGTTTTTGTTGTTGATGTGGATGAATACCATAAATATTGATAGGAAGTGAAAACGTGAGCATATCTTTAACACAAACCATTGGTCAGGAGCCGATCAAACAAGTGCTGAGCCGGGCATTGGAAAACGGAAAATTATCCCATGGATATTTGTTTGAAGGACCAGCCGGTCTGGGAAAACGGAAAATGGCAAAAGAGCTGGCGGCAGTCCTATTGTGTCGTCAGGAAAAAAAGCCCTGCGGAGAATGTAACGACTGTCGTCAAGTAGCCGCCGAAACCCATGCCGAGTTCCGATGGATTCGCTCAGAGGAAGAAGGAAAAGAGCCGGTAGTCACTGTGGAAATGATCCGAAACCTGGTAAAGGATATTTACCTAAAACCCTATGAAAGCGATCATAAGGTATATGTGTTGCCGGAAGCGGATACGATGACCTTACAGGCGCAAAATGCATTGTTAAAAACCCTGGAAGAACCACCGGAGCATTCATTGCTTATTTTAGTAACACCGGCACCGGAACGATTACTGCCCACCATTCGCTCCAGATGCCAGCGCCTGGTATTTCGACCTGTGGAACGGCAGGTATTAGAGCATTATTTGGTGAAAGAAAAACAAATGGCTCCGGAGAAAGCGGCTCCTCTGGCGGCTTTTGCCAATGGAATTCCGGAAAGAGCCGTAGAAATGCTGGAGAACGAAACGTATCAGGAAGAGTACAAAGCCTTTGTTCAGCTAACGGATAGTATCCTTGAGAAAAGCTATGGCCTGGCAATTGAGAAAGGCAGTTTTATGCAACAAGAAAAAAGCCAAGCCTTATGGGCCTTAGACTTTTGGCAGGAATGGTTAAGAGACTTACAAATCTTACTGATAGGAGGATCCGAGGATTTATTGGTGCATCAGCATCAGAAACATCGGCTCCAAAAACAGGTCGCCGGCTATACCAGGGCATCCCTTCAGACCGCTCAGCTATTGATGGAAACTAGCCGGGAAGATATCAGGCTCCATGGAAATCTGGCCTTCATCGTGGAAACCTTGCTGATTAATATGGTAAGGTTGGTGAAAGAACCAAGCTATAGCCATGAACTATCGAAGATGCTGGCCACTGATACCACGGCGAAATAACTTCATAAAACGTCGGGAAGCATTGGCAATTTCCTGGGATGTCATGGATTCGGAAGCTTCGGAGGAAGCTTCTTTTTTCTTTTGTGTTTGAAGAAGGACATAACGATAAAATTCATCCATCATTACCTGGCAAAAGAAAATAACCAAAGATGCATCCGCATCCGTTGCAATGCTACCCTTTAATTGATGACGAACCATTAATGGATGCAATGTCTTTTGATGATGGTTTTTTATTTCCTCTATCTGTTGGGGCGGAAGCGGGCTTAATCGCTGATCCGTAGCAAAAAGCAGCAAAGAATGAAAAGAAGGGTGTTGAAGTCGAAAACCGGTTTCCAATCGTAATAAAGCTTCGAAAACATGAAAAAAATCATCCGGGTTTGCAGGCATGTGACTTTTAAGGTAAAATTGCTTTAAGGTAAAGACATTATTGACTAAATAGTCGTAAAGATCAAGCTTTCCCGTAAAGTATTGATAAAAGGTGCCTTTAGCCATGCCAGCTTTTTTTAGCAGGGCTGAAAGAGAAGCTTGGGTATAGGGTTGGTAGGCAAAGGCTTCTAAAGCCAGATCAAAAAAAGCATCCTGTTTTTTTCCGGATAATCGAGAAAAAGCGGGTTTTGGCATCGATAACACCTCCATGACTATAGGGTCATCTTAATAGAAAGGAAAGAATCTTGTCAAGAAGAAACAGAAAAAGAAGGGAAAACCACTGAAAAAAATGATTTCAGAAGAAAAATCTGATAGAATAAAGCCTACAAACGCAGTAACAAAAAAGAGAAGCAAAAGATAGAGAAGCAAAAAGTAGAAGCAAAAAGTAGAAGCAACAGGGAGGAAATAAGAATGAGTGACAATAAACATCGTGTGATTGGTGTCCGGTTTAAGAAAGCCGGTAAAATTTACTATTTTGATCCCCAGGATCTGGAGGTAGCAAAAGGAAATCAGGTGATTGTGGAAACCGCCCGTGGTACCGAGCTGGGAGACGTGGTGGTGGGTATTAAAGAAGTAACGGACAAAGAGATTGTAGCACCACTGAAAAAAGTGATCCGGTTGGTGACGGAAGAAGATCTTCAGATGCATAAGGAAAACAAAGAAAAAGAGAAAGAAGCCTTTCAGGTGGCAACGGAGAAAATCGCAAACCATCAATTAGAGATGAAACTAGTGGATGTAGAATTCACGTTTGATAAAAATAAAATTATATTTTACTTTACGGCAGACGGACGGATCGATTTCCGGGAGTTAGTGAAAGACTTGGCATCGGTGTTTAAGACTCGGATTGAACTGCGTCAAATTGGTGTTCGGGATGAAGCCAAACTATTAGGTGGCATCGGGCCTTGCGGTAAATCCTTATGCTGCGCTACCTGGCTGGGCGATTTTGATCCAGTTACCATAAAAATGGCGAAAGAACAAAATCTGTCCCTAAACCCTACCAAAATCTCCGGCATCTGCGGCAGGCTGTTTTGCTGCCTACGCTATGAACATGAACATTATAACGACATGATTCGCCGAATGCCAGCCGTGGGAAGTAAAGTCAAAACAGAGCTGGGCGTAGGGGAAGTAACGGAAAGCGTTATCCTGTGCGGGAAACTAAAGGTAAAAATTAAAAACCCAGTAGATGATGTGGAAGAGATAAAATGTTTTTCCGTCGATGAAGTAACGCTGGTAAGCAAAAAGAAACTGAAAGATCAGCTGGATGAAAAACCTTTGGAAAAAGAAGTGAAAGAGCTGGAGGATAAGAAATGAAAGAACAATGGCTGAAACCGGGAGAGCGGCTGGATGATTTACAGTGCCAGGGGTTTCACCTGATTCAAGATCCAAAATCCTTCTGCTTTGGAATGGATGCGGTTTTGATTAGTCATTTTGCAGAAATCCGGATCGGGGATCAAGTAATGGACTTAGGTACCGGTAATGGGGTGATCCCCATCCTGCTGGCCGGAAAAAAAAGAAAAGGTCAGTTTACAGCCATTGAAATACAGGAAGAAGCCAGTGAACGAGCCCGGCGCAATGTTCAGATGAATGGGTTGGAGGATCGGATTAAGGTCTTAAAGGAAGATATTAAAAGCATCGCTCCTCTTTTTCCACCTTCCAGTTTTGATGTGGTGGTGAGCAATCCACCTTATCTGGCCGCCGATGGGTTGAAGAATCCCCGGCAGGATAAAGCCATTGCCCGCCATGAGGTGATGATGACCCTATGGGACCTGATGGTACAAACCGCCTATTTACTGAAACCGGGCGGCCGCTTCTATCTGGTTCATCGTCCGGATCGGTTGGTGGACATGATGACCCTGTCCCGGCAAAACCGACTGGAAGCCAAATGGATGCAGATGGTTCATCCTCGTCAGGATAAAAAGCCAAACCTGGTATTGGTACAGTTTGTGAAAAATGCCCGACCGGAACTAAAGCTTAAAAAACCCCTCTTTGTGTACGACAAAGAAGGGAATTATACGCCAGAACTATTGGAATGTTATCAGTCCTGATGAAGGAGCTGGTAAACATCCCGTTTGGGAATGCCTCTTACCACCGCCACCTCTTTGATGGCGGTTTTTTTATCTTTTCCAGCTTCCATCAGAAGGGCAACATGGGCTTGGGGACTGATATCCTTCCAGGCGTCGCGAGCCGCTTCAGCCAGCACCGCCTCATCAGCTCCTTCTACCACCAACACCATTTCTCCTTTGGGAGGAGTTTCGGAGGCCTCAAAGTCCCTTAGCAACTCTTCTAGGGTTTTTCGGCGCCATTCTTCATGTTTTTTGGTTAGTTCCCGGCCAAGGGAGGCTTTCCGGTTACCCCAAGCCTCCAGCATGGCTTTAAGCGTTGCTTTGATCCGGTGAGGTGCTTCGTAGTAAATAAGGGTATGAGAGTCGTCCGCTGCCTTGTTCAAGGCTTGTCGCCGCTGCTTTTTATCCCGGGGAAGAAACCCTTCAAAGGCAAAACGTTCTGTTGAAAGGCCGGAAGCTACTAAGGCTATCAGCATAGCAGAAGGTCCGGGAAGCACTTCAAAGGGCAAAGATTCCCGTAGACAAGCTTGCACCATATCGGTCCCCGGATCAGAGATGCCGGGCATTCCCGCATCGGTAACCAGAGCGATGGTGTTTCCTTTTCTCAGTTCTTCCAGGATGACTCCTTCTTTTTCCCTCCGATTATGGTCGTGATAGCTGAAAAGAGGTTTTCGGATGTCAAAATGGGTCAGCAGCTTTAAGCTTCGGCGAGTGTCTTCGGCATAAATCAGATCAGCCTGCTTCAACACTTCCAGAGAACGAAGGGTCATATCCCCCAAATTTCCCAAAGGGGTGGGGCAAAGGTATAGGGTTCCTGGCTGTACCTGGAACCGGTAGGATTCAGTGGTTGTCAAGATCATTCATCCTCTCGGCTGGAAATGAAGCAGGGTTGGATCCTAGGCTTAAGGTTCCTGATGTTGATGCTGATGCATCATTTCCTGTTTCAGCTTCCAAAGTTTTTTGGAGAGATCCACTTTATAGATCTGAGGAAACTGCAGCCGTTTGTATTCCGGCCACAGGCTGTCCAGCTCCAATTGAGCATGACTTCGCACATTCCGGACAGATTGCTTCTGGTAAACCGCTTTTCCCTGATGAAAGTAAGGAATCATCAGTTCTTTTAAGGAATAACGACGGAAGGTTTTGGTTTTCCAGGTATAAATAGGGTGAAAGATGGTAAGGGGTTCGGTTTCATCAATCTGCTCATCTTCCAACATAATCAGGTCGGCTAAAGCAAAAAGCCCGCTTTCGTCATAAATACGGGTTACTTTTTTATAGCCGGGATTCGTGATTTTCTGGGGATTGTCCGAGATTTTAATTTTAGGTTCCAGGACCCCCTTTTGTTCCGCTGCCACCAGTTTATAAACACCACCCAAGGCCGGACAGTTACTGGAGGTAATTAAATTGGTGCCAACTCCCCAACTATCAATTCGGGCACCTTGCATTTTAAGGGAATGAATTTTATCCTCATCCAAATCAGAGGAAGCAATAATCGCCGCATTGGGAAATCCAGCCGCATCCAGTTGCTCCCGGGCAACTTTGGTCAGATAGGACAGGTCTCCCGAATCGATCCGGATTCCTTTCGGTTCATAACCTTGTTGCCGGAGTTCCTGAAAAACCGTAATGGCGTTGGGAACACCGCTTTTTAAGGTGTTATACGTATCTACTAGCAACAGGCATTTGTCCGGATAGGTTTTGGCATAGGCCCGGAAAGCTTCCAACTCCGAATCAAACTTCTGAATCCAGCTATGAGCATGGGTTCCCACCACCGGAATACCAAACTGCTGGCCGGCTAACACATTGGAAGTGGCCACACATCCGCCGATATAGGCGGCTCTGGAACCTAAAATCGCCGCATCCGGCCCTTGAGCTCGGCGAAGGCCAAACTCAAACACCGCATCCCCCTGAGCCGCCTCACAAATACGGGCGGCTTTGGTGGCAATCAAAGACTGATAATTAATTAGGTTTAGAATGGTTGATTCAATCAGCTGGGCTTCAAAACAATTAGCTCTCACCCGCATCACCGGTTCCTGAGGAAACATCACCGTACCTTCCGGAACACCATCGATCGTACCGGTAAAACGAAAATGCCGTAACTTGTCTAAAAATCCATCCTGAAAGCCGACGCTTTTCAGATAATCCAAATCGGCTTCATCAAAAGCCAGATTTTCTATGTAATCAATGACCGACTCCACGCCGGCAATCAGGGTAAAGCCGTTGTTACAAGGGTTTTTGCGGAAAAACACATCGAAAACTACCTCATCTTCTCCTAATCCATTATCCCAATATCCCTGCATCATGCTTAGCTGGTAAAAGTCTGTCAATAGCGACAGATTGCTCATAATAATCCTCACTTTCTACCGGATGGCTTGGTTTATTTTTTCGACGGCTTGCCGGAAGCTATCTTAACTATTGATTATCCTTTATCCTTTGAGAAAAGTCAATGAAAGAGAAAGGAGGAAAAAAGAAAAAAGGAAAAAGAAAAAAAGCAAGCTGAAAAACCTGAGAAGACTGGGTTATCTTGACATACAAAGCCGATTTCCGTTATAGTAGAAGCACTAACCGTCGATGATGGAAGAGGAGGAATTTCATTGATTCAGGAAAAAGAAAGGCAACAAGGAAACAAAGGAAACAAAGGAACATTTTATATCACCACCCCGATCTACTACCCCAGTGGAAAACTTCATATAGGCCACACGTATACCACAGTGGCTTCGGATGTGATGTCCCGCTTTAAAAGAGAAATGGGTTATGACGTTACATTTTTGACTGGTACGGACGAACACGGAGAAAAAATACAGTCCACCGCAAAAGCTCAAGGAATGGAACCAAAAGCATACGTGGATCAAATGGTAGAAGACATCAAAAAAATATGGGAAAGCATGGAAATATCCTACGATATTTTTATCCGAACCACCGACGATATTCATAAAAAAGGGGTTCAGAAAATTTTTCAGCAACTGTATGATAAAGGCGATATCTATAAAGATGAGTATGAAGGTTGGTATTGTACACCTTGCGAATCTTTCTGGACAGAAACCCAGTTAGAAGAAGGGCATAAATGTCCGGACTGCCGACGGGAAGCTCATATTACCAGAGAAGAAGCCTATTTCTTCAAACTTTCTAAGTACCAGGAACCTTTAATGGACTATTATGAAAAGCATCCGGAAATATGCCTGCCGGAATCCAGAAAAAATGAGATGCTGAACAACTTTCTCAAACCCGGACTGGAAGACCTATGTGTTTCCCGTACCAGCTTTGACTGGGGAATCCCGGTTCCCTTTGATGAAAAACATGTGATCTATGTATGGCTGGACGCACTTTCCAACTATATTACCGCCCTGGGCTACGGATCAGAAGAAAATCCGAAAGCCTATCACCAATATTGGCCGGCAGACGTTCACTTAATGGCAAAAGAAATTGTGCGTTTTCATACCATTATCTGGCCAGCCATGTTAATGGCACTGGAGCTGCCCTTGCCGAAAAAAGTTTTTGGTCATGGATGGATTCTTTTCGGAGAAGATAAAATGTCTAAATCCAAAGGTAATATTGTCTATCCAGAACCCTTTATTAAACGATACGGAATTGATGCCTTAAAATACTTCCTGCTGCGGGAATTCACCTTTGGTCAGGATGGGAATTTTACCAACACCTTATTCCTACAACGGTATAATTCGGATTTAGCCAACGATCTGGGTAATTTAGTCAGCCGGACGGTAGCCATGATCGAACAGTATAATGAAGGCATCGTACCGACAGAAAAACAAAAAGAAGCCCTGGATGATGAATTGAAAACATTGGCGGTTTCCACGGCTGATCAGGTAGAAACATTGATTGATGACCTTCAGTTCCATGAAGCTCTGGAAAGCATCTGGAAAATTGTTCGCCGATCCAATAAATATATCGACGAAACCACCCCTTGGATTTTAGCCAAAGAGCAAAGCCAGAAAGATCGGTTAGATACAGTGTTGAAACATCTGGCCGAAAGCATCCGCATTGTCAGTATCCTTATTAAATCCTTTATGGGACATACAGCGGCAGAAATTCAACAACAATTAGGACTACAGGAGATCAGTGAGTTGATGACCTGGGAAGATGCAAAAGTCTTTGATAAAATTCCTGCCGGTACAAAAGTGAAAAAGGGAGAAGCGCTCTTCAAGCGACTAAAGATTGAACAGGAAGCAAAAGAACTGGCGGCGGATAACGACGCTTATGCCAACAAAATTCAACAAGCCTCCGGTGGATCAAAAGAAACCAAAACGGCGGAAGAAAAGATAGAAAAAAAAGAAGAAATTACCATTGACGATTTTGCTAAAATTGATCTGAGAGTAGCCCTTGTCAAAGAGGCAGAAAAGCATCCAAAAGCAGATCGTTTGCTGGTGCTTCAGCTTCAGGTAGGCGAAGAAACCCGACAGGTAGTTTCAGGAATTGCTCAGGATTACCAGCCGGAAGATTTGGTGGGAAAAACCGTTATTTACCTACAAAACTTAAAACCAATTAAACTGCGGGGCATTAAATCCCAGGGAATGATTATGGCAGCAGAAGGAGACGGAAAACTGGGCCTTCTCACCGTGGATAAAGCCCTGCCGGATGGCAGTTCTGTAAGCTAGGAAAAGCAAAGGAGCATATTTTATGTATTTTGACAGTCACGTACATTTAGACGACAAAAAATTCAACCCGGATCGGGAGCAGGTAATTCAAGCAGCCAAGGAAGCCGGAATTTCCCTGATGCTTAATCCGGGAGCGGATATGGAGAGTTCAAAAAAGGCTTTGGATCTGGCCGAAACCTATCCGGAAATATATGCCGCCGTAGGCATTCATCCCCATGACGCTCAAAATCAAAAGGCAGATGATTTACAACAATTAGAAGCATGGTCTCGCCATGAAAAAGTAGTGGCGATTGGCGAAATCGGCCTTGATTTTCATTATGACTTTTCTCCAAGAGACATTCAGCGAAAGTGCTTTCAAGAACAGCTTGAACTGGCAAAACAACTGGAATTGCCGGTCATCATTCATGACCGGGATGCCCATGGAGACGTTTTTGACCTGATCAAAGAAGCTGGTGTTGCCAAAACCGGCTGCGTCATGCACTGCTATTCCGGTAGCGCCGAGATGGCGATGGAATATGTTAAAAGAGGGATCTATATTTCCTTAGCCGGTCCCATTACCTTTAAAAATGCTCGGAAAACCAGAGAAGTAGCCGAACAGGTTCCTCTCGAAAAACTGTTTATTGAGACAGATTGTCCTTATCTGACACCGGTGCCCTATCGTGGGAAACGGAATCAGCCGGCCATGGTAACTTATGTAGCCGAAGCTATTGCCCAAGCCAAGGGAATAACCCCGGAAGCCGTAGCTCATCAAACCATGGAAAACGCCAAACAGTTTTTTCAAATCAAATAAATCATTTCAGATAAAACCAATAGCATTCAAATGCAGAGCGTTGTGGAGCCGAAAAGAAGAAACTTCGTCTCTGCAACGTTTTTCAATTTTCAAATACAACAGACGTACATATAACAGTCGCAAAGCATCTCTGCTTTTGAAAGGAGCCGGTAGAATGAACGAACAAAAGATTCTTAAAAGGCTTCGCAATAAAATATTTGCTCTGATTATGGGAATGCTGATACTTCCTATCATGATGATTATTCTTCTGATTTACCAAAACATCAATTATAATGCCATGATTAAGGAAGGGCTTGGACAAGATATAGAAGAAAAGGCTTACAGAATTTCTTCAAATGTCATCCAAGATATGAAAGATGGTTTCCTAGAGCTGGATAATGCCTCTCAGGAAGATTATGACAGAATCATTGGTCGTCATTACCGTGAAACACTGTATCTTCTTCATAAAAACGGCAAAATCCTTTATACAAACGATCAGCAGACAGAACCACTTTTGCAGGAAAAAGAAGCAATTATTCAGTGGATAAGAGAAATAGAGGACACTTCTCCAAAACAGGTATCCGGCCATAAAGAATATGATGCTTACGGGCAGTATGGCCGTCAGATGATGATGGGGTATGCTGTGGTTAACAGTAACCGGGAAACAGACCCGGAAGGAGTGGTACTTCTTTTTACGCAAACGGCTCGACTCCTGCCGGATGAAAACGTTTACCGGGCGATGTTTTTCATCACCATTTTTATAGGAGGAGGCATTCTTGTAAAAGTGCTGATGAAGTTTTCAGAAGTGATTCTTAATCAATTTATTCGGGTGAATCAGAACCTACAGTCTGCTTCAGCAGAAGCAGAGCATATCCGCAAAAAACTGATTATTTCCGAAAAATTAGCCGCCATGGGAAGGGTCACTTCGGGCATTGCTCATGAAATAGGAAATCCGCTGGCATCCATTTCCAGTATGTGCCAAGTTTTGAAACGACCGAAGCTTCCGACAGAAAAAAGACAGGAATATGTGGAAAAGATCAAACAGGATGCGGATCGGATTGATGGGATTATTAAAGAATTTCTCTATTTTTCAGGAAACAAGCCTCTTGAAAATCATCCACTGGATATAAACGAAGTGGTAAAACAATCGATCAAAACCATTCCGGAGAAAAGAAAAAATGCCCAGGTCACTATTTATGAAGACTATGGCACCAACCTACCAAGGATTTCTGGGGATGCAACCAAGCTGGAAATGGTATTTGCCAATATCTTCTTAAATGCGTTTCAGGTCATCGAAGCAGAAGGCAGTATCTTTGTACGAACAATGAAAAAGCAAAGCACCGTGCAGATCGGTATTCGAGATACAGGAAAAGGGATTGAAGACAAGGATATCGACCATATTTTTGACCCGTTTTACACGACCAAACCTGTAGGAAAAGGATCTGGGCTGGGACTTTATATCTGCCAACAGATTATCGAGGCTCATCAAGGAAGCATTAAAGTGAAAACCGAAGAACAGGCTGGAACCGAGTTTATCATTCGTTTACCCATAGGAGAGGCATAGGACTTATCAAGGAGGGACAGGGATGCAACGATTACTGGTTATCGAAGATGAAGGGCATCTAAGGGAAGTATTAATCTATCTCTTGGAAGAGGAAGGATACCTGGTAGATGGCGTGAAGGATGGAATAGAAGGAGAAAACCGAATTTTGTCGATGGCTTATGACCTTGTCATTACAGACATCAAACTTCCTGGAAAGGATGGTTTATCCTTATTGGAACTTAAGGAAAAACACCATCTTAATACAGCCTTTGTCTTAATTACCTCTTATGGCAGCGTGGAATCAGCCGTGGAAGCCATTAAGATGGGCGCCGAAGAATATGTGACAAAACCTTTTCGAAACGATGATTTGATTCGCATAGTGAATCGAATCATGAAATATCGGCAAATGGAACGAGAAAACAAGGTGTATCGCCAAGCTTTAGAAGAAAAATATAAGTTTTCTGAGAATGTTATCGGGAAAAGCAAAGCGATGAGAAATGTCTTTGATATTATTGAGAAAGTAGCTTCTTATGATGCTTCTGTGCTAATTAGTGGTGATAGTGGCACAGGAAAGGAAATGATCGCCAGAGCATTACACTTTAATAGTCCGCGGCATAAGCATCACTTTGTTCCCATTAACTGTGCTGCGATTCCGGAAAATCTTCTGGAATCAGAGTTTTTTGGCTATGCGAAAGGAGCCTTTACCGGTGCTGTTGGGGAAAAAACGGGTTTGTTTCAACAGGCAGAAGGTGGCACGATCCTTCTGGATGAAATAAGTGAAATGAGTCATTCTTTACAGGTAAAACTTTTGAGAGTGCTGCAGGATAAAGAAGTACGGAAAGTAGGGGCTTTGGAGACATCGGTGGTGGACGTACGGATTTTGGCTGCAACGAATAAGCAGTTAAAAGAAGAAGTAGAGAAAGGAAACTTCCGGGAAGACCTTTATTATCGCCTGAACGTGGTCAATATTGACTTACCATCCCTGCAACAGAGAAAAGAAGACATTCCCTTGTTGATAGATCATTTTATTGATAAATATAATCAACGGTATCAAAGAAGGGTGAAAGGCGTTAATAGGGAAGTAATGACAGCGTTGCTTCAATACTCATGGCCTGGAAACGTACGAGAACTGGAGCATATCATCGAAAGTGCCCTGACCCTATGTGAAGGAGAATGGATTGATCTGCGTCATATACAAGATAAAATTCAGATACAAAGCAATGAAATAGATATCATGATTCCCCAGGAAGAAAGAAACTTAAAAAGGACCTTGGAAAAAGCAAAAATAAAAATTGAAAAAGAAATGATCAGACGAGCACTGGAAGAAACGGATCAAAACCGTACAGAAGCGGCACGTTTATTAGGGATCAGTCATCGTTCCCTGATGTACAAAATCAGCGACTATGAAATCTGATGCAATGGCTATGAAATATATTTCATAGCCATGATTAGGATTAAAAGCAATTGAAATCTTAGGCATACAAGTAAGAAAACGGATCTAATATCGACAAATGCGACGAATATAAATCAGATCAATCACTGGAAGCTATGAAAAGATTTGCATTGAAGAAAGGTCACTGAAGAGGCAAATGCTTGAAAAATCAGAAAAGCCAATCAAAAAACTTCTGGCATAGTCTTTGCATCTCACTATTACCAGAAGGAAAATTTCGGGAGGAGAAATCATGGATTTTAATTATATGGTCACCGGTTTCCTCTTTGTATACTTTATTTCCTTATTGATCACCGGTATTTTTGCCTACCGGAGCATGACGAATCTGGAAGAATTTGTACTGGCCGGCAGAAGACTAAAGTCCATGCCTTTAGCCCTTACGGTAAGTTCAACAGGAATGAGTGGCTGGCTGGCACTTGGGTTTGCCGGTTATACGTATGAAGCAGGGTTTCAGAGCCTCTGGATTCTCGTACCGAGTGCTACGATCGGCATTATCATTTGCTACGCCCTTATTGCTAAAAAAGTACGACGATATTCTGAAAGAATAGGAGCGTTAACAGCAACAGAGCTCTTGCGAAAACGTTTTTACGATACAGGAAACACCTTAAACCTTGCCGTTTCCCTGACCATATGCATTGCTTCTGTTGCATATATCAGCGGACAATTGTTAGCAACTGGCAAAATACTGAACCTGGTTTTTGGCTGGAATTTTCAGTTAGCCATTGTAGCCGCAGCCGTTATTATGATTACGTATTCCGTCATGGGAGGATTTTATGCCGTTTGCTGGACTGATTTTATCCAGGGAATTCTGATGATTGTCGGCAGCTTGGTTACCGGTGGGTTGGCCATTGTTTATGCTGGCGGACTGGGGCAATTGTCCGAAAAAGCGGCCGTTGTCAGTCACAGCTATCCAGACTTTGTTATCACCCCCTTTGCCAGCTTTTCCGTAGTGGTGATGGGCGTCAGCATGTTTATTGGAGACGGTATTTTTAACTGGATAGGACAACCAACCTTAATGAGCCGATACATGGCAGCACAGAACACCAGGGTTTTTGGCAAAGCAGCCATATTAACCATTACGATCCAACTAGTGTTATTTATCGGCGTGTTTTTGGCCGCTGTGTATATGCGTACCCAGTTTCCCGACCCGGCCTTGCTTCCATATAGTGGCGATACAGAAACCGTGCTGATTCAATTCTTTTTTACCACTTCGCATCCCGTTTTTGTCGGCATTTTCATTGGAGCGATTATGGCTTCCATTATGTCTACGGCAGACTCTTTACTCATTATGGCCACCTCAGTGGTGGTGAATGATATCTATAGCTATTATCGTCCTCGGGCTACTCAACAGCATTTAGTGCTGGTGAGTAGAATATTGATTCTATGGTTGGGACTAATCGCTATTCTGATCTCCTTAAACAGCGGTTCTGTCCTATGGAGTTCCTGGTTTGGATGGACGGCTCTCGGTATTGTAGGGATGCCTCTCATCATAGGCCTTTACTGGGATAAAGCATCAAAGGAAGGGGCTATTGCCGGAATTACCAGCGGTTTTGCTGTATTGGTGATTTGGAACCTATGGAGCTTAACAGAAAGATGGAACGTTTTTCAGGCGCTGCCAGCCTGTGGCATTGCGCTGCTGGCAACCTGGCTGGTTAGCTTAATCACTTCCAATCCTCCACCTCATGTAATGAAAGATGTTCAGGAACTGAAGGAACATAAAAAATTCAGCAAAGAAGTGGAGGTTCATTCATAAGGGAAATACCTTAAGGAAAGGAGGCGCCAAGATGGATAGAGTTCCAATGAGTACATGGCTGTTCATTCTGATACCGGCCATCGGCTCCTACATTGCATCAATTATCTATTACAGGAATCAGCAGGGTAAAGATTAACAACCTACGGATAAGGAGGAATGAAAATGGAACAAGCATTGCCGATGATTCAGTTTTTTTTAATACTCTATTTACTGATGCTGGTAGGTATTGGATACGTGGCATCGAAAAGAATGAAAGGGTTAGAAGATTACGTACTGGCAGGAAGAGGCATTGGATCCTATGTCATGGCCTTTACATTTAGCGCTACAGGAATGAGCGGTTGGCTAGGTTTAGGCTTGGCAGGATATGTATATCGTTCCGGGTTTGAAGGTGTCTGGACGATGGTGCCCAGCGCAACGGTAGGGATTTTTCTAAGTTTTGCCTTAGTCAGTAAAATGGTCCGGAAATACTCGGAAAACGTAGGAGCGATTACCATACCGGATGTTTTAGAAGCCCGTTATTACGATAAAAGCCGGATATTACGCATTATTTCAGCGTTGATTATACTGGCGGCCGCCATTGCTTACGTGAATGGTCAATTGGTAGCTTTTGGCGTTACCTTTGAAGCTGTTTTAGGTTGGAATTATTCCACTACCATCGTACTGGCTGCTATTATGTTTGTCGCCTGGACCATGTTGGGTGGATTGTTAGCCATCTGCTGGACCGATTTTATCCAAGGAATCTTAATGGTGTTAGGGACTGCAATGGCAGGAGCCTTTGCCATCGCTCTATCTGGGGGGATAGGAGAATTATCGATGGGTGCGGCTGAAATCGCCAAAACAGACCCTGATTTCATTATATCACCTTTTGCAACCATGCCGGCCATCATTTATGGAATTTCTCTATTTATGGGGGATGGAATTTTTAGTTGGATCGGTCAGCCAACACTGATGGTTCGATACATGGCTGCCAAAGATGCGAAAACCCTTAACTTGTCCGGATTAATGGCTGTGTTTATCCAATCCATCCTTTTTGGTGGTACGTTTCTGGCCGCTCTTTATATGAGAACTCAGTTTCCTGAGGCATCTGGTCTGCCAATGGCCGGAAATACAGAAACCGTATTGATCCAGTTCTTTACGACCATGACGCACCCTATTTTTGCCGGTATTTTTATCGGGAGTATTTTAGCGGCGATTATGTCCACCGCCGATTCAATGCTTATTATGGGAAGTTCTACCTTAGTAAATGATTTCTATATAAAAATTTTCAAACCGGATCTGGATAAACGAAAAGCCCTTTACTATGGAAGGGTAGCAACCTTGGTGCTTGGAGTGCTAGGGGTACTGTTAAGTCTTCGCGGGGGTTCTGTATTAATTATTTCCTGGTTTGGATGGAATACCCTCGGTCTCTTTGGAGGCCCGGTGTTGTTGGGTCTTTACTGGCCAAGGGCCACCAGAGAAGGAGCTATTGCCGGCTTGTCCACCGGATTTATCCTGCTGGTACTATGGTCTTTCCTTGGCCTTGAAGGTACCACCAATATATTCCAGGCCTTCCCGGCAGCTCTAGCCACCTATGTGGTTACCTACATTGTCAGTTTAATGACACCGGCACCGCCGGAAGAAATACAAGAAGGCGTTCGAGCTCTCAGAAGAAAGAAGGCATCATAAGCATCATTACCATCATCAAAATCATCCACCTCATGAGCCTGTCCCGTAGCCAAAGCAAATCGATTGCTTGAACTCAGTCCCCTCAGGCGATCGTTTGCTTTGACTACAGACAGATAGATGTTAAAAGAAAAAGTGGCTAAGAAAAGAAATACGAACAAAGGAGGAAGGTCCCCATGAAAAGCCAGTATCAAATAGCGGCAATTCAGATGAAATCTGTCATGAAAGAGACAAAGCATAATCTGGATAAGGCGATTGATCTGATAGAAAAAGCAGCGAGAGATGGTGCGGAACTGATCTGTTTGCCAGAACTGTTTTATCAGGGATATCATCTCACCCAACAGGAATTTTTTCAGACGGCCGAATATCCTGACGGAGTCATGTACCAGGAACTGGCAAAGGTAGCAAAAGAAAAACAACTTCACATTGTAGCTCCCTACGCAGAAAAAACCCATATGCCCGGCGTCATTTATAATTCCGCTATCCTGGTTAACGATCAAGGACAGTTGCAGGGAAATATGAGAAAAGTATACTTATGGGGGGAAGAATCAACGAAGTTCCGAGCTGGTGATCATTACCCAGTGTATGAAACACCTTTAGGAAAGATTGGCATTATGATTTGTTATGATATTGAATTTCCAGAGCCGCCACGTATTCAAGCCTTGAAAGGAGCAGAACTTATTCTGGCCCCTTCTGTATGGAGTTTGACCGGTGAACCACGATGGGACATCGATCTACCGGCAGCCGCTCTTTACAATGGCCTTTTTACGATGGGCGTTAACACCATTGATAATGGTGCTTGTGGGAAAAGCAAAGTGGTTAATCCAAAAGGCATTGTGGTTAATGAAGCACCAAAAGATAAAGAAACCATCCTGATAACCGACATCAATCGGAAGGATATTTATCAAGCAAGAGCCGACATTCCCTATCTAAAAGACTTTCGGGAAGATACGTTTAGCATGGAAGCCATCCACCGGTATTAATAAGGAGAGGCGATGCCAATGAATCGGATCAAAACAATGATTGATAAGAAAGAAGCCATGAACATAGTAAATACCTTCATGGACAAAAAGCGAAAAGAAGCTTTTGAAATTCAGAACGTGGAAGCGGTTCATATTCCCTTTCATATTCTTCGAGTAGAAATGAGAATTAAAAGAGCCTTTGGGTTGAAGCCTAAAATCATTGAGCACCTTTATTGGGTCAATAGTATAGACGGGGAGGTTATTCGTACAAAAGAGGATCCGGAAACGGAACAGATTCAGGAAGGAAAACAAATGAACCCACGACTAAGTCGAAAACAATGCTTTCAAATAGCTGAAGAGCAAGGGTTTAAGCATGTTACCAGATTCTACAAAAGCTTTTGGACACCGGAAATACAGGTAGAAGAAAAAGAACATGTAGCCATCGGTTATTGGCAATGTGATCTGAAGCTAGAAAAAAATGAAAAGCCCCTGACACTTCTAATCAATCGGTTCAGTGGAGATGTGGTTCAGCACCAAGAAGACAATCGCCAAACAGTTTTTTCAAATCGAACAAATCAAACAGATCAAATGCAGGGCACAGGTACCCTGTGAGGATATGAACGTAAACTGCGAAGCATCTTTGCTACGGGGTCTGGAGGCCTAATTGCTCCCTATTTTCGGGATAGACTAAAGTATTCCTGCCAAAGCTTCGAAATATAAAGTATAATGAAAGATAATATAATCAAATCTAAGGCAGGTGGCTCCCTATGAGTAACCCCATCAAAGAACCGAAGGAAAGTTATCGAACGTTACAACATCTTGACGAGTTAAAACCGGGCATGGTAATAGCGGAAGACGTTTTTAATAAAAATGGCCATGTGCTAATTGCCGCTGGCTTTGTAGTAGATGATGTGGCAAAGTTAAAACAATTTCTGACCTTACATAAAGTGGAACAGGTCAGAATTAGGCTACATTCTACAAAATACCCCGTAAAAGCTAAAAAACCAGAGCAGGAACCGGTTATTCCCGCTGAAACCCAGCCACTGGACCTTACAGCACGGGAAGAAGCCCGGCTTCAGAAAAAAAGGCAAATGGAAACAAAAGCCTTTCAGGACCGGTATCAGGAGCAAAAAGAAACCATTAAAACAGATTTTCAGCGTATGGTAAAGGGAGAAGAAGTTTCGAAGGATCGGCTGGAAGCACAGGTGATCAAAATCCTGAAAAGCTACGACGGAACCGTCAACGTTTTTCAATTAATCGAAACCATTAAAAAAGACTATCGAGATCTTTATGCCCATTATTATCAGGTAACCATTATTAGTCATTCTATTGGAACCTGGCTGGAATTAACTTCGCCACAGATGAAAAACCTTACCTTAAGCGCATTGCTCCACGATTTAGGAAAAGAACAGCTCTCCTCAGAACTTATTCTGGCGCAAAACAAACTTTCAGCCGATGAAGAACTGGAATATCAAAAACATGTGGTCATTGGGTATGAGCTGGCAAAACATTATGATTTTATTAATTACGATATGCTGCAGGCCATTCTATTACACCATGAACGAAGCGATGGAAGCGGATATCCATTAGGCCTGAAACAGGAAAAAATTCCGATACTGGCAAGAATCATTGCCATCGCTGATGTTTATAACACCCTGACTTCTCCGAACAGTAAAGGAGAAAAGAAAACACCCTTTGAAGCCGTTAAAATTATGGAAAGTGAGTATATGGATCAATTAGACACGAGGATTCTGTATATCTTCCTTAATCGCATCGGAAACTGTTTTCTGGGGCAAATGGTCCGTTTAAGTGATGGTCGGACAGGCGAAGTCATCTTTGTTCCCCGGGTGTATGTCTATCGCCCGATTATTAAGCTAAAACCGACAAACCAACTGGTTGATCTGAGTCATCCGGATCATCGAAAACTATCCATCAAAGCTTTCGCCGAAACCTAACGCATCTGCTTCTTTGAAACATAATTGTCATAGAAGCGACAATCTTTGAAAAAACTAAGCTTCACCCCTCTCATTTTTGAAAGAGAACTGGATTTGCTTGACATAATATTCTAACTGTACTAGAATGAAGGACGCTTTTATAAGGCGTCTTTTTTTATGCCAAATAACAGAGAATGGCAGATAATACAAGAGTTTTAGAGAGAAAGAGGAGGAAGTCATGAAAGAATTAAAATGGATGCTGATACCATTACTGATTACAATGATGGTAACAACGGCTTTTGTGCATCCGGATAAGAGAGAAGTTACTATTAAGGCGGGCGAACAGACGTTAGTGGTTGAGAGTCGGAAACATACGGTGGAAGAGGTACTGGCAGAAGCCAATATTCAAATCAGCTCCCAAAAACAAGTAAGCCCAGCTTTAGAAGAAAAAACAACCAATGGAATGACCATAAAAGTAAAAGATGTTTTTCCTGTTACTTTGGAAGTAGATGGCGAGAAACATCGTATTTATACCGCCGAACCTCATGTGAAAGCCCTGTTAGATCAGGTAGAAGTCGTTTTAGAAAAAGATGACCGGATACACCCGGCACCGATGAACAGGCTAAAACCAGAAATGGAAATTCGCATCACCCGAGTAAACACCGAGCCAGACAACGATGTAGAAGAAGTCCCTTACCAGACAATTACCAAATACACAGCGGATCTGGAACCGGGCGAAACCAGAGTAGTGCAGGAAGGAAGTCCCGGACGTCAGATCCTTCAGAAAACCTTGGTTTATCATGATGGCACCCTCAGTGGTTTTACCGTAGATGAAAGGCATGTTTTAGAAGAAGCACAGGACAAAATCATTGAAAAAGGCAAAGAAAATGTGCTCATCACCGATTCCGGTGAACTGCTGCATTACAAAAAAGTGTATACGATGGAAGCTACCGCCTACGATGCCGGTTATCATAGTACCGGTAAGCATCCTGGCCATCCTCAATACGGGATTACCAGAAGCGGCACCCGGGTGCGTCCGGGAGTAGTGGCGGTGGATCCGAATGTGATACCGCTGGGAACAAAGCTATATGTAGAATCCGTTAACGGAGGCAGTAATTATGGCATTTCCAGCGCCGAAGATACGGGAGGCGCTATCAAAGGAAAAAGAATTGACTTGTATTACGAAAGTCGCTCCGAAGCCTTGCGTTTTGGAAGGCAACCGGTTAAAGTATATGTACTGGAGTAAGGCAGGCTATAGGAAATCAGGTTACATTCCACCACCATCAAGGGAGTAGGAAATGATATGACACCCATGGAAAAAATTCGAAAACTAAGAGAAAGCGGTAGCTTTCACTTTACTAAAAGCCTGGGCCAAAATTTTCTGACGGATGAAAACATCCTGGATAAATTGGTTCAGGCAGCCGGCATTACCCCAAAGGATGCGGTGATTGAAATTGGACCAGGGGCCGGAATTGTCACCGAAAAACTATTACAGGCAGCCGGGCCGGTGCTGGCCGTAGAAATTGATAAAGCCCTGATTCCTTTTTTACAGGAAACCTTACAGCCTTATCCTAATTTCACCCTATGGCATCAGGACGTGTTGAAAGCCCCTTTAGGTCAATGGATTCAAGAAAATTCACCGGATCAGCCGGTAAAAATAGTTGCCAATCTGCCCTATTACGTCACCACGCCGATTGTGATGAAACTCTTGGAAGAAAATCTTCCGATTCACAGCATGGTTTTAATGGTGCAAAAGGAAGTAGCATTACGAATGGCGGCAAAACCAGGCACCAAAGATTATGGAGCCCTTTCCGTAGCCGTTCAGCTATATTGTCAGGTTGAAAAAGCCTTTGACGTTTCGCCGAATGTATTTATTCCAAAGCCTAAGGTAGGATCCGCCGTGGTCAAACTAACCATTCATGAAAAACCACCGGTTCAACTGGATCATCCGGAGCTGTTTTTCACCTTAGTGAAGGCGGCTTTTGGACAGCGTCGAAAAACCCTTTCCAACGCCTTATCCCATCTACGACCAAAAGAAGAAAAACAAGAGATAGTACAAGTCTTAGAAGCCGCATCAATTGATCCGGTCCGCCGAGGAGAGACGCTGAATATTCAGGAATTTGCCAATCTTTCCCAATTGTGGCAGAAACAGTTTTTTCATGATACAATGGAGGCACACAAAAAAGTCGGAAAGGGTGGAGCGGAAATGATCAATCAGGAACGTCTGAGCAATCTCTTAAAAGAACTGGTAGAAATTGACAGCCCGTCACAGCGGGAAGGTGCTGTGGCAAAAGTGATCCGGGAAAAATTGGAGAACTTAGGGTTTGAAGTCAAAGAAGATGATGCGGGTAAAAAACTGGACGGAGAAGTAGGTAACTTAATAGCGACCCTGAAAGGAACCACCAAAGGAGATACCATCGGATTCAGTGCTCATATGGACACAGTTCAGCCAGGCGAAGGCATTAAAGCCATTGTAGAAGATGGTATTATGAAAAGTGCTGGCGACACCATTCTTGGCAGTGATGATAAAGCAGGAATCGCTGCTTTTCTGGAAGCGGTTCAAACCATACAGGAAAACCATATTGCCCATGGAGATATTCAAGCTATCTTCACCATTTGGGAAGAAGGCGGACTAAACGGATCAAAAAATATGGACTACAGCCTTGTCAAAGCCGATAAAGTGTTTGTAATGGATAGTGGCGGACCTATTGGCAGCATTATTAATCAGGGACCGGCCCAGGATAAAATTGCAGCCACTTTTAAAGGAAAAGCCGCTCATGCCGGAGCCGAGCCGGAAGCTGGCATCAGTGCTATTCAAATAGCCGCAAGAGCGATTGACAATATGAAACTTCTGAGAATCGATGAAGAAACAACGGCTAACATTGGCAACATTCAGGGAGGCGGAGCCACCAACATTGTTCCTGACAAAGTGGTGATTAATGCTGAAGCACGAAGCCTCAAAGATGATAAACTGGAAGCCCAGACAAAGAGCATGGTGGAAGCCATGGAAAAAGCCGCTAAAGACTTTGGCGGCGAAGTAGAGATGGATATTAAACGATTATACACAGCCTTTAAGCTGGAAGAATCCGATCCAATGATTACCGTATTAAAAGAAGTCTTTACGGAAATGGGTTTGGAACCGGTGATCATGCCTTCTGGTGGAGGCAGCGATACCAATCATTTCAATGCCAACGGTCTGAAAGCCGTAAACTTAAGCGTTGGAATGAATAAAGTACACACCGTTGACGAATTCATTAAAATCGAAGACTTAGCCAATGGCGCCAGAATGGTTTTAGAGATTATCAAGAAATACGCATAAGCGATCAACTCATATCGACTAAAACACACAAGATCCTGGCGTTATGACCGAGTTCAAATTACTTTGTCTACAACCTAAGAGGACGGCGCAGGCCGTCCTCTTCCCTATTCCCTAGAGAAGCTGATTTTCCTCTCCATCTTCATAGCAATGCCGGCAATATTTCGGTGCCACGTCTTCCCATACTTTCTCCGGATTTTTCTTACTGGTCAGATAATCTTTTAAGATCAACCCATCTTTCATTTCAATAATACGGTCAGATTTAGCGGCAATATGATCATTATGAGTGACGACAATAAACGCCGTATTCAGAGTAGCGTTTATTTCTCTCATTAAGCTATAAACCTGTTCCGTTGTTTCGCTGTCTAAATTCCCCGTAGGTTCATCGGCTAAAATAATGGCCGGCTCATTAATAAGAGACCGGGCAATGGCTACCCGTTGTTGTTGTCCACCGGATAAATCCGTAGCCTTATTGTTTAACCGTTCCTTTAAGCCCACTAGCTCTAACAATTCTTTGGCCCGGCCTTCTTTGGCCCGGCTGCTGCTATGGCTTTTAATCCAGGTAGGAATCAGCACATTCTCCAAAGCCGTAAATTCTGGCAGCAGATGATGAAACTGGAAAATAAACCCGATATTACGGTTGCGAAAATCCGCCAGCTCCCGGTCGCTCATGGCGGTGACTTCCCCTTCCTGGAACCATACGCTTCCTTCTGTTGGTCGGTCCAAGGCACCTAAAATATTTAAAAGTGTGGTTTTGCCCGATCCGGAATAACCAATAATCGAAGAAAACTCACCAGCTTCAAACTTTAAATCAATACCGCCAAGTGCTTTTGTTTTAACCAGAGTACCATACACTTTGGTTATGTTTCTTGTTTCCAACATGACATCCACCCCCTCTAAACTGGAGTCACAGTGCCGTCCCCAAAGCGCCCCATAACGGCCCTTCTTGACCTTTACCCATAACTCTTTAACTCTTACCTGCCCTTCCAACTGCTTTTCCAACTGCCTTTCCAACTGCCTTTCCAACTGCCCTTCCATCTGCCACCCCTATCCCCGAATCACATCAATCGGATTTAACTTTGCTGATTTTCTTGCTGGAATCAGTGCGGAAATCACACTGGCCGTAGTAGCAATGGCAACAATAACAGCGGCGGCGGCCGGATCAAATTCTAAAGGAAACAAGGCTCGTCCTGTTGCCCGGGCAGTACCCCAGAGAAACAACTGTGTCAGCAAAAAACCAAACAGAATGCCCAGCAAAGAACCGAGAAAGCCCAGCAATCCGCCTTGCATCAGAAAAATACGGCTGGCGCTGTGGCTGGGAGTTCCCATGGCTTTCAAAATACCAATCTGCTTCGATTTCTGAACGACGGAGACAGCCAGTACGCTGGCGATTCCCAAGGTAATCGCTAAGAGCACAAAAACTTGAATCGTAATGGAAGAACCGCTCTGACTCTGAAGGGCCGAGAGCAAATCTGCATTCTGTTCTTTCCAATGGTCAATGGTGATGCCTTGAAACTGGTTTTCCAAGCCTTCAGCCAGAAGGTCTGCCGCAAACACATCCCGGATCTGGGTTTCGAGCTGGTCGATATCATCCCCTATACCTAATAAACGTTGCGCCCGACTCAAGTCTAAAAAAATCCAACGGTCATTAATGGACTGACTTCCCAGATCAAAAATACCTTTAACAGTAAAAACCTGCCGGCTGTCACCGGGCAGTTGAAAAGTAAGGTTATCGCCTAATTGCAACTGATATTCCTCGGCTAAGCTGCTTCCTATAAGAATCTGATTTCCCTCCAGTTGGATGGAACCTTCTTTCAAACCGTCTTCCAGCTGGTACAGTTCATTGGCCCGTTCCGGCAACACTCCCCGAAAGACGATGGGAGCCGAAACGCCGCTTCGCAGCAAAAAACCATTGCCCTGAACCAGTGGAGATACCGCTGTCATTTCCGGATGCTGATCCAGTGCTTCCATCAAAGGGCGCCATTCCTTCAGCCTTTCATCTTCCTGCTGAAAGTTGCCATCGATACGATGGGTATAGGTCGAGGAGGAAGCTCCTTCCCCAGTAAAACGATGATCGCCGCTAAAAATAATATGGGCACTGCTGCCCACCGTATTATCGATCAAGTTTGCCTGCAAACCGCTGATTAAGGTGCCAAGAAACACCTGTACCGCTACACCTACGGCAATACCTAACATAATAAAGGCGGTCTGACCCCGTCCATCCTTCAAAAACCGAAAGGCCACCTTCCATTCAAATCCCATGAAACCACCTCCCCTTCTGGTAATACTAAGGCTTTACAAGGCTTTCGCCGGCTTCTAGCCCTTCTAATACCAGGATTTTTTCCAGACCAATGCTTTCTGTCCGGGGCAATACTCGTTCTTTCGGCTGTCCATTTTCCAGCACCATTACCCGGACCGGATCCCGCCCCACTAGATAAGCAACAGGTAGCAGTAAGGCATCTTCCAATACCCGAACTTCTATTTCAGCCTGCAAGGTTAAATCTTCAATCAAAAAATCCACGGGTTCCTCGATGGTTAACTGAACCAATACGGTTCCTGTATCCGCATCTACTCTGGGAGCAATACGACTGACACGAGCCGAAACCTCCCGTGACGGATAGGCTTCCGGCCAAAGCAAGGCAGGTTGTCCAAGCTTCAACAGGGCAATATTTCGTTCGTCAATTTCCACTTCAGCAAGTAAAGAAGTTTCCCGACCAATGGTCAGCAACGGATCTCCCTTTTGGGCTAACTCTCCGACTTCTTTATGAACTTCCAGTACCCTTCCTTCCGTCAGAGAAGATAACTGATACCGGTTTCTTTCCTGTTGAAGGCTTTCCAACTTCACCTCAGCTTGTTCCAGTAGTGCCAGTGATTCCGTTGTTTCACTGCCACCGGGAGAATAAACTTCCACGTCTTTTCTAGCGGTAGCGATTTGAAGTTCCAGTTTTTCCAGCTCTTTCACAGACTGCTCCCATAAATCCATGGCTTTTTCTGTGGCTTCCAATGTTTCCAGAGGAAGCGCCCCTTGTTCATATAAGCGGCGGTGCCGGTGCAAACGCCGCTGGAGGTCTTCTTCTTCCAGTGCCAGTTCTTCTTGCCGGACAGCCTGTTCCAGCAAAAGAGATTCCAGGTGATTTCGAGCTTCCGGTAAACGATTTTCAGTAATATTTCGATGTTGTGCCTGGGCAACCGCAACGGCCGATGCCTGCTGGCGAAGTTGCCACTGCAAGTCTTCGTCGTCCAGTTGAACTAGCAATTGCTCCCTTTCTACCAGATCCCCCTCCGCTACGGTTAAGTCCAGCACCTGGCCGGTCACCTGAGCCTGGAGATAAAAAGGAGATCCGGTTACCCGACCGGTGGCGGTTAGCACCTGCCGGAAAGTTTGTGGCTGTATTTCTAACAACTCATTTTCTTCTGAAGCAGGCATCAATACAAAAAATGCAATACCAAAGGTCAGGAGTATCATTAACAAGATAAGGATTTTTTTCTTTTGATTCATGGGCCATCACCTCTGCTTTCTAAAATTCCGATACCTTTATTCGATGACGATCACGGCTACGATCCTTTCCTATGCAAAAAAGAAATAAGCGGTGCGACGTCTCATGGATCAAAGGCATAATAACTGAATACCCATTAGAAAAAGAGTCGAATCATTCGAATTCTTCCAATAGTTCCTAATGCATCAATAACATTTCAAAAAAATCGGAGGTAAAAGAGTTTGTCAGCAAGGACAGAAAGGATTTTTTATAGATTTTTCCAGCACTTTCTGATATAATCACCCTGAAACCGTCAGTCACCAAAGGGTTTCAAAAAACCTTAGGAATACAAATAGAAAACGATGGAATATGATAGATAGGGCGTGAATGATGTTGAAAAAATTGTTTATCAGGGTATTTTTGATGGCCTTTTTATGCTTTACACTGCTTTTTACCGGTGTCTTTGCTGCCTTCAATACCTTTATGCAAGACTCTCATCCTAATTCGGAGGTGCCAGTAGTAAGAGATCGGGAAGATGAAGAATTTGATGATCAAGAGGGAGAACCTTTTGAAAGAGATCAGCTTCGACGGCTGGTAAACAAAAGCAACCGGGTTAATGCGGTGCTGTTGGGATTGGACGGTGGTCGAAGTGACACCATGATGTTTATTTCTTTTGATCCGGATGAAACACAAATGGACATTATTTCCATTCCCCGGGATACCTACTACCCCCGGAAAGGCTATGACGGTCTGGGACAGAAAAAAATTAATGCAGCCTATAGTGCCCATGGTGCGGAAGGGATTAAGAGCATTGTCAGTGATTTGCTGTACGATGTTCCGGTACATTACTATGTCACCCTAACCTATCAGGGAGCCGCATCTGTCGTGGATGCCATAGGCGGTGTTCCCATGCATATTCCTCAGCGGATGTACTATAAAGATCCTTATGACAGCCCGCCATTAGTCATTGATTTTGCACCTGGGAATCATGTTTTGAAAGGGCAGGATGCGGTGAAATTCCTGCGTTATCGTCAACCTGCTCCCGGATCCGGCGCCATGGACCGTAACGGAGACTTAGGGCGGGTAGAAGTACAACAAGAGTTTATGAAAAGTGCCATGAAACAAGCCATGAGTCTGGGGAACCTGCCAACATTGGCCAGTTCGGCCTTTCGGTTTGTACGAACCGATGTGGAACTACAGGATTTAGTTCGTTACGCAAACCAGGCTCGAAACATGAATCCAGATACGATGAGAACCTTTACCTTGCCGGGAGAGGCTCGGACACAGAATCGATTATCCTACTTCTTTCATCATGGACTGGAAACCCGTCAGCTATTGATCCATATTTATTCAAACGGCGAAGTGCCTGCTGATCTGGAAGAAGCCCGAAGGCTAGAAGAAGAAGCCAACGGTACGGCTGATGAAGAAGAGGCAGAGACGGAAACAGACAGTTCCAATTCTTAACGATCTTTTGATCACATCAAAAAAACAGAGCGCAAAAAAACAACCGCTAAAGCATCTCCTTAGGGAGACAATGCCTTAGCGGTTTTTATCTTTTTGTGTTAAGGCGGTTGACCCTTAATGAATCATTTATAATGCGTGCGCCTTACCCTTTTTTGCTTAAGGATCAATGATCCATTTCAATGATCCATTGCTTTTAACTGTTTCTCCAACAATGGCGCCAGTTCATTAACCGGCCCAGCCCCTACGGTAAGAATCATATCTCCTGCCGTTGCCAGACTGGCGGCCTCTCTGGCGGAATCTTCCGGCAAAGGTGCATATACCGCCTTTCCACCTCGGATGCGTATTTCTTTTACCAAATCCTGGCTATGAATGAGCCCTCGGTCCGGTTCCCGGGCTGCAAAAATATCCGTCACCACCACACCATCGGCCAGTGCCAATGCATCGGCAAATTCGCTGAGAAGGGCCAGGGTTCGGGTGTAGGTATGAGGCTGAAAGATGCAGTAAACCTTTCCCTTAGGAGCCACAGCACTCCTGGCCGTTTGTAAAGTAGCTAGAATTTCAGCCGGATGATGCGCGTAGTCATCTACAACCGTAACATTCTGCCAGTTCCCTAAGGATTCAAAACGTCGATGAAGCCCACGAAATTTCGGCAAGGTTTCTCTCAGTTGATGGGGAGAAACCCCTAACTCAAGAGCCACCGCCAAAGAAGTCAGTCCATTGTGTATATGATGTTTTCCCGGAATGCCGAGAGAAAACCGGCCTAAGGGCTTTTGACGAAAGTCAACGTCAAAAGAATAGCGCCCGGCCGTATCTACCTCTAATTGAGAGGCTTTTAGATCGCAGTCATCGCAAAGACCAACCCGGATCACAGGACAGGTAGCCACCCGGGGCAAATGAGCACTGTTTTCATCATCTCCGTTGATTACCAATAGGCCCTCTGGTGGCAACTGAGCAACAAAATCCCCAAAAACAGCCTGAATGGCCGCCAGGTTTTCAAAATAATCCAGATGATCTAAATCGATGTTCAGAACAATACCGATGCGAGGAGGAAAGCGTAGAAAACTGCCATGATATTCACAGGCTTCCGTAACCAAATACGGACTTTTTCCTACTTTAACATTTCCGCTGATTTCATTGAGATAACCGCCTACCAGCACCGTTGGATCCAGCTCAGCCCATTCCAGCAAACAAGACAAAAGGGCAGTGGTAGTTGTTTTTCCATGGCTGCCGGCAACCGCAACGGAGTGAGGGTATAGCTTCATGATTTTACCTAACAGGGAAGCCCGGTCCATTTCAGGAATTTTTTGTAGCAAGGCTTCTTCTCGCTCCGGATTATCCTTTGGAATCGCCGCTGAGTACACCAGCCAGTCTACAGATCTTACGTTAGAAGCCTGATGACCAATCATAATCACCGCACCACGATCTCGTAAACGGCGTGTGGTATCACTTTCCTCCCGGTCAGAACCAAAAACACAAATGCCCTGATCCAGCAGAATATGAGCCAAAGCGCTCATGCCAATGCCACCAATGCCTATCATATGTACCGATTGTATTTCTCGGAGATCTGCCAATTCTTGCACTTCTTTCATTTTATAGCTCCTTTCATTTGATTTGGTGATTAAAAGATCATATGTCGGGTATAAGCTTTGTAACTCTAATGTGGTAATGCTGACATTTCCTATGCGTCTCCTTCATTATACACCAGGCCGTAAAGGAGTAAAAGCAAATAGAATTAACAGAATCGAATGACAATATACATTTTTTCCTTGAATCCTTCGCTAAAAAAGAATAGAATAGTAAAAGCCAGATGATGATTCCCTTTCAGAAAGGACACGAGAGAAATGGAGACAGGAAAATTCAGACGAAGTCAACGCATTGCCGCCATGACAAGTCTGCTGGGAAATAATCCCGGACGCCTTTTTAGCCTTACAGAATTTAGCCAACAATTAGATACGCCTAAATCGGTGTTGAGTGAGGACATTAGCATCGTCAAGGAAACCATGAAAGTCCTTGCTATTGGAGAAGTACAATCCGTTGCAGGTGCCAAAGGCGGTATTCGGTTTATTCCAGGAATGTCCCTTCACCGGCAAAAGGAGTTTTTAGAAAAACTGGCAGAAGAGTTAAGGCAACACCATCGCATCTTGCCGGGCAGTTACCTTTATTATTCCGACTTGATCAGCCTTCCTGCCTATGTGCAGCCAATGGCTGAAATATTAGCCAGCTATATGAAACAAAGCAAACCACAATACGTGGTTACCGTAGAGACGAAAGGGATTCCTTTAGCCTTTGCCGTAGCCAGAATATTAGATAAACCTTTTGTGGTAGCCAGACGGGAAAGTTTGATGACAGAAGGACCTACGGTGAGTGTCAATTATGTTTCCGGTAGCGGAAACGGAATGCAACGGATGGTATTGCCCCGCCGGGCCATAGAGCCGGGATCCAGGGTGGTCATGGTGGATGATTTTATGAGAGGTGGCGGGACAGCCAAAGGAATGCAGGATTTGATGAAGGAATTTGAAGCCGAAGTGACGGATATTGGCGTGTTGATGGCCTCGAAATCACCGGAAACCAAAAGAGGCGGCCGTTATACCACCCTATTGATTTTAGAAAATGCCGAGGAAGAAACGGGGAAGGTAGACCTTTACCCCAACCCGGAGCTATTCCAGGAATAAGGAATTAGATAAAGGAACTAGATAATTGAAAGGAACTAGATAGTTAGTAGGAATGAGAACACAGACACCAGTATTTTAGGAGGAAGCAGTCATATTCCGGCCAGCCCTCTTAAGATAGCCGTTTTCCTGAAAGAGGTGCAGCAACCCTTCCAGAGGGAGTATCGGCAAATTAGTTAACAGAATGAAAGACATCGGGAAGGTGGTGAAGGACAGATGCAAGTAACGGATGTAAGGATTCGTAAAGTGGCTGCGGAAGGTAAAATGAAAGCCATCGTCTCTGTAACCTTCGATGACGAGTTTGTAGTGCATGACATCAAAATCATCGAAGGACAGAACGGGCTTTTCATCGCCATGCCCAGCCGAAAAATGGGAGAAGGCGACTTTAGAGACATCGCTCATCCCATTAACTCCGACACAAGAAACAAAATTCAGGATGCTATCTTTTTGCGCTATGAGCAAATGAACGAAGAAGAGGAAGCTCAGAGTGCTGAGGTAGGGTTAGATTCCGGAGAAACCACGGAAGCAACAGAAGAGTAGAGGGAAGATGTGAAAAGACTTACCCGTCAAAACCGAAAGAAAGAAGATCGGTTTTGGCGGGTCTTTCTTTGACAAAAATACAGCCGACCAGTATAATTGAAAAGTAAGCCGAGGGAAAGTCCCCTCGGCAAAAAGTGTTTTCGTTGACGACAACCTAAAAGAGGTGAAAAAAAGATGAAAAGGCAAGCGGTTATTCTGGCAGCAGGAGAAGGAACAAGAATGAAATCCTCCTTGCCCAAAGTGTTACATCGAGTTACCGGTATTCCCATGATCAACCATGTAACCAACCATGCAACTCAGGTAGGAATTCAAGACCTATTTGTTATTGTAGGCCATGGGGCGGAGGCGGTTTCGGCTGCTTTACCGGAAAATGCCAAAACCGTTTTACAGGCAGAACAAAAAGGGACAGGCCATGCGGTCATGTGTGCCATGGATCAGCTAGATCCGGAAGGGCTTGTACTGGTTCTTAGCGGTGATGCACCCCTGATCAGTGCCGAAACTTTGGAAAAACTGATTCACACCCATGAAGAAGGAGCGTATGCAGCAACCGTATTATCAGCTCAGGTAGAGAACCCTACCGGCTATGGTCGGGTACTGCGTAACGAAGAAACCTGTGACCTTCTGGGAATCATCGAAGAAAAAGATGCCACTCCCTGGCAAAAGAGCATTAAAGAAATTAATTCCGGAACCTACTGTTTTCGGGGAAAAGACTTGCTGAAAATATTACCAAAATTAAGTCAGGATAATGCACAACAGGAATATTATCTAACAGATACCCTGGCCCTTCTTAAAAACGAAGATCAGCCCGTAGGAATCTGCTGCATCGAAAATCCGGAAGAAATAATGGCCGTTAATACCAGAGTGCAACTGGCAGAAGTGGAAGCCGTTTTTCGAAAAAGAATCAATCATCGTCATATGGTAAACGGTGTCACCATGGTTCATCCTGAAAGCACCTATATCGATCATGATGTGACCATTGGGAAAGATACGGTGATTGAAGCAGGTGCTGTGATTGAATGTGGAACCGTTATAGGAGAGGGTTGTCATATCGGCCAGAATAGCCGGATCAGTGACAGTTTTATTGAATCCCACGTGAACATTCTTCACTCGACGATCATCAGCAGCCGGGTAGGAGAAAAAACCAGCATTGGTCCATACGCCTATTTACGACCGGGCGCCTGTGTTGGAAAAAGAGTACGCATTGGCAACTATGTGGAAATAAAAAATGCTACCATAGGAGACGATTCTCGTGCCGCTCATTTAGCATACATAGGAGATGCGAAAGTAGGAAAAGATGTTAATATTGGTTGTGGCGTTGTGTTTGTTAACTACGACGGGAAAGAAAAGTACCAAACCCTCGTAGGAAATCATGCTTTCCTGGGAAGCAATGCAAACCTGATCGCCCCGGTCACCATTGGAGATCACGCTTTTGTCGCCGCCGGATCCACCATTACGGAAGATGTTCCGGGAGAAGCCTTAGCCATTGCCCGGAGCCGGCAGACTAACAAAGAAGAATGGAATAGAAAAAGCAGAGACTAGAGGATAGAAAAAGCAGGGAGTAGGGGAAAAACCCCTAACCCTAAAATATAAGGAGGAGCAAATAAAAAAATGAATATGAGTGGCAATGAAATCAAAATCTTTACGGGAAACGCCAACCCTACCTTGGCGGCTGAAATCGCCCGGGAACTTGAAGTTCCTTTAGGGAGAGCTTTAGTGAGTACCTTTAGTGATGGAGAGATCGCCGTCAATATTAATGAAACCGTTCGAGGCGCTGATGTGTTTGTAGTTCAATCCACCTGCCCACCGGTAAATGACGCTATCATGGAACTGCTTATTATGATTGACGCCATGAAACGAGCTTCGGCAGGAAGAATTACGGCTGTTCTTCCCTACTACGGCTATGCCCGTCAGGATCGGAAAGCCAAGGCAAGAGATCCCATTACGGCCAAACTGGTAGCTGACCTGCTAACAACGGCTGGCGCTGATCGGGTACTCAGTATGGATTTACATGCTCCTCAAATTCAGGGATATTTTAATATTCCGGTAGATCATCTGCTAGGAGTACCGATTCTGGTAGAATATTTCAAAGCAAAAGAAATTGACAATCCAGTCATTGTATCACCAGATATGGGAAGCGTTACCAGAGCCAGAAACTTTGCTCACTACCTGGAGGCTCCTATTGCGATCATCGATAAACGACGACCCAAGGATAATGTGGCAGAAGTAATGAATATTATCGGAGACATCCATGGAAAAACCGCCATTCTGGTAGATGATATGATTGATACAGCCGGTACCATTACCAAGGCAGCGGACGCATTGATTAATTTTGGTGCCACGGAAGTATACGCATGTTGTACGCATCCGGTTTTTTCTGGTTCTGCCATTGAGCGTATCAAAAACTCAAAAATCCAGGAGCTGGTAGCTTGTAACACCATTCCTTTGCAGGAAGAAAAACGGATCGACAAAATCCGCAGCGTTTCCGTAGCCCCGGTTTTTGCCGAAGCCATTAATCGAATTTATAAAAACAAATCAGTCAGCACCCTTTTTGACTAGAGAAAGGAAGCGATGAAACCTTATGATCATTCTGACTGGTCTGGGAAACCCGGGTGGCAAATACGATGCCACCCGGCATAACATTGGTTTTCACGTTATCGATACCTTGGCCAGAAATTATCATACAGAAGTAAATCAGAAAAAATTCAATTCCTATTACGGAGAAATTCGTATCGGGAGTGAAAAAGTCATTCTTGTCAAACCGCAAACCTATATGAATCGCAGCGGCGATAGCATCGGTGCCTGGATGCGGTATTTTGACCTGCCGGAAGAAAACCTGCTGGTGATTTATGATGATATGGACTTTGCACCGGGAGAAATCAAGCTTCGAGCTAAAGGCAGCGGAGGAACCCATAATGGAATGAAATCCATTATCCAGCATTTGGGAAACAGTGATTTTCCAAGGCTTCGGATGGGGATTGGAAAACCTTTGTGGGAAAGCACCTCCCAATTTGTGCTGGGTCGATTCACATCAGAAGAAATGCCCCTGATGCAACAAGCCGTTAAAGAAGCGGCAGAAGCAGCAGAAACCTTTGTGAGGGAAGGCATTCAAATAGCAATGAACCGTCACAATACCAAAAAAGAATCAAAGAAATCCAAAGAGTTATCCTAGGGCCATTATCAAGTCTCTAGATCCATTATCAAATCTAAAGTTCAATGCCAATAGGCGCGAAGCGTCTTTATTCATCAATGCCTCTTATCGTGAAGGAGTTCAATCATGAACGGAAAAAGTACGTTACTCCCTTTAAAAGAATCCAGAGAATTTCAACAGCTCATGGAAACAATGAACCGAAAAGATCAGACCATCGGTCTTTATGGTTTATTGGACGGACAGAAGGCCCACCTAACGGCGGGCATTTTTGCTGAGCAAAAAAAACAAATAGTGATCATCACCGAGACGGAAACTCAGGCCAGAGAGATGATGGAAGATCTTCGCTTTTTTGCACCGGTAGACCCCCTTTTTTTTCCCAGCAGGGAATGGGCACTGACCGATGCTGTCAATATGGGCACTTTTCAGGCAGAAGATCGGCTAAAAACCTTGGCAACCCTATGCCGGAAAAGTCCGGTTATCGTGACGACATCCATGGAAGCCTTGATGATAAAATTGCCGCCGCCGGAACTCTTTGCCCAGTTGCAGATTCAACTGACCCTGGGTGAAGAAACCTGCCTTCAGACCTTGGTGGAGACCCTATACCATCAAGGTTATCAACGAAAAGACCAGGTCGAGGAAAAAGGCGATTTTAGCCTTCGGGGAGACATCATTGATATTTTTCCACCCATGGAAGAACAACCGATCCGGGTGGAACTTTTTGATGAAGAAATTGACTCCCTGCGTCGCTTTGATCCAGTCACACAACAATCGGTAGAAAAAATTCAACAGATTCAACTGAGTCCTTCAACGGAATGGCTTGCTCAGCAAGAACACCGGGAAAGGCTCACCCATTACCTGCAGGAAGAGCTGGAACAATTGGCTCGGAAAAAAACAGGGAAAACAGAGCTACGGCAAAAGATGGCTCAAACCCTTGAAAAATGGGAGCATCATTGGTCCGGAAAAGAGATTGAAGGGTTTCAGACCACGGTTTACCAAAAAACCTATTCCTTACTGGACTATTTGCAGAAGGACGCCATCCTTGTATTAGATGAACCCCTTCGCTTAAAAACCGCTGCGGAAACCACCTTAGATAAATGGAAGGAAAGATATGCGGCTTTACTGGAAGAAGGGAATATGCTGCCACAACGCAGCCAATGCCTGATGGAAGCAACGGAACTAAACAAAAAGTTTCAGAAATATTCCTTGATTACCATGGACCTATTGCCACGAAACGAAACACTTTTTCTGCCGGAAAGCGTGGTGAATTTTACTACCCGAGGAATCCCTTCTTTTCAGGGGAAGATCAGTTATCTGCTGGAAGAAGTGAATCGCCTGCTTCGTAAAGAATGTCGGATCATTTTACTGACACCCAGCAAAGAAAAAGCCCTTAAATTGCTGGAAAGCTTTCGGGAAGCCGCTTTACCGGTGCAATACCTGGTAAAAGACATAGAATCCCTGAAAGACATGCCGCCGGGAGTGGTCTCTATTATTCAGGGTAGCATTCATAAAGGCTTTGAATACGTGAACGCTGGCCTGCATATTATGTCCGACTTAGAACTATTTGGTGCCCCTAAAAAGAAAAAACCAAAAAGAAGCCGGTCGGAAGGAAGGTCCCTTCAATCCTTTGTGGAACTAAAGCCGGGAGGCTATGTAGTTCATGAAAACCATGGTATTGGTCAATACCTGGGAATCGAAAGCCTTACGGTAGATGGCATTACCAAAGATTATCTGAAAATTGGCTATGCAGGTGCCGATCACCTTTATGTGCCGACAGATCAGATGGACATGATTCAAAAATACATTGGAAACGAAGACCGGGCTCCTAAAATGAACCGGATGGGTGGTACGGAATGGACCCGCACCAAAGCCAAGGTTCAGAAAGCCATCGAAGACATGGCTGACGAGCTTTTGGAACTTTACGCCAAACGAAAAAAACAAAAAGGCTATGCCTTTGGAAAAGATACAGAAATGCAGGAACAGTTTGAATATCTGTTCCCCTACGAAGAAACACCAGATCAATTAAAATCCATTAACGAAGTAAAAGCAGACATGGAATCAGAACGGCCGATGGATCGCCTTCTTTGCGGAGATGTAGGCTACGGAAAAACAGAAGTAGCCCTAAGAGCCGTATTTAAGGCTGTAGCAGACAGCAAACAGGCGGCCGTGCTGGTGCCAACCACCATTCTGGCTCAGCAACATTTCAATACCTTTCAGGAACGTTTTGGTCCCTTTCCCATCCGGGTGGAAATGCTCAGCCGTTTTCGGACAGCGGCCCAGCAACGTCAACTGCTGAAAGACCTGAAAAAAGGCATTGTCGATGTGGTAGTGGGAACCCACCGCTTACTGTCCCAAGACGTTCAGTTCAAAGATTTAGGATTGCTGGTAGTGGATGAAGAGCAACGCTTTGGAGTGAAACATAAAGAAAGGTTAAAAAGATTAAAAGCACAAGTAGATGTGCTGACCCTTTCAGCCACACCTATTCCCAGAACCCTTCACATGGCCATGGTAGGCATACGGGACATGAGCGTGATTGAAGATCCGCCGGAAGAACGCTTTCCTGTACAGACCTATGTGGTGCCCCATAACCCTTCCTTAGTGGCCGATGCCATCGAACGGGAGATGAGTCGGGGCGGTCAGGCTTATTATGTCTACAATCGGGTGGAAGGCATCCATTCCGTCGCCGCTGGCCTGGCTCGCCGCTTTCCTCATCTGCGTATAGGAGTAGGTCATGGGCAGATGAATGAAAATGAGCTGGAAAAACTAATGCTCGATTATTATGAAGGCTCCTACGATATCCTGGTATGTACCACGATTATCGAAAATGGACTGGATATTCCCAATGTGAACACCATCATCATTCAGAATGCGGATCAACTAGGCCTATCTCAGTTATACCAGCTTCGTGGACGGGTAGGTCGTTCCAACCGGCAAGGCTATGCTTATTTAATGGTAGAAAAAGGAAAGCTGCTTTCCGGAGTAGCCGAAAAACGACTTAAAGCCATCAAAGAATTCACAGAATTTGGCGCCGGATTCAAAATTGCCATGCGAGACTTGGAAATACGAGGAGCCGGCAACCTTTTGGGCGGCGAACAACATGGGCATATGGCCGCCATTGGTTACGATCTATACGTAAAACTTCTGGAAGAAGCTATCCAGAAAACCCGGGGAGAAACCGTAGAAAAAGACTTGGAAGTATCCATTGAACTCAATGTGGATGCCTATTTACCAGAAAAATACATTCAGAACCCAGGACATAAAGTGGAAATTTATAAAAAAATTGCAGCCATCCGTTGCAAAGAAGATTGGGTAGAAGTAGAAACAGAAATTGAAGATCGCTTCGGAGATATCCCCATCATCGTCCGGAATTTACTGCTGATCTCCTATATTAAAGCCATGGCTATGAAAGCTGGCTTTGATTCCATCCTTCAAAAAGAAAAACGAATCAAACTGCAGCTAGCCATTGGAAAACCCATCGATCCGGAAAGCGTAGCCCGGGTGATGCACGAATTTAGTCAACAGGTAGATTTTAACGCCGGAACCCAGCCACATTTTTTGTATAAACCCGGAAAACAGGAACAACATAGCCTATTACAAGAAATAAAGGTCTTTATGGAACGGTATACAAGCAGCCCTGAAAAGGGATAAGCCTTCATCTACCTTGAAAAAATCAAAAACTCCGTTATAATGAGAACTAGCCTTTGAATCAAGCAGATTCTTCGGCGAAACATTGGAATTCGAAAGGAAGATAGAAATGAAGAGAAAAAGCATCAGCCTTACCCTTCTGGCCCTTATGCTAATGGTTTCATTGCTGGCAGGTTGCGGCAATAGCAACAGCATACCAGAAGATGCGGTGGCTACCGTTAATAACGAACCAATTTCCATGCAGGACTATGAAAGCACCTTAGCCTTGATGAAAATGAATTATGAAACAGAAATGGGTGCCGACCTATTTGAAGAAGAAGACAATGAAGAAGGCATGACCCTACTCGACACCATTAAAGAACAAGTTTTGGAACGAATGATTTTTACAGAAATCATCTTGCAGGAAGCCCGAGCCAAAGACCTGGCCATCGATGAGGAAGAACTGGACGAAACCATGGAACTCTTTTGGGAGTTTATGGGCGAAGATGAAGAAATGAGTGTCTTTTTAGAAGAGAATCATATTGATGAAGCTTTTTTCCGAAAAGAAATGGCTAAAGAATTGCTAATGATTGAATATCAACAGCATTATCTGGAAACCATGGAAGTCGGTGAAGAAGAAGCAAAAGCCTTTTTTGAAGAAAACAAAGACATGTATACCAGTGACCAGGTGGAAGCAAGCCATATTCTGGTAGAAACAGAACAAGAAGCCACCGACATTAAAAGCCAGTTGGACGAAGGAGCGGATTTTGCTACCTTAGCACAAACCTTCTCCATGTGCCCTTCCTCGGCAGATGGTGGAAACCTGGGAATGTTCCCGAGAGGTGCCATGGTTCCCCCCTTCGAAGAGGCAGCCTTTGCTATGGAAGCCGGTGAAATCAGTGAGCCGGTGGAGACGGATTTTGGATGGCATATCATCTTGGTAACTCAACGGATTAAAGACGAAGAAGATTTTGAAGGATTAAAAGAACAGATTATACAACAAATCCGTCAGGAATCACTACAAAATCACATCGAAGAATTGCGGGAGTCGGCGGAAATCAATAAAAGAGAGTTGTAAAACGCCAGCCTGCTTGGAGGTTCATCATGACAAAAGAGAAAAAAGAGACTTACCTGAAAGGTGCCATGTTTCTGGGTGCCGCCGGCATCCTGGTAAAAATCATGGGTGCCCTGTTTCGCATTCCTCTGGGCCGGGCCATCGGCTCAGAAGGAATGGGCTACTATCAGGTAGGCTATACCGTTTATAATTTTATGCTGGCCTTTACCTACGCCGGCTTTCCCACCGCTATTTCCAAACTGGTTTCAGCAAAAAAAGCCAGAGGAGAACATACCGCCGCCCACGACACCTTTCTGACCGCTCTAAAAATGTTGTCCTTCCTGGGGCTGGCAGGTTCCCTAGCCTTAGGGTTCGGAGCCGGTTTTCTGGCAAATTATGTGTTTGAAAGCCCTCTAGCCTATCACTCCATTTTGGCCTTGGCACCAACCGTACTGTTTATTTCCATTTTAGCGGCCTTTCGTGGGTACTTTCAGGGAATGAAAGACATGAAGCCAACAGCCCTATCCCAAGTGGTAGAGCAGTTTGGACGGGTACTGGTAGGACTTGCGCTGGCCTTCACCATGCTGAGGCTGTCTGGAGAACCCTTAGCCGCCGCCGGCGGGGTTTTTGGTGCCGGTGCCGGCGGCTTAGCCGCCATGATCATGATCATTTTCTTATACCGAAAACGAAAAATGGCAGGAAAAATGGTTACTTCCGATTCCTTGGGATTACCACCGGAAACCACGGGTAAAATGATGAAAGACATTGTAGCCATTGCCTTTCCCATTGCCATAGGTGCGGCTGTCATGCCACTGATTAATATGGTGGATACCTTGGTAGTGCTTCGACGGCTTCAGGAAAGCGGATTCACCTACGCACAGGCCAACAGCCTTTATGGCCAGTTGCAAGGAATGGCAGCTACTTTGGTTAATTTACCCCAGGTGATCACCATTGCTCTCGCCATGAGCATTGTGCCAGCGGTTTCAGATGCGGCCGCCAGAAAAGACTGGGAGGCGGTTCAGACCGACAGCGCTTCTGTGTTCCGTGTTTCCTTAATGATGGGACTACCTGCTTCGGCTGGATTAGTAGTATTGGCACATCCTATTATGCAGTTTATTTATCCCGGAGAACCGGCTTCTTTGGGAGAAATCATGTTTATTATGGGTTTTGCTGTGTTTTTTCTAACACAGCTTCAAACCCTGACCGGCATTCTTCAAGGCCTCGGAAAACCACATATCCCCGTTCGGAATCTCATGATCGGTGCTGGCTGCAAACTATTCCTAACCTATTTTCTGACCGCCACCTTTCTACATGTACGGGGGGCTGCCATTGGAACCGTTGTGGCCTACATCATTGCCTTCAGCTTAAACCTATGGGCCGTTAAGAAACTGACGGGAGTCCGCTTTGATATGAAACAAGTCTTTCTGAAACCCTTTATTTCCGTGATGGTCATGGCTGTGTTAGCCTGGGGAAGCCATCGGATTTTATTACCAATGCTGGGAAACAGCTTAGCCGTAGTGCTCGCCATCTCCATAGGTGCTGCCACCTACGGACTGATGCTATTAAAGACCGACGCATTGGAAATGCGGGACTTCGACCTGCTACCGAAAGGCGATAAAATTGCTCAACTGCTGAAAAAACTCAAGCTTTTACGCCCGTGACCTTTCCTTGATTTACCGTTTTTGACTTTTTATTATCCAGTATCCATTATCGATGACCCATTATCCATTGCCTTTAAGCATTATACTTAATTCAAAAAAAGAGGTGTTACCATGCCAACCTTAACCATTGCCGGTCTTGGTCCCGGTCATATAGACCAACTTCCTTTGGGAACCTTTCGCCAGATGAAAGAACATCCCTGTATTTGGCTAAGAACCCATCAGCATCCAATGGTAGAGAGCTTGGTGGCGGAAGGAATCAAGTTCGACAGTTTTGATGACCTATATGATCGTCTGGATTCTTTTGAAGCCGTTTACGAAACCATTGCAGAGACATTGCTGGAAATGGCTGAAAAAAAGGATGTCTTTTACGGAGTCCCCGGCCATCCCAATGTAGCAGAGGAATCTGTTCGCCTACTGGTCGAAAAAGGAGAATCCAACGGGGCTGTTCAATTGGAAATCCTGCCGGCGATGAGTTTTCTGGATGTGATGTTTCCCCTGCTTCCTAATGATCCGGTAGAAGGATTTCAGCTATTGGACGGGTTGCGGCTGGAACAGACACCACCAGATACGAATATGGATGTGATGATTACCCAGGTATATGATCAGATGATTGCCTCGCAGGTAAAAATAAGCCTAATGAACCACTATCATGATGAACAATTGATAACGGTCATACAAAGGGCAGGAATGTTGGAAAATCAAAAGGTTCACTTAATACCACTGTATGAGCTGGATCATCTGAAAGACTTTGATGAGCTTACAAGTATTTATATTGCAAGGGTTGACAGGTTTTCAAAAATACATTATAATATGAACCACCTGCTAGACATATTGGAAAAACTACGTGGTGTCGATGGATGCCCTTGGGATAAAGAACAAACCCATGAAAGTTTAAGGCCTTATCTGGTAGAAGAAAGTCAGGAAGTACTAGACGCTATTGACGGTGGCAATGACGAAGACCTTTGCGAGGAATTGGGGGATCTACTGCTACAAGTCGTATTTCACAGCCAATTGGCAAAAGAAAGAAACGCTTTTGTCATGAGTGATGTGATTAATGGAATCGCTCAGAAAATTGTCTATCGACATCCCCATGTTTTTGGAGACGAAAAAGCAAACAGCATAGAAGACGTAAAAAAAATATGGGATCATCGGAAAGCCGAAGAGAAAAAAGGTTGAACCTCTGGGCAAAGCGATAAAGGTTTTGTTCTTCAACATAGAGGAAATGATTTATTATTTTAATCTCGAAACACTTATTTTAAGGAGGGATTTTGTGAACAAAGCGGAATTAGTTGCAAAAATGGCGGAACTCAGCGGCCTGACAAAAAAAGATGCAGAAGCTTCACTGAATGCATTTATGGAAACAGTTGAGGAAACATTGGTAGAAGGTGGAAAAGTTCAATTAGTAGGATTTGGAACTTTCGACGTTCGTGAAAGAAAACCAAGAAAAGGTAGAAACCCAAGAGATCCAGAGCAAGTGATTGAAATTCCAGCTTCAAAAGCACCGGTTTTCAAAGCAGGTAAAACACTTAAAGAGAAAATCAACGAATAAGTCCTGGACATCCTGTAAAATCATGGGAAATACAATACATTGATCAAATAATAAAATCAGGCTTTGGCCTGATTTTATTATACTTAGAAGGAATGAAATAAGGAGATATTATGCGACTGGATAAATACCTTAAAAATGCTCGGATTATTAAAAGAAGAACCATTGCCAAAGAAGCCTGCGACAAAGGCCTTGTTACCATCAATGGGCGGGATGCCAAAGCGGGCACAGAAGTTCAGCCGGGAGATCATCTAACCATTGCCATCAGTCAGCCTCCTTTACATATACAAGTGCTGAAGGTGGCAGAACATGTAAAAAAGGAAGAAGCCGAAAGCCTTTATCAGATGACGCCTTCTCCTACATCCGCTGATTCTTAAACATCGCCTATGTGAAAAAATGTCTTCAGTCTTGCCAACAGCAAGAAAAAAGGGTATACTGTAGCTGAATGACTAGGATTTTTTTATTTTATGACATCATGCTTTAAGCATAAGGCCTTATGCTTACTTTTTAAAGGTGCAAAGCACCATTAGTCAAGGGGTGTTCTTATGGCTCGGAGAAGAAAAAAATCTTCCTTAAGCCGAAAAATCTTTTGGATCGTGGTGATTCTACTGGCGCTCAATCCGATTCGAACCTGGTATACCCAAGAACAGGAACGGAGAGAACTGGAAGAATTACATCATCATGCGCAAAAGCAGGTGGAATCCTTGGAAGAAGAAATTGAAGCCCTTCGCTACACGTTGGAACATATCACAGAAGATGAATACATAGAAGCCATGGCTCGCCAGAACCTCAGAATGGTTCGGGAAGATGAGTGGGTACTGGTGGATATTCAACAGCGGGAAAACCAATAAAATACCTACCGGTGACGGTAGTTTATTAAAAATAAAATGGCTGTTCACTACATAATTTACAAGGAGGAAAAAAGAATTTATGCCGGTTCAGGTGGGAAAAATAATTGAAGGTACAGTAGCAGGAATCACCAATTTTGGTGCGTTTATCGATTTGGGCGAAGGAAAAACAGGGCTGGTTCACATTTCAGAGGTAGCCGATGACTATGTAAAAGATATTCGCGAATTTATTAAGGACAAACAAAAGGTCAAAGTAAAGGTGCTTTCCATTAATGATGATGGAAAAATCAGTCTGTCCATTCGCCAGGCTCAGGAAAAGAAAAAAAGCACAGCACCAACAGAGTTGGACTGGAGCTCTCCTTCCAAAACCAGTCAGACAGAATCTCTGGAAGATAAAATTAGTAAATTCATGAAAGATAGCGAAGAAAAGATGCAAGGCAATAAGAACCGGGTCAAACAGGTTCGACGCAATACCGGCGGTGGGAGCAGGGAATAAGGATCCTCAAAGAGGAATTTGCCGAAAAACCCCAAATAGGTAAACAATTACTAGGAAATAATGAAAAGCAAAAGCTGGAGTAGGAAAAAAACTCCGGCTTTTTTGCGTTCTGATTATTTCGACATTTGCCAGGAAGGTTGACATAGAGCCCTTTTATCGATACAATCGTGGCACATCAATGTGTCAAAATAAAGTGTGATGTTTCAAAAATAGGTTAATGGGTAATCGTGTTTGCCTACATAAAAACCATCTATAAGATTGATGAGAAAGAAAAATAAGATATTCGCAGAAAAAGGAGGAGAAAAGATGAAAAAAACGCAAAAGCTTCAAGAACATCGGGCAACCCGTTCCATCCGCAGGCGCTTAACCGTATTACCTCTGGTCATTGTGCTGATAGCTGTGTTGGTGATTGGTATGGTTTCCGCTGCCGGTACCCGGGACAGCATGCTGGACCAAATGAGGGATGATGGATTGGAAGTGGCATCTCAGGCAGCCCGACAACTGGAGCTGGCCACCACCTCAATTGAAACCATTACCCATACCGTTGAAAATACCATTCGACAAGTTTCTAATACAGTGGTATTGTATCAGGACGAAATCAGCAATGAGATGCTGACAGATTTAGCCAACGCCATGAATGTGGATGAGCTAAACTATTACGATAATAATGGATTGATCCTATATTCCAACGATCCGGCCAATCTGGGCTGGCAAGCACCTTCCGATCATCCAGCGGCAGCCTTTGCCTCTGGTAGTGAAAGAGAGTTGATGGAAGAGATTCGGGAAAGTGCCGTCACCGATGACTACTATAAATACGGCTACGTTCGAAGTCCCCGGGGCGGATTTGTACAGGCGGGAGTATTGGCCAATAATATCAATGAAATGACGGAAGAATTTGGACATCAAAATTTAGTAGAGATTTTGGCGGCGGAAGACAACATTGTTTTTGCCCTGTTTATAGATCTGAATCAGAGAGCCGTAGCCCACTCTCATCATGAACGGATTGGGATTGAGCTGACGGATGAAGGTAGTCAAGTGGCAGCCGTGGAAGGAAACCCCTTTACTTCGGAGTACTTCTTTGATACAGAAGGCGTTGATGTCTATGACGTCGCCTATCCTGTATTTGTCGATGGCCAACATATTGGCGCCATTAATATCGGCTTTTCTATGGAAAGGGTAGCCGGAGCCATTCGACAAAACACCATCACCGTTGCAACAACCGGGATAGTTGCGTTTGTGATCCTGGGAGTTATCCTGCTGAGCATTTCCCGACATATTATGACATCCATCAGCAAAACCAAAGAACAACTGGCAACCATTGGCCGTGGTGACTTTACCGTAGAAACCGATCCTAAACTACTGAAGATGAAAGACGAATTTGGAGAAATGGCCCATGCTATTGAAAACATGAGGCTTTCCATTAAAGAGATGGTATCGAATATTGCCGGTCATTCGGAACAGGTGGCATCTTCATCAGAAGAACTCAGTGCTACCAGTCAGCAATCCAGTTCAGCAGCAGAGGAAGTAGGCAGAACCATTGAGGAAATTGCCAATGGAGCAACCAATCAGGCTGGCAGTACCCAGGAAGGAGTCGCCAATATTACTGAAATGGGAACACTGATTGAAAAAGATCTGGAAAACGTCCGCCAGCTCAACGAAGCGACAGAACAGGTGCGAAGCTTAAAAGATCAGGGAATGACAACCCTGGGAGAACTAGTTAAACACGCTAATACCAATCGGGAAGCCTCCGGTGAAGTCAGTGACATCATTAAAAACACCAATGAAAGTGCGGAAAAAATAGAAGAAGCCAGTGGAATGATTCGAAGCATTGCAGAACAAACCAATCTCTTAGCCTTGAATGCAGCGATTGAAGCAGCTCGGGCTGGTGAGCAGGGACGAGGCTTTGCAGTAGTAGCTGAAGAAATCCGAAAACTGGCAGAGCAATCCAGTACCTTTACAGAAGAAATTGTTACCGTCATCAACGAGTTGATTGAAAAAACGGGAAGTGCGGTTAAAACCATGGAAATGATGGATAAAACCGTTGAATCACAGACCAACAGTCTGGAAGCCACTACCCAGCAGTTTGACGGCATTGCAGGAGCCATTGAAAGCATGCAAGAGGTGATTGGTAATATTAATAGTTCTGCCAGAGAAATGGATGGAAAGAAAAATGAAATTATCCGTGTAATGGAAAGCCTTTCAGCCATTTCTCAACAAAATGCAGCGGGTACAGAAGAAGCCTCTGCTTCCGTGGAAGAACAGATTGCTTCAGTGACAGAAATATCCAATGCCAGCGAAGAACTGGCAAGACTAGCAGAAGAAATGCAGTTAAGCATTAGTCATTTCAAAATTTAGCTAAAAAGCATAAAAGTGAATAACTAAAAACCCTTCGAAAGTCGGAAAACGATCTATTAAGATCTGTTTTCCGGCTTTTTTTTTGGATAAGGAAATGGAATGCGCATTTAGTTTGTGGATTATTTTGTGGTTTTGCTTTTCCTTTCCAACTAACCAACCAATAAGACGCGAAGCGTCTTATTGGCTGTAACGCCGATGTAACACAGATGTTCTGCCGATGTAACAGCCGTAGGGTATATTGAGAATAATCAATTAATTTAATCAATGAACGGAAGGGAGGTCTCCCGTATGAAAGAAGAGAAAAAACAAGGTATTGTCGGTGGTGTTCAGTTCATCATTGATATTCGTTACCTTCAAAATTATAGCTGGCAGGGAAGCTTACAACGATTAGACACGGGAGAAAAAATCCACTTTAGAAGTCATCGGGAACTGATTTTACTAATGGAATCAGTGTTGGAACAGCATGAGAAAACAGAGGATAGAAATGAAACATTAAGGCAATGGAAAAAAACGTTTAAGGAGGTCGTCTCAGGAAAAACAAGAGCGATTCAGTAAAAAATCAGGAAATTCCTTTTCCAAAAGATACCAACAAAAGAAAAGAGGAGTGAGAAAAATGAGAAGAAATCAGAAGTGGCAAATAACATTAAGTTTGATACTCGTCTTACTCTTGGCCTTTGGAAGCAGCTTGGCCGCCTTTGGAGATACAGATGATGAAAATGGGCAAGAAAGCAACCAAGAAAATAGCCAAGAAAGCAACCAGGAATCAAGTGATGAAGGGACAGAAAACGATCAGCCTTCATCAGATACTGCCAATGAGAGCGGAGACACTAACAATGAGAGTAGTGATACTGCCAATGAGAACGCAGATGCTATCGATGATAATGAGAACTCAGAAAGTGAAGGTGAGAGTTCGGAAGAAGAAACAAAGGAATCTCAGATGGAAAGCCATTTTCCAAACAAGGATGAAATAGGAAATGATGAAAAATCAGCAACAGAAACAGAGGTGAAAAACCAGGAAAAAGAACACAAGGATGAAAATGGCCAGAAGAACAAGGAACAGGAGGAGAAAAATCAATCAAAAAATGGTGATGAAGAGCCAGGGATCGCAGCCAGTGTATTTCAATCAACCGGTTTGTTAGAGTTGGAAGCTGCTTCGGAACCGATTCAAGTAGATCTTCATGCACCACATCGAGGGGTTAATTCGGAAGATCCTAAGGATAGTGGCGGAGATCCAATTAGTATTGGTGATGCTGACGGAGGATTAACGGAAAAAGTGGTATGGCATTTTGTACTAAACCAGATTCCGACAGGGTACACCCCTTCAGAGATTCATGCTACTTTCCAGGATTCCGGAACAAAAACAGATAGTGGAAGCCCAGTGGGAAATGGTCAGTTGCAACATTTCTTTATCGGCACCGTTGATCATGATACGCTGCTTAACGCATACGTTTTATTAATAGCAGAAGAGAGTGGTGGAGAAATCTTACTTTCAATCCCATCAAACAATCAAGGAAAAGGTCAAGCTCAGGGACCAGGTTCAATGTTGGTCTTAAGCCATCTTAGAATTAAAGATGAAGAGCCAGGAACGGAATTGTTTGATTTAATTATTAATAAAATAATGTTGAAAGCTGATGGGGATGAGATAACAGATTATGAAGGCGATGCCTTTACGGTTGAGCTTTACCGGGTGGACGGCGAAAGTCAGGTTATTGAAAACCCTAATGAACCAAATTACGTTTTCGAAACCATTATGCCGGGATTCAACACGTTGACAGGAATTGAGGCAGGAACTTATAAGATAATGGAAGTAATTGATGAAAATGATGCTTTTGAATGGTTAGAAGCTGAGCAGGGAGTTATGGTTATCATACCAGATTGCGATAACGATCAGGATGAAGGGATTCAAACAATGGTGATAGCACCTCCTGTTTGCCAGACGGCTGTTGCTACTATTAGGAACCAGTTAAAAGAAGACACAGATGACGAAACTGAAGAAGATACAGACGGTGAGACGGATGAAGATACCGACGAAGACACCGACCAAAATACAGACGAAGATGTAGATGGTGAAACAGACGAAGATGTAGACGAAGAAATTATTATTGATGAAGAAGAAACACCAGCCGGCGGCGGTGGCGGAGGTGGAACAACCACACCACCAGTAGAAATAATTGAAACAGACGAGACAACAGATGATATCATTGAATTAGAGCCGATTGCCATACCAGAAGGAACGCCGGAAGCAATAGAAGCGACAGAAACAGAAATCACTATTCCGGATAGGGTGATACCTGAAGGAGCCCCAGAACCTGTGGAACCTTCCGAAATCATTATTCTGGATGAAGAAATACCGTTAGGAGTACCGGTGTTGCCTCAAACCGGTGAAGGGAACCCCTTATTCTTCTATTTGGCCGGTTTGTTACTGGCTGGAACTGGATTAGTCATGAAAAGTCGATATAGTGGGTAAAGAAAAAACAGAAAAGAAAAGCCGGGGGATAAAAGTAATCCTCCGGCTTTTTTTCGCACACATTTATTAAAGTTCTAACCGACGACCATTAGAATCTCTTAACTGGGTAGTTACGTTAAGCATCAGTACATCTTCGGCCCGGTCTTTCAAATCTTCCAGCCATTGATTAAAAGCGGCGGCATCCACATTTTGCCAGGCATCGCTATCGCGTGTAAAGCCACCATCAAGCCGTAGACGGATATCTCCGTCATGTTGACGATTAATCGCAAACTCAAAGCGCAATCCGTCAAAGTCTCGTTCATATCGGTTCAGATCGTCTTCCAGAGACTGCATCAGATCTTCCGAGAAAATATTTCCATTCTCGATGGAAAAACGGAAGAAGGGCGAGGCTTGACTGGAATGTTGGATTAACCCGTCTACCGTAATACCTGGATAGACAGCGTAAATTTCGTCCATCAGTTCATGCAGGTAATCAGATTGATCTTCAGGGCTCAGATCCATAAACCGACTTTCGCTGGTGACGATTCTTAGTTCTACGTCCCGACGCATTAAATCTCCTTCATAGGTAAAGCTGCGTCCGGCAAACCTTCGGATATTACGTCGTAACTCTCTTAACAATTTCTCCAGATCCAGATCCCGTCGATGCCCAGCACCGCTATGCTCATCAAAGTCAAAATCTAATCTTCCTCCCCGCTGACGGAAAGAGATCATAACCCGGTCATCTTCCTCTTCTCCATCACTTCGGATAGAACCTTCCACTTCTGCTTTTTCATCATACATTTCTCGGATTGCTGCCTGCATATCCGCAATCCAACGTTCAATAGATCGTTGAGAAATACCATCAAATTCGTCAAAATCTTCATCCGCTACCCATACCCGTAAACGATAGCGTTGATCACGCAAGCGGGAAAGGTAAACTTCTGTATAGACTCCCATAAAGTTTCCATAACGGTTTTCCAAATAACGCTCCATTTCACCAATAGAGGTAATTCGTTCATATGGCCGGATAATTGGGCGTTGTTCCATTTCTTCTACTTCCTTCAAAAGACTGGATACTTCCCGGCGAAGCGTTTCTAATTCGCTTTCCTTGCTACGCAGCTGATGAACCATGGTCAGCTGTTCTGAAGGATAAGCGGCCGGATTCATGCCAAAAACCATCTGGCCTGCATCTTCCTGAACACGCAACATTAAATATAGAGCGTCAGCCAATTCACCGGCAGGCACATAAATTTCCGGGTTCCGCCGGAACATTTTTTCCTGACTGTTAAAAGGAACGCCATCTACGGTTAGGAGTAATGGCATCATCTGAACCTGCTCTCGAAAAGAAATCCTTTCAGGCGCCGGGTCTTCCACTTCTCTTCTGGCGGCGGTTTCATACCAGTCTCCATCCTGCCACCATCGATCCCGTTCCCAGTATTGCTGATAGCGGTCATTATCAAAATCGTCCCGCCAGCGATCCATTTCATATCGATCAAACCAATCTGAAGGATCTCGTTCCCATCCATAGAGACCACCATTTTCCAGTGCAAATATCTCTCGGACACGACCGCTGTCTTCTTCCACCAGGCGACCGTAGATATAGATATCTGGCGCTTCTTTTTCTGTCAGTTCAGCCAGTTCCATTAAATACTCTCGACGTTGTGCAAGACTCCAGTCGTTGTAGCGGGATAAGTCCTGCCGGTCCGGATAAATTAAGAGATCAGCATTATCGTAATCCCCTTGAACCCGATAGGTAAACCGGACACCGTTATAATCTCCCAATTCTCTTAACAGCAATCTTTGCAAGGAAGAAGGTGAAAACAAAGTATCCTCATCCTCATCCTCATCCCGGTTCAACATATGAACAGAGAGACGACCGGGAACACCGTAAAGAGAGCGGAAACGAAGGATGCTTTCTCGTTCATCATTGACCGAAGCAAGGGTGCCTTCTAACTGAGCTTCTTCATCATATAGAACCAGAATCGCATCATACATTTCCTCTAACCAAGAAATCAAACTACGCCGATTCATTCTCTCAAAACGAGATCGATCATAGTCTGAGATTTCAAGGGTTAAGCGAAATTCGCTGTCATCCCTTTCTCGTAGCCTGATATCAACAGGCATTCCTTGGAAAACCCCAAAATAATCTTGTAAAAACACTTCCATATCATGGCGAGTTTCAATGTCATCCCGATATTCACGCACATGACGGGAAACTTGCTGCGGTTCTTCTTCCAGCCGGTTTTTCAGTGAATCCTGTTGCGCCTGAAGGGATTCGGCTTCATAAGAAGCCCTTGCCAGCTCGGCGGCCCAATAAGAAATGCCTGCTTCCTGAACCGATCCGCCAGTGGTTATTTCCAACCATCCTTCCGATGAGTCGTAAGAAGAGGTAAAACCCATGAAAGGCGCCAGCTCATTGACCGGAAGGTACCATTGCCCTTCCATTAAAACCGGCTCGATGGAGGTTGGGATTTGCCAGTCATCCAGATAGATCTCCATGGTCATCGTTTCCAGTTGTACCTGGCGGGGATAACTGTTAAAACCATGGGCTGGCACAAGAGCCGTGATCAATAAAAGAAAAGATAAACAGAAAACAAGGAAAGATGAGATTTTTTTCATAAAACCAGCTCCTATAGGATTATTAATAGCTTTTACGTATCATGGTGAATAACGATAGATAATATCGATTTCTTATAGATAGATTCATTTTATCACAAAAAAAAAATCTTTCCATCCTACAAATTCTCTATTTCCGGACAGGGAGGGCATAACTTTATTTACATTAGTGTCGAAAAAGAATCTTTAGACGGTTTCCTTTTAAGAAAGCTTATGATAAAATGATGCACATGATCTATTCCTTAGGTGGATTCATAAAAGGATTTCATAGGTTCAATAAGCCAATAGATAGGCATAATGGATAAAGATAAAGAAGCCCTAGCCGCTATGAAACAAACGAGTGAAGAAGAAAGTGAAAAATGAAAGTAAGAATAAGAGTAGCAATGAAAGCGAAAGAGATAAGAGGTGAAACCATGATAGCAACCGGTCTGAAAAAAAACAAAAAGTTCATATTCGCTTTTTTAACTGGCCTTTTTCTTTTTTCAGGCATTTTGTTTCTTACGGATCTGTCCGTTGCCGAAGGTATTTCGGCTTTTGGAGAAGCATCGACCAGTCAAGAGCTTCGTCTGGAAAACCGGGAAGATATCCTGCAGAAATATAGAAGCTGGGGAGAGGACAATCAGTCCCATTATCTGGAACGCTACGATTCCGTTAGAAACATGAATCGAAGGCTGTTGACCCGTATTATGTCCAATGCGCCGGATAATATGGAAAAACTGGAAAGAACAGCCAGTCATTCCCGGAACGAAGAAAAAGTATTGCTATACCTGAAACTGGCTGGATCACAACGGCAGGAAGGCCAGTCTCAACCGGTGATCCATCTTTGCTTTACAGAAGTTCATTCCAAGGAGCTGGAAAAACGCTCCAGGCAAAGCATCGAAGAAGAAAGAAACATCATTAAAACCATCGATCCTCATTTGGTACAAAGCCTAAGAGGGCCACCTTATGGTTCCTCAAAACAGAAAGAAAAGGTTTAATACATGATAGGAGATGGAGGAAATGAGAATGAAGATAAAACAATTAAGGGTACAAAAGGTACTGCTCTTGTTACTGGTAGCCTTGGCATTACCCTTAAATGCCTGCGGAAGATCTGATGTGGCAGAAACAGAAAGCCCTACCAGACCGGTACAGGTACAGGCCGTAGAAACGGAAGAAATTAGAAAAGAACTGGAAATCAGTGGTAATGTGAAACCCTCCCAGATGGTACGGGCCGGGTTTAAAGTGGAAGGCCTCATTGAACATGTGTATGTGGAGGCTGGGGACAGAGTGCAGCCGGGGCAGCCTTTAATGCGGTTGGAAACCCAGGATTATGATCTGAATGTCGATGCAAACCTGGCTCAATATGAAGCATTGCGACGAAAAGCAGAAAGTGCGATTCCGTCCAAAGTGAACCAGGCTCAGGCTCAGTTAGAATTTATTGAAGCCCAGTATGATCGAATGACCACCCTTCATCAGCAAGGTGTTGTTTCCGCAAAAGATCTGGAAGAAATAGAAACCAAATACACAGTAGCTCAGAACCAATACCAGGAAGCATTAGATGCCTACGAGATTACGGAAAAAGAACTGCGAAGAGCCCAACGAGCCTTAGATCTTGCCCAGTCCAAACTGGAAGATACCGTGCTTACCAGCCCCATTGCAGCTACGGTTCTGCGCACTACCTTCGAAGCCGGAGAAACCATTGCACCAGGTCACCCAACCGTGATCTTAGGCGTGCTGGACACCATGGAAGTGGAAATAGGGGTACCGGATACCATTGTGAGCCGGATTGATATCGGAGAATCCGTATCTGTTTTTCTTTATGGCCTTGACCGGGAAGTAGAGGGCGTTATTACCAATATTGATCCGGTAGCTGATCAGAAAACCAGAACCTTTGGCGTACAAATAGAAATTGACAACAGCGACGGAGAAATCCGCCCCGGAATGCTGGCGAAAGTAGCACTGGCTTCCAGTGAAAAAAGCGCCATCATGGTACCGGTAAACTGTGTGAACAACTTACCGGAAGGATCCTATCTTTTCGTATATCAGGAAGATGGAACGGTAGAACAGCGCACCGTAGAACTGGGAGAGATTTACGGTGATCGCATTCAGGTTCTAAGTGGCCTTACCGACGGCGAAAAAGTCGTGGTGGAAGGTCAGTATCAGTTGACAGATGGTCAGACCGTCAACGCTGGAAAGGCTGATGCCCAATGACAAAATGGTGCATTGAAAACCGAAGCCTGGTTTTTGTCCTCTCCCTTTTTGTGTTTTTCTTTGGACTGGCAACCTACGCCACCATGGAACGACAGGAAAATCCGGATGTAGTAGCTCCCGGCGCCACCGTAAAAACCATTTATCCCGGCGCCACTCCGGAAGATATAGAAAAATATATTGTCAAACCCTTAGAAGAAAAAATTGATGAAATTACAGAAGTAGATCAGATTTTATCCTATTCTCTGGACAACGTAGGGGTGATCATTGTTCGGCTGGAAGATATGAGCGACGATGATATTAACGAAGCCTGGACAGAACTTCACCAACGGGTAGGAGAAGCTGATCTGCCAGAGCAAGCCTGGGATCCGGAAATAGACACAGATCTGATCGACACCTACGGCATGCTCTTAACCCTAAGCAGTCCTCATCATGAAGACCGGCAAATGAAAGAATTTGCTGACGATATCAAAGACGATCTGGAACGAATCGACGGCGTTTCCGTAGTAGACATCAATGGTTTTACAGAAGATGAAATTCAGGTAAAACTGGATCTGATTCGTATGCGTAACATGGGCATTACAGTTACGGATATTGGCACCGCCATGAAAGCTAGAAATGTCAACATACCCGGCGGGAATCTGGACCTTTCCGGCCTGCGGATCCCTGTTACCATTACCGGAGAATATCAAAATGCAGAAGAGGTTCGAAACACAGTAGTAGGAATGTCCGATGAAGGCAATATTATCTACTTGCGGGATGTTGCTGACGTCGTGGAAACCATGGGCGAAAGAGAGACCTATGTGGCCGGTAACGGTGACAATGCCTTACTGCTCAGCTTGAAATATGCCGAAGGGCAAAACATTGTCCGGGTAGGGGAAAATATCCGGGAATACCTGGAAACCAAAGAACAAGAGTTGCCGGAAGGCATGGGACTGACCGTGGTGACAGACCAGGCAGACTATGTGAACGATGCCATTAAAACGTTTCAACGCAACCTGATGTCAGCGGTAGTACTGGTCGTATTAGCGGTCATGGCCTCCATGGGAGCCAAAAGTGCTTTAGTGGTATCCTCGGCTATTCCGATTACCGTCATGGCTACCTTTGCCTTTATGCGATTTACGGACATTATTTTACACCAGGTGTCCATTTCTTCGCTGATCCTGTGCCTAGGACTGATGGTGGCCAACGCTATTGTGGCCAACGACAGCATGTACCTGTACATGAGCAAGGGAATGGAACGAAAAGAAGCCATCATTCATGGAATCCGGGAAGTTAGGATCCCAATCCTGACCTCTACCCTAACCACCGTAGCTTCTTTTATGCCACTGCTATTAATGGAAGGGGTTGCCGGTAAATTTGTTCGAAGCTTACCCATTCTGGTGACCGTTGCCTTATTATGCTCCTTCCTCTTGTCAATTACGGTGATTCCAGCCATGGGATATACCTTTTTAACCACAGAAGATGTTCAGAAGCAACAAAAAAGCAATGGCAATGGAAAAGGAGTTTTACACCGGATACAGGGAAGATTCCTTAAAATATACCGAGGCCTGCTGGACAACGCTCTGAAACGACCGAAAAGCGCCATTTCTTTAGCCATGGTATTTCTGATCCTCAGCGCTATGGTAGTACCCACCTTAGGATTGCAACTCTTCCCCTTTGTGGAAAGAGATCAGTATGTCATCGATGTGATTTTGGCTGAGGGTAGCAGTTTGGATAAAACCCGACAGGCGGCCATCGAAATAGAAAGAATTTTGGACGAGGAACCAACCATCGACACCTTTATGAGCAAAACCGGCGATGGGATTCCTAAGTTCTATCCTTCCTTTGTGCCACATCAGATTGCTACCAACCGATCTCAGTTTATCGTGAATGGTCGTATTGACACCATGGATCAGGTTCATCGACGACTGGAAGAAAGTATTCCAGGAGCCCGGATAGAAGTGAAACGCTTGGAAAATGCGGTACCGGTAGGACTGCCGGTACAGGTGCGTATTAGCGGAGAAGATGTGGATGTGCTTCGGAATACAGCCAATGAAGCCAAAGAAATCCTTCGCACCATTGAAGAAGGCCACCATGTTCAGGACGATTATGGAAACGAAGTACTGAAAATGGTCGTGGATGTAGAACAAGACAAGGCCAGTATGGTGGGTCTTAGCACTTACGACGTAGCCAGTACCGTTCGAATGGCCTTAAACGGAGTGGAAATCACCAAAATCAAACCCAAAGATTCAGAGGACGATATCCCTGTGGTAGTTCAAATACCTACCGAAGAACGACATCGGGTAGAAGTGTTGGAAAACATTTTCGTTACTTCGCAAATCACAGGAGAAAACATTCCTTTGCAACAGGTAGCCAGTATCGATAACGAGTTTAGCCTTAGTCGAATCCTGCGAAGAGACAGAGACCGAACCATTACAGCTGGTCTGTATCCCAGAACCGGGGTGTCGGCGGCCGAACTATTGGATATTGTAGAAGAGCGGATGGAAGAAGCCGGTTTTGAAGTGCCGGCCGGTTATACCCTGGAGTATGGGGGAGAGAATGAAGATCGGGCAGAAGCTTTTGAGTCTCTGGTCGGCCCCTTCTTCCTGGCCATGGCCCTCATCTATATCATTCTTATGTTCCAGTTTATGGATCTAAGACAACCGCTGATTATCATGGGGACCATTCCTCTATCCTTTATCGGTGTCATTTGGGGACTTAAAGTCACCGGCTATCCCCTGGGCTTTATGGCGCTGATGGGAACCGTCAGCCTGATGGGAATTGTGGTGAACAACGGTATTGTTCTGCTAGACTATATTAACCTGTTAGTAGGGCAAGGCAAAAATGTGGATGAAGCCATTCCAGAAGCCTGCGAAACAAGACTGAGACCCATTATGATCGGAATGATTACTACGGTCATCGGACTGGTGCCTATGGCCCTGTTTGGAGGAGATTTATGGGCACCACTGGCCTATGCCATTATCTTTGGATTGGTCATCTCTTCTATGCTGACCACCTTGATTATTCCGGCAGCCTTTAAAGTCGGATACAACAGAGACCGTTCCAAGACATTGATTGGACGCTTGTTTGCCCCAAAAGATAAAACCGTGAAAGAATAAGAGAGAAAGAACCAAAGAAAAAAATCAAAGAAAAAGAATTAAAGAAAAAGACTCCGGAGCCATTAAGTAGCTCCGGAGTCTTTTAGGATATAGGAAATCCCATTGATTTGTTTTGTCATCACTCTGTAAATTGACTTTCTGCCGCGAAAAGGGTATACATAAAAGACACCATCAAATAATAAAAAGAATAATGAAATCCAAAGAATGAGGAAAGAAAAAAACAGAGAGGAAAAGTAGGATGAAAAAAACAAAAAAAATATCATTGATGATCCACCTATGGATACTGACTCTGATCATGGGCCTTATGGTGGTTCCACCACAGGAAATCATGGCACAAACACATATTACCATCGTGATGGATGGAGAACCCCTTAGATTTACAGAAGCCACCGGTCGTCCCTTTATTGATGAAAATAACCGGACCTTGGTGCCTTTCCGTATCACCTTGGAAAGCTTTGGGGCGCAGGTTCATTGGGATGGTCAGAACCGCATTGCTACGGCTTATAAAAATGGGATTACCGTTCAGGTGCCCATTGGACAACCCTTTATTATGGTAGATGGAGACCGGGTTCCTAACGATACCCAGGCAGTGATTGCAGAAGATGGCAGAACCTATCTGCCCATTCGAAAAGTGCTGGAAGCTTTTGACGCCTTGGTTCACTGGCAGGAAAGCAGTCAAACCATTTTTGTGGCCAGTCCGCCGCCTCCGGGTTCAGAAGTCTTTCCGGAAGAAATTCCGCCAGAACCCATCGAGCCAGCACTACCGGATGAGGAAGAAGATACTTCGATTTCTCAAAGACTAGAAGAACGGCTAAAAAGACGGAATGCCTCCGAAGAACAGGAAAAACAGCGGTTGACGGCTGCCTTAGAGGAAAACACCACCCTTATTCGAGATCCGGCCTTGTTCACCCTCTATGCCTTTATGAATTATACGGGCTATGAAGAAGAAAATAATCCGGCAGGATTTCATCCAGTACGCAAAGCCATATTGAAAGACCTGAAAGCCATGGATTTACAGTTAACAGAACCCAGATACTATCGGCAAAAAGGGTTGCCTTATAGCAAATATATTTCCGCTTTATCAGAAATGGATAACCGGTTACGATACAAAGAACCTCGAAGGATTCAAGCCTTGCTACCAGAATTGGCGGAACTGGATCAACGGTTACAGGAATTTTCAGAGCAGGCAGATATTCTTACCCTCTACGAAAAATACCGGGAAGAATACCTGCAGGCCATTGCCATGTATCATCCGGAAATGTATGCGTTTCTGGCTCAATACACCCAATTTCTCCGGGTATCCCCCCAGGAAGTGCCAGAATTTTACTTTGTCGTCAATCTACAGGAATCCTACTGGCGTGGCTATTTTCTGGTAGAAAATTACGGCCCTTTAGACAATGCTTCGATCATGGTATTAGGACCTTCGGATCAGATGAATCACCGCTTATTGGCCCATGAATACTTGCACAGCATTCTCACGCCCATTCATGCCGATTTGGCAGAGGAAATCGAAAGCCTTTCCCATATGATGCGAAAAGTGCCTCAAGGAAGTCAGGCCCGTAACGCCGTTTACGATACCTGGTTTACCATTTTTGATGAATCCATGATCCGCGCCCTAGATAGCTGGTTTGTCAACACCAACCAAGAAGAACTGATTCGTCAGGAAGTGGAAGCAGGTTTTATACTAACGGAATATTTTTATCATCGATTCCAAGAAGACTGGGAAGATTTTCATGGAACCCTGGAGGATTTCATCCGAGAGATGATCCGGGATTTACAGTAAAAATCCCCTTCTCCCCTCTCCTTTGACGGGTGAGGGGGGACTAATTTCCTCTTTCTCCTTTATAAGAACATAAATTTTGCCGATAATACTACATAGTGGTATAATTTTTTAGGAAGCATACCAGAAAATAAGAAATCTAAAATACCGGAGGAACGCACCCTATGACTATAAACCGCCACCAAAACCAATTTCGAAAAAGATTTTTCCATAAAAAAAGGATTCAACCCCGCCGGGCCATAGCCGGGCTACTTTTGGTTGCGTTCTTTGTTTCCATTCTTCCCGTAGCCCCCAACCAAGGCTTTGGGATACTGAGTGCCTGGGCAAGTGATTTGGAAAGACCGACGGTGACCATTCGAACCGACCTCGCGGATTTTGATCAAACAGGAAAGACTATTAGCGTCAACGAACCAGAATCTGTTGGCTCTGTTAATCGAAGCATTGAAGTGGAAGACACCTCAGAAGGAGTTTATACCATCCCAGCGGGCGATTTAAGCTATGGTCTTGGAGCCACCACTCAGGGAAATCTTCCGGAAGATTTCAAAAACATTGAAAGCGTTACCCTTATCTTTTACCAGGAATTGGCCGACGGCACTCTGGAAAGAGATATTAAAATTTATGAAAATATTCGGGAAAATATGCCCCGTATTACTAATATTATTAAGCCGATTGTGTCCGACGATGAAATGATTGTGATCAACAGTGATAAAACAGACATTACCAACTTAGCGGAGGATAACTTTATTGTAAACGTAGGATCTACAGAAGCTAGGGTTATTACAAACGATGACTCCCCGGAAGGGGATGGTCTATCGGATAAACAAATAGGCTTGGTGCCTAAGGAAGGGAGCTTTACTGGTGGCGTAAATGATATTATCGTACAACGAGAGACAGAAAAAGAGACCACTACCAACTCTCTTCGAAACGTAGATACTTATCGTAACGCCGTTACGATTATTACAGATTTAGAACTGGATGGCATAGAGATGTTTCCTACCATGGGCCGGGTTGGCAGTCAGGTAGAATTTACCCGAGGAAATATGTCACCCAATGGATACGATGTTTATTTTGTGGAAAACTTAACCAATATCAATCTATTTAATGAAGAGGCTAAGGCCAAGCCAGTAAGCCTGCCGGTGGAAGTGGATGATCAGTGGGTCTATACCGTGGAAGTGCCTAATGTTCGTGCCGGGCGGGACTATTTTGTTGTTCTGACACCACCGGGGCGACTAGACACCCGTTATGTCATGGATAGTCAGTTCCGAGTCATAGAAATTGAAGATTCACCAATCTTGGAAGGTTTCGATCCTACCAGTGCTCCCACCCGCCGACCTACAGAAGTTGAGCTTTGGGGTTCCTATTGGACCCGCCTAGCGGTACCGGGGTTAGAAGATTATGTGCTGGCAGGCGACAGTGACTTTGATCCGGCAACAGCCATTCGTTTTGAAATTGGTGGAGACCTTTACGACCACATTCCGGAAGGAGAGTCTGTAGAAACTCTGGTCATCCAGTATGAAGGATCCGGTGATTTTCGTTTTAGCGATGACGGAGACGATTATCCGATTCTTTCGGTTGAACGACGCTTCCGAGTCTATATGGGTCAGGATCTTTCCATCCATGAATTTACCCATAACAGCAGCCAGGATGGATTTGAAGATGGCCAAGGAGCCGACAACTCCTTGAAAGTCAGAACCAGAGACTTTAGTGATGACCAGGCAGGGCCGGTGCCTGTAGAACTGGAAGTAGAGACGATGATTCGTATAGAGGACCTAGGTAGTCCAAGTGGCGAAAGAGTACTGAGTTTGAGGGAAAATTTACTAGCACCCGGTGATTTTACCTATATCCCTTCTACGGAACAGCCGGATGTGACGGATATTGTGCCTACTATCTTCCCGTTGCAGACAGAACCAACAGGCGGTGTGGGCCATATTAATGATCGTATTGGTCCTTTGCAGGTAGTGATTCGGGGAGAAAACTTTCTGGTTACCCGTTATGAAGATGCGGATGGGCAGGATCGAATAGCCCAACCTCGAGTAGAACTAGGCAGCACCATTATTGATCCGGGCCTTGAACCGGGAGAAATTGAAGGGAATCGGTATGGCCCCACCAAATTTGAAGTGTTACAAGGGGGGACCTTGGTGGACGGAAAAGGTGCCAACCAGATTGGAGATACCATTGTCATGACGCTGGAAACCGGTACCAGTGGTTTTCCTGTTACCAACACCACCAATAGGGATATCCGTATCAGCAATCCTCGTCGAGAAAGCGATGATTATGCGGTTTTTAGACGGTTTGAAAATATGGTTGATTTTACCTATGTAGATCCGAACCAATACCCACGTATTACCAATGTGGAACCCAATTTGGTAGCCATGGAAGGCGGCGTACCGGTGCGAATTGATGGCAGTCAGTTACGTTCTGATGCCAGATTGTATATTGGTGGCGAGGAAGTCACCGCCATTACGGATCGAAGCTTAGAGCATATCGAATTTATCGCCCCACCGGGAAATAGGCCTGGTGAGACTCAGTTGCAGGTCATTAATCCGGAAGGTGGTATTGCCACCCATCCCTTTACCTATACAGAAACCGATACCAATCCGGCGCTTACCAGCGTCACACCGGACAGAGGCACAGAAAATACCCTGCTAACCCTGACAGGAAGTGACTTTTTCCGGCCGGACCCCACCATTGTCGTCAATAATATAGATGATATCGATGCCTTTATTATGAACCGACTGATGGGGAGTCGAGTGGAAATCGGAGGCAGGGATATCAACCGCTATAACCGGGATGGTACAAGAATTGCTTTGACTCCGTTCAACGCAATAAATCGAACCGTTGAAGAATCAGTGTTTGTATATCAGGAAGAAACGGATCGTTGGCGGACAGGAGACGGATTCGACAGCGTTATCTTTATTAAATACCCAATGGATCCGGACGCACCAGTACATTTTTTTCGTCTGGTTCGTAACCGACAAAATCAGTACTACTTGGAAGATGGTGCTGCCAATTCCTGGCGTATTCGTTACAACAAAGAAGAAGATCAGTTTGAAGGAGTGGAAGAAGGTGGAAATGTGGTTATTCAGCAACTCCAAAACGGAGTGCTGGAAATAGACGGCATGACCCTAAGAGCCTATACTCCTTACACAGTAGAGAGAGTTGGAAGTTACGACCGGATCACCGGCAATCGGGTACAAGTTCTGGGCAGTAACGAAATTCATGCCCGGGTCCCAAATATGATGGGAGCTGACTGGGCTGGCCCCGGCACCTATGATGTTTCTGTGGTGAATCCGGACACACAAAAAGCAACCCTGCAAAATGCTTTTACCTATCTGGGAGAACCTAAAAACATCCCAGCCCTTCGAGATATTGTGCCGGAATTAGGGCCGGATAGTGGTGGCAATTTAGTCACCTTAAAATTAGATGAAGCCGTAACCGACGCTTCTTTTACGGAAGGTATTCGTATCTTTATCGGCTCCCAGGAAGTTCCCCGGGCTAATATCAATTTATCCGTAGACAGCCGGGAGATTGTGTTGACGGTACCGCCTTATGCCGGTAACTTACAGCAGGAAGGGCAGCGAGAAATCACCTTGCCCTTAACCTTGTTAAACTCCGACGGAGGAACCTTCAGCGTAGACTACGATAATCCCATCACCGTAGAGAGGGTTCAGCGGGATGCTGATGGAAATGAACAAACTATTCAGAAGGAACTATTAGGCTATACCTATGTAGTACCCACCAGTAATCCAGAAATAGAGCGCATTGTTCCAACGGCTGGATCCGCGGCTGGAGGCTATACCGTAGAAATCTTCGGGGTGGATTTCAGAGATTTCCGCCGTATCCGGGATGAAGACGGGAATCTGATTGAAACGATTACTGCCAATCCAGATATAACCCGTCCCTCCCGTTATGATTCAGAATTTGATGTCCTCTTGGACGACCTGTATCCCAGGGTGTTTTTTGGAACAGAAGAAGCCGAACTGGTAGAATTTGACGGCGAGTTTTTAAGAGTAATCGTAGGGCCCAATGAAGGAACCGTTCCAGTGTATATCGTCAACAACGATGCCGGCATCTCCAATACCGTTAACTTTAGTTTTGAGAGTTCAGACCCACAAATTACCAGTGTGAACCCACCACAAGGAGATCGGCGAGGAGGCACCTCTGTAGAAATAAGGGGGCAGGCTTTAGAAGAAGACTTGGTAACGCTGATGACCAAAGAATACGAAGAAAACAGCCCTCTTGTTTCGGTACGGGAAGAAGATACCCGGCTAACCCGTGTCAGAGTAGGGAATCGAACCAATGCAGATCTACCTCGGGAGCATGAAAACAGTGGAGTGATTCAAGTAAACCGAACTCGAGTCACCTTGGAAGACGGCCTTCGATTTGATTATAATTCAGGGGATGGAGGCGTCCTAAACGTTCAAATCACCGATCAGGGAAACACCTATCGCCATGAGTATCTTGGCTTTGGAGCCGGCGAGGAGGTCTTTATCAATACCAGAGATTTAAGCCGGGAAGAAGATGGAGAAACCATCCAATACCCCTATGAAGAATTGGTGCGACTGGAAATTAGGAACCGTCGATTATTTGTAGAAGGCGGCTATGCCCCGGAAGTAGCCCATCGGAATCAAGGTCATATCGTGGCCACTATGCCTTCCTATTTTACCACTGGCCGCGTAAGGCTATCCGTCATCAATCCAGATGGGGGAACCGCCAATTCGGATTTTGAATATATCACACCAGACAGTAACCCAGTGATTACCAATATTTTAAGAGAAGGCCGAGAACCGGTTAGAGAAACTCGGGAAGGCTATGGCGAAGTCATGCTTCAAAAAGTATCCCAGCGGGGCGGTAATATTATCCGTATTGTCGGGACTGATTTCCGGGAAGATGCCACCATTCGAGTAGGAGATATTCTAACCCTTGGACCAGACCATCCAAACCGGCTGGAAGATGAATTGCCAAACCAACTGGTCTTTGAACTTCCGGAATTGCCGGAAAACACCATTAACAATTTATATCGTATTGTTGTGACCAACTTTGATGGCGGGTCCGCCAACTCAGAAGAAGCCCTTTATCAGGGAGAAGAAGCCATTGCCATTTACCTGGAAGTTACTCGGGGAGAATCCAACCCTCGACTGGATACGGTCACCCCCAACAAAGGTCCGGTCACCGGTGGAACCCGACTTACGATCAGAGGAAATGATTTCCGCCAGGAAATGGATGGTTATAGCGATCCTATCGGAGTTCTTTTTGGAGAAGCTCGGGTAGATGAAGATTCCGGCGATGTAGAATATGTGGATTACCGACAACTAGAAGTAGTGGCACCGGAAAGTCCACGTTACGGAAATGTCCGGGTTCGGGTAGAAAACCCGGACGGAGAACTGAGCCTGCCCCCCGGCGAATTCCAATACATCAGTCAGCCCAACATCGAAAGCGTAGACCCACCACGGATTTTTGCCAACGATATGGATACAGAGATCACATTAACTGGTGAAATGTTTATGAACGGAGCCCAGGTAATTCTGGGAGGAAGACTGGTACCCATCAATGAAGTAACCGACGACATGGAGGTTCATGGGGAAGGAATTCGTGGAGTAGATGAAGAAGGAAGAAATAGGGAATTTGCCGTTGTTGGTGGCGTTGCTGCCAATACGGTTAACGTGGAAAGTGAAAACGTCATGCGGGTTCAGTTCCCAGAAACCTTAGATCTGGAACATGATGACTTGATCATCCTCAATCCAGATGAAGGACTTTCCGACCCAGATGATGCCCCAGACTTCGACTATGATATACCAGTACCAGATGCACCGCTGGTAGTAGAAGCCGTACCTGGATCAGAAGGAAGTATCCACCTGATCTGGTCCAAATCCGATCCAGGTGTTTTGAACGCCGCAGCCAGTTACGAAGTATACGGCAAAAGAAGTGCAGAAAGAGAATACACCTTTATCGCAGAAGCCAATGACGCCGACTACCTGGTGCGAAATCTGGAGCCAGATACCCGCTACGACTTTCGGGTAAGAGCCTTGAATGAATACGGCAGTGCCATTGAATCCGGGGAAACCAGCGCACGAACCTTACATCCAGATGAAGATCCAAAACTGGAAGAAAAGCTGGAAGAACTGGATCGACAGCGGGAAGAGTTGGAAACCCAGGGAAGAGAAGAAATCATTAATGGTACAGTAGTCCGAACCATTGGAAGTCGCGAAATTCCTGACGGCAGAGCTCCCTACCGCATTGATTTTTCCGGTGCAGAACACAGCCGATATAACGACTTTATCGTAGCCTTTCCAGTACAGTCTTTGGCCAGTATGAACCGGGAAGTAGTCATTACGGATGGCAAGGCTAGTTTAACCATTGCGCCAAACACCCTCTATACCCGGGACGTTAGCAATCTGAGTGCAGAAGAAAGTCGGGACGGAGTGGCACGCATCCACTTTACCCGCTTGGAAGGTAATGAAGCCAATGCACTGAACAGTGCCATCGATCGAAGACAAAGCAGAGCTTCTAACCCCTATCACATTGATTTTAGCCTGAAAGCAGGCCGTGCAGAAAAGAACTTGCCTCGCATTCTTGGTAGTGGTCAGATAAGCATTGACCTTGATACAGGCCGTTATCCAGAAAGCAACTCTGGAAACACAGGTATTAGCACCTATCATCCTTCCGCCCATAGTTTCCAGAGAAATAACGGAAGGACAATGACCATCAGAGAAGCAGGTAAATACATGTTGCTACGAGACAGATAAAAAGCAGGTGGAAAAGCAGGTTAACAGGGAATAGGGAATAGGGAATAGGGAATAGGTTACAGGGAAAAGAAAAACCAAGGTTCTTTCTCCCTTAACGGGAGAAAGGACGTAGAAAAAAACGCTTCCTGCGGGAAGAACCGTAGTTTTTAATCAACTCTCTTTGTAATGAGTGTTGAAGATCTTTAATCCGATCTCTTTAGTAATGGGTGTTGAAGATTTTTAATTCCCTCTCCCGTCGAGGGAGAGGGTTCAAGGAAAACAAATCGCAACAAATAGCTCTCCCCTGGCGGGAAAGGGTTCCAAGAACTAAAAAAACTATAATAAGGAGTCGGAAAATGAGCATACAAAGTAATCAAATTAAAATACTACATAACGGAAAAACCCCTCTCTCTTGGCGGGAGAAGGTTAGGGAGAGGGGGATCATAGCAAAACACCCCAAAATCCTCCCCCTGGCCTTAATCTTCACGATCCTTCTCACCAGCCTCCTGCCAGTCACCGCCGCTACGCCTTTTACCTCCGTAGACAGTTACCGGGGACTTCCCGGTGCGGTTCAGAAAGTCAGGGATATGAACTATACAGATATTGGAGATCATTGGGCAGCAACATCGATCCTGGACATTACTGGTCTTGGCGTCATGAGCGGCACCGGAAACCGACAATTCGCCCCTAATCGTTCCATTACAGCGGGTGAAGCATTGATGGTGCTTCTGAAGGCTCGAGGAATGGAGGATGAGTTTCAAGAAGCGGTAGCAGAACAGGATGCGGTAGAAGTAGCCGGCGTTCCTGTTGGAACAGAAGCCGACCGTCAGCTGGTAGCTGCGATAGAGCTGGCTCAGCAGGAAAACATTTTGACAGAAGAAGAAGCCGCTGACCTTCTGGAACTTTCTGATGAAGAGATAGATCAGTTGGACGAAGAGGTCAACAAAGCGGTAGATGAATATCTGTACAGCGAACTGACCTCACCAGAATTAACAGAACTCGAAAACGCCTTGCGTAATCAGATGGAAACCCGCAAGGCCTGGAACCGACCAGCTCAGCGTCAGCAAGTAGCCGCCTGGTTTGCAAGAACTCTTAATCTGGAACCGGCAGAACCTAGTCAGACACCACAACTGGCACGATTTAACGATCGACGTCAGATTGATGAAGAAAAAAGACCCCTTATCGAAGCGGCTTTACAGGCCAACTATATCAGTGGAACCAGTGAAAACACCTTTTCACCCGCTGAATCAATGAGCCGGGCACAAATGGCAGCCTTAATGATGAAATCCTCTGCCGACTGGCTTCCTCAAAGAGGAATCACCCCTCGACAAGGTAAAGTAAGCGATCTTCGGATGATTGAAACTCCCGACAATCCACAAGCCCGCACTCGTCAGGTCACCGTAAAGCATCCGGATAACACATCATCCCTCTTGGAATTAACCCAGCGGGAAGACCTGCCAGTACGTCGGAAAAGCCAGATCTATCTGTCGGATCAGATTTTTGATGGCGACCCTGTTACTTACTATACAACCGACGAAAATCATGTGAAATACATGACCGTCACCACTAGTCCGGAGGGAGAAGCTTCCCCTGTACTTACTGGTTTTATTGAAAGCATTGACCCGAATACACGCACCTTAAAAGTGAGAGATTTTAATGACCGTGAACATCATCTCCAAGTGCCACTGGGAACAGGAGTGACCATTAATGGACGTCTTGCCACCTTTGAAGACTTACCTCATGGTTTGGAAGTAACCATATCCCGCCTGGGGAATACGGTAAATAGTCTTCAGGGAACAGTGGAAGAAGATCCGGACCGACATGGCTATATTCCACCGGAGAGTCGTTTTAAAGTAGGCGATGTGCTGTTTTTTGACGAAAACAGCATTGAAATTCAAAATCAGGGAACACGGGAAACCTTCCAAATCACCAGCAATACGCAGATACAGCGAGATGGAAGCCGTGCCCCGGTTCATCAGATTAAGACCGGTGATCGGGTACTGCTCCTTTTTGATGATATTTACAGCCCTGAAATCGCTACGATTCGGGTAGAAGATGATGAACGGCATATCACAGATATGATTCGTGCCACCGTAGATTCCGTAGACAATCGGGCCGGCGAAGTCCTCCTTCGAGATATTCAGCGTTTTGATGAAAACCGGTGGGTACCCCACTCCGATTCGATAGTGCGGTATCAAACCAATAACGGACAACTCTTTGAAGGAGCCAGTGAAGTCACATTGGCACAACTAGACCGCATGAAAGGACAGCAGGTTTACGCCGCCGTGGAAGAAAGTTATGGCAGACCCCGTATCGCTAAGCTGCAAACCCAAAACGGAAGCACCCAAGCTTATGACAGCCGAATTCAAGGCTTGGAATTTGCTACAGAAGAATTGGAAGTCGATTACAATAGGTTTAACTTTCACCCGGGAACCATTGTGATTCAAAATAATCGACTGGTGGATCGACTGAACCTGAACAAAGATCAAAACATTTACATGTTGGCGGATATGAGTCCTGTCGGTCGGAACGCAGCCATGATTAGCATCACAGATCAGGGAATGCTGGATCCACGGCCTGGTGGCACCAGACTGGTTATTTATCAGGCTCGGCTACAAGATTTATTTGATTACCAGGTAGAGCTAGGACGCATTGGCTACCAACTGGACTATTTGCGACTGGAAGAAAATCGGTGGGAAAGCCTGCGTAGTGCCAGAAGAGCAAATTTCAGTGAAGACACCTTGATTTATGACAGTGAGCTGGAAGAAGCCATCAACCCTGGCGTTTTCCTGGACACACGCTTTATTGATCCACAGGATATTGAAAACCGTCAACTTCGGGAACGGATTGAAGACCGCTTCTACTACGACAAAACCGCTTACTTCCTTATCAGAGAAACCGATACCGGTAACAGCACCCATCGGGAAGCCCTGGCTATCAACCTGGCTCCCCGGGCTCAGGAATACGAAGGCGGTACCATGGCGACAGAGCATAGCGCCATGGGAGTGGTCGATACAGTGGATCTGGATAATAATAGCCTGACATTGAACAATGTGAGAAACTGGAATGGCCTTAGTCGTCGGTGGGAACCAGTCCGAAGCCGACAGGAATTCGATACCCACACAGCGGTTATTCTTCTGAACGATGACCCCATAACCGCGGAAGAAATGTACCGTATCCGAAGCGGTGCCCAAGCCTATGTAATACAAAATCGAACCGCTTCAGACGACCATTCTGCCTATGTTATTGTCATTGAGCAATAGAAAAGCAGGGGATAAGTGAAAAGGTTAAAGGTTACAGGGAAGTTCAAAAAATAAATGCAAATTCAAAAGCAATGAACCGCGAAGAACGCAAAGGACGCGAAGAAAAAACGCCATGAAGAAGCACTGTGACTCAAAACCTGAAATCATGACACCGGCAATCTTTACCAAAAGGTACACTTAAGAACAAAGGAGGTTTCCCGATGAAACCAACGTTTACCAGTATAACCAGTATAAAAAGCTCTAAAAAGTTTTTAACTGATCACCTGCCACCTATGCACTTATCACTTGCCCTTACAATGGTTATTTTAATAGTTGCTTTATTAGCAACGCCCCTCACCGCCTTTGCCGAGGAACCGTCCTTTCAGACCCCCGGCTTTGAAGGCGGCGTTCAGGATCCACGCATCTATCGGGAAATGATTTTTATTACCGGACAACCAGTATTACTGGAAGGCGAACTAACCATTTCAGACAGAGGTGGGAGGGTGACCTATAATTATCGGAACCTTTCCAGCGCTGATGGAGAAATTACCATGACCCGCAACGTGACCATGGAAAAAACCCTTCGGGAAAATGGCGGCGATCAGAAAACAGAAACCTATGAACTCACCCGTTTTCGGGAAACCATCAATGCCAACGATAACACCTACCAGTCGGACGAACGAGATAACCAATGGTCCAAATCCTCTGTTTATCATGCCAAGCCCGCCGCCACCTATTTTGCTGGCAATTGGGACGGAAGAAAATACTACCATATCAACGGCGATGAAGGTCGTGTCATCGTTGAAACCAGAGGAAATCGGGTAGGTTACGATCAACAATGGAGCAGTATCGACACACAAACCCTGATCCATTACATCGATTATGAACATACCAACGGAGAGGAAGAACCCCTTCGCTGGCAGGGAACAGCCCAGGTACAGGCCGCTCATAACCGTACCGTAAGTCCTCACTACCAGGACAACGCACCAACCCAGATCAGTTTTCGAGGCGCTTATCGCTTGACAGAACAGGAAGAAAACGTTCTGAAAGTCAGCTATGATCTCCCACGTTTTAGTGCCGACGGAATCCCTAATCGACAACGAAACCTGGGAACCGACAGTTTTACTCTGGACAGCAACCCAACCAACGAAATGCTAAGCATTCCACAAATGAGAGATACCAACGGCCATGGAGCAGAAGAACCTATCCGTTTCCTGGCCAGCCTTAACGCATTTCCGGCACAGGTAGAAACCTTCGGCCCAGACCTGCCCATCAGCCGTGCCGAGTTTGCCAGAGCGTTAACCGTTGCTACCGGCCACGCAGAACAAAAACATGAACCGGAGAGAAGGCCTTCCTTCCAGAGAGCTACCAGAGAAGAAACCCTTTTTGCCGATGTGGGAGAAGAACATCCCTACAGACCCTATATTGAATCCGCTTATCATAACAACCTAATGGCCGGCGTAGATCAAAACCGGTTTGATCCAGACGGTACCATCACCCGGGCAGAAGCCGTTACTATTCTGATCAAAGCTTTAGGATTCCAACATCTAGCCCCCATCCAACAATACGGTACCGGCTACCTGGACGACGCCCAGATTCCACTTTGGGCAAGGGACGCCGCCTATCTAGCCGGCGAATTAGGCCTAATCACAGATCAAAGCGGCTACTTTCAACCACAACGCCAGTTAACCAAAGCCGACACCGCCATTTTACTAAACGACTTTATTGACTACCTCCGACAAGACCTACGTTATGATTATCGAGAACGAATCCTTAATTTTTAGGTAATTTGTTTATCATACGGCAGAAGAAAAAATCACTATTGAAATTTCTAAAGCACCTAAGATTGAAAAGGGACGGAAAATTTTCCGTCCCTTTTCATAATTTCCTTCGGATATAATTGTCATGATGCCTTTCATATCGTATAATGGTTAGATAGATATTTTATCCCAAAGATTTCAAGAACAGGATGTGAAACCGGTGAAACCACTCATCAGAAAGCTGACCCTAACCTTAACGCTGCTGCTATTCTTCAGCGTTTTTGCATTTTCCGCCACAGAAAGCATACCGGCGCAGGATCACAGCATTATCCGGGAGGCCATACTTCACAACTATGTCACCCCGATAGAACCGAAAAAACTGGAAACCATCACCCCGGAAAACCTGGAAAATCTGTTGGATGAAAACAGCTACTACCTTTCAGCTCAACAAATGAAAGAACTGGTCGAAGGATTTCAGGGAGCATTTGAAGGAGTAGGCATTTATATTTTTAGGGAAAACGGAGATGTGATTGTATCAGAAACCATCCCCGACAGCCCTGCCTTCGAAGCAGGCATTTTGGCAAGAGATCGTATTGTTGCCGTTGATGGAATGCCGACAGCCCCCCTTTCGCTGGACCAGGTTGTCCGGCGAATCAAAGGCCCGAAAGGATCTACTGTGGTACTGGGAATTCGACGTTCTGGTCAGGAGGAAATCATAGAATTTGAAATCACCCGTCAAAGTATTCAGGTATCTAGTGTCGATGCACAGATTATTGAAGAAGAAATTGGCTATCTGGAAGTTCGTCAGTTTAATGAAGATACGACCAGGACTACCAAGAAAATCCTGGAAGATTTTCAGGAAGCCGGCATAAGCAAGCTAGTGATAGACCTTAGAAACAATCCGGGAGGACTGCTAAATGAAGGAATAAGCTTCAGTCGTTTACTGATTCCCCCCGGGCCCATCACCCATGTGCTTTATCGGGAAGGAGAAATAACCTACTCATCCTTTAACGATGATCTCCCCTACGAAACCGCTGTAGTGCTTGTCAACGAAGGAACCGCCAGTGCGGCCGAAATCTTTGCGGCCGCCTTTAAGGAAAGAGCCAACGGGATTATTATTGGCCAGCCAACCTACGGAAAAGGCTCTGTTCAAAGACTTTATCCCCTGCCTTCCGGCGGCGGGTTCAAACTGACGGAAGCCGCCTACTTCAGTCCGTTCAAAAGAGCCATTGATGGAGAAGGAATCTATCCGGACATTGATTTGCAACGCTTTCACCCCTCGATCCAATTGGAAGACATCAAACCCTTAGGAGGAGAACGTCGATTAAGCCTACAGGACGAGGGCGAAGATGTGCTGGCAGCTCAGCAACGCCTACAGTTACTGGGATATGCGATTGAAGACCCAGAGGGTATCTTTGGCTCCTCCACCCAGACAGCCGTTGCTAATTTTCAACGATCCCAAGGCATCTTTAGCTACGGCGTTTTAGACTTCTCAACCCAGCGGCGTCTCAACCGAGCGTTTCAACAGTGGTTGATCGCTCCAGAACAAGACCTTCAGTTAAAAACAGCTGTTAACTATTTGAAAGGACAACGAAGCTCTCACGAAAACGCAAAACCAGTGAAAATCAATTGAAAAAGCAGAAAGCAGAAAGCAGAAAGTAGAAAAAATATAAATCATCTTCCGCCTTCCACTTTCCACTTTTCACCTTAATTTATAATTAACCCGAAAGGAAGATCCTAATGACAAAATATATCTTTATAACCGGCGGAGTTGTATCCTCTCTCGGAAAAGGCATCACCGCTGCATCTCTTGGCCAATTACTGAAAAGCAGAGGCATGAAAGTAACCATCCAGAAGTTCGACCCCTATATCAATATCGACCCGGGAACCATGAGTCCCTATCAGCATGGAGAAGTTTTTGTCACCGACGATGGAGCCGAAACAGATCTGGACCTCGGCCATTATGAACGATTCATCGACATCAACCTCAGCAAATACAGCTCCGTTACTTCTGGAAAAGTATACTGGTCAGTGATTAACAAAGAACGAAAAGGCGATTACCTAGGAGGGACCGTACAGGTAATTCCCCATATTACGAATGAAATAAAAGACCGCATTTATCGCCTTGGCAGTGATAGTCATCCAGATGTAGTGATTACGGAAGTTGGCGGTACCGTCGGCGATATCGAAAGCTTACCTTTTCTGGAAGCCATCCGACAGGTAAAACACGAAGTCGGGCGAGAAAACGTCATGTATATGCATGTCACCTTGGTTCCCTACCTGGGAAAAGCCGGAGAACTAAAAACCAAACCCACCCAGCACAGCGTAAAAGAACTTCGCAGCATTGGGATCCAGCCAGACATGGTGGTTTGTCGGACCGAGCAACCAATTTCCAGAGACATGAAAGATAAAATCGCCCTTTTCTGCAATTTAGACCCAGACTATGTTATTGAAAACATGGATGCCGACAGCATCTACGAAGTACCGCTGCTTTTGCAGGGAGAAGGCTTAGATGAAAAAGTACTGAAATTCCTGAAACTAGAAGCCGGCACCGCTGATCTGGAAGAATGGAAAAACATTGTGTATCGGGACAAAAATCCGGAAAAACAGATCAGCATTGCTATTGTTGGTAAATATGCAGAACTACAGGACGCCTACCTGTCCATCTCCGAATCGCTGAACCACGCTGGCATCCATCATCATTCAAAAGTAACCATTAAATGGGTTCATGCCCATCACCTAAACGAAGATACCGTCAAAGAAACCTTAGAAAACGTTCAGGGCATTCTAGTTCCCGGTGGTTTCGGAGAACGAGGCGTGGAAGGAAAAATCACCGCCATCCGATATGCCCGGGAAAACAAAATACCTTTCTTTGGAATCTGTCTTGGAATGCAGTTAGCCGTGGTGGAATTTGCCCGCCATGTTGCCGGCCTTGAAGACGCACAAAGCAGTGAATTTAGCCAGGAAGCCCTTCATCCCGTCATCGATATCATGCCAGAACAAAAGGACATTGAAGACAAAGGCGGCACCATGCGACTAGGCTTATACCCCTGCAAAATACATGCAGAAAGCAACGCCGAAAAAGCCTATGATGAAAAACTTATTTATGAAAGGCATCGGCACCGTTTTGAATTTAATAACAGTTACCGAGATCAACTAATTGAAAACGGATTAGTCATCAGCGGTATTTCGCCGGATGAGAGACTGGTGGAAATCATTGAACTGAAAGACCACCCCTGGTACGTAGCCTGCCAGTTTCATCCAGAATTCAAGTCCCGTCCTAACCGGCCCCATCCGCTGTTCAGAGAGTTTGTCAAAGCAGCGCTGGAAAAGCAGGTATAAAAGCAGTTAGAAAAGCAGTTAGAAAAGCAGGTAAGAGTTAAGAGTTGGAAAGCAGTTTGTTAAAAGGGTAAGCAGGTTACAAGGGAACAGGTGAAAGGTTATAGTCCCCTCTCCCTTGGCGGGAGAGGGTTTGAAGGCACAGCGGGGTCGTGAGGTAATAGGCTCCAGGATTTTCGGGGCAAATTAGCTCCGTCCCCATTGTGAGCTCGTCCCCATTGCGACGGCGACTTGACAAAACCCTCTAAAAATGCTATATTTTAACTACAAAAAGACGGTGGAGCCTCGGCCGTATAAATGAGGCCTAAAAAAGTGAGAGCAGCTCGGCTGCTCTCTTTTTTGTTATTGTTAAAAAAGCGCAAAAACTGTACAATATTGTTACCAGCAAAAAGCAACCCAAGCTAAATAAAAGATGCTGCGATTTTGAACTACTTGAAAACAAATGCCAAACCTACAAAAGCACATAAATGAAGGGAGAACCCCAAATGATTAAAAGAAGTACCATCACCATTTTTTTGGTACTGGCTCTGCTCGTTACCAGTACCAGTATCAGTGCCTATGCCGATGACAATGGTGAAAGCACCATTATCCAGCTTCAACCAGACATCGCCACCGCCACCATCAACGGCGAAGAAGTAACATTAGATGTGGCCCCTTATCTTAGTGACGACAATCGGACCCTTACACCGCTTCGCTTTATAGCCGAAGCCCTGGGAGCCGAAGTTACCTGGGATCCGGTTGGTTCCTCTGTATTTTACAACACCCCGGAAGGAGAAACCGTCCTTCTGACCATTGGCCGCACTGTGGCCACTAAAAATGGAGAAGAAATTCACCTATCAACCCCTCCGGTACTTCACCGGGAAAGCGGACGAAGCCTGGTCCCCCTTCGGTTCTTCAGCGAAACCATGGGCTTTCATGTTCAATGGGAAGCAGATACCCAAACCATCACCATCACCGATGAATCGACTGAAGAAACAACAGATCCATCAACAGAAGAGGAACCGGCATCAGAACCAGATTCAGCACCAGATTCAGATCAAGATTCAGAGCCAGAGCCAGAACCAGATTCAGAGCCAGCAGCGGAAGACGAGGAACCGGCATCAGAATCTGAAGAGCCAGAGCCAGCACCACTTCCAGAAGTATCCGACCTGGCAGATCCTGCGACCCTTGAAGGATTAGAAATTTCTGGACCCGAACGCATTTCACTCTCCGGAAGCAGGGCTGTTACCAGAGAGTATAGCGTCACCGGCTATAACGAAGAAGGCGAAGAAGTAGACCTGACAGACGTTCCTATAGAGTGGAATTTTATGGCAGTGCTTGGTTTTCATGAAGAATGGAACCCGGAAGACGTCGGCGTGACCTTAACCCAGACCGGCCAGCTGACCCTAAAAGATGTTCATGCCGATATCCGTTCTGCTACCTGGATCTACCTACTGGTCACCACCCCAGAAGACTATGAACATGGCTATTTCGAAGCCGATAAAGTGATTACACTGCTATAGGAGCAGGCTATAGGTAAGCAGGTTATAGGTAAGCAGGTTATAGGTAAGCAGGTTATAGGTAAGCAGGTTAGCAGGTTAGCAGGTTATAGGAAAAAGATAAACACAGCAGAACCGTCCCCATGTGTTTGCCCATGTGTTTTGCAACCTATTCTTCTTATCCCTTTGATTTACCCGTCTTTTGAACTTCTCTTTAACCTTTAACCTGTTAGCTTTTAACTTGCTTTTCTCCCCTGCACTTACCTATAACCTATAACCTTTTCACTTTTAACCTGCATTTACAACTGCTTTTACCCTTCCTCTTGTAACAAGATTGTAAAATTCAAACAACTCCTTTTCTGGTATAATGGAACTCGCCTATAACGATTAGAAAACAATAAAAAAAGGAGTGACTTAAATGAACAAAAGAGGATTGTTAGCCGTATTATTAGTTTTCATGCTAGTCTTTAGCTCATTCGCCGTTTATGCAGACGAGCACATGGAAGATGAAGTAGAAGTAGAAGAGCAGGAAGAAGCCGTAGAAGCAGAAGCAAACGGTGAGGTAGATACAGATGAGGAAGAAGAAGCAACAGAAGCTGACGAAGAAGTTGCTGAAGATGTAGAAGAAGCAACAGAAGAAGAAGCCGTAGAAGAAAACGATGAAATAGATGAAGAAGCAACAGAGGAAGAAGAAGCCGTAGAAGAAGACGAAGCGGCTGAAGAAACAGAAGAAGAAATGGAAGAGGAAGTAGTAGCAGCAGAAAGAATCCAGCTTAACTTAGGCAACAACATTGCCATTATTGACGGTGAGCATGTCGAAGTAAACCCAGCTCCTTACGCAGACGAAAACGGGAGAACCATGGTACCCCTAAGCTTTGTAGGCCGTCAGCTTGGTGCCTCCTTTGACTGGGATGCAGATGCTCGTCAAGTAACCTACACCAAAGACGAAACCGTTATCCTATTAACCATCGATTCCAATATTGCTGTTGTCAATGGCGAAGAAGTTGAAATGGATACCGTAGCCGTCATCCTTGAAGGAAGAACCGTGGTACCCGTAAGCTTTATCAGCCGAACCCTTGGCTTTGATGTAGACTGGAACGGAGAAACCCAAACCGTAGTGATTACACCAGCGGTTGAAGGTGAAGAAGAAGCAGCTGACGTAGACGAAGATGCAGACGCAGCAGAAGAAATGGACGAAGATGAAGCAACAGAAGAAGCCGTTGAAGAAGAAACGGTAACAGAAGAAACAGATGCTGACGAAGATGCTGAAGAGGAAGAAGCAGCAACGGATGCAGAAGTAGCTGATGAAAGAACTCCATATCATGAAGAAGATCCAGATGTAATACCGAACAGCATGTACTTTTTACAAACTCCAAAAACAGAGTATAAAGTTGGAGAATCCCTTGATTTTACAGACTTAGAATTTGGAATTTATGCTGGTCATGGTGGAACATCCATAACCGCAGAAGACTTCTTTGATTACGGAGTTGAATCCAGTATTGAAGAAGGAACCCCACTAACAGTGGAAGATACAGTAGTTGTTTTCACATCTCTTAATGATGCAACATTAGAAATGGAAATTACAGTGACAGAATAATAGGATTAGATTTAAAGAAGCGACCAGAGAATTCTGGTCGCTTTTATCATTTTTGCCTCCTTTGCTCCTGGTTCTAACTGGAAGCTCATTCCCTTAGCTGAGAAAACCAGAGTGTCTGAACGTTGACCGCATCTACCCGCCCGAATCGCCCTCCTGGCTTAGCGGGCGGCAGTGCGACCTCCTGTCGCACTGTACGATGCACTCTGCCGTCCATACACTGGGTTTTCTGACAGCACGGTCATAGGTTTTCTTGTAGAACTCAGGAGCTTCAGTCGGCATCACTGTTCCTGCAAGCTGGTACTGGTTCAGCTCCACTTGCCCTTCTCGGTTTTCCTTCGCCTATTACCTATAACCTTTTCGCTTATCAACTGCTTTTTGTGGTATAATTAAACTACTAAACCAACCTAAAATCCTTTAAAGGCAGGTTGTAGAGAAAAGGTTATAGGTTACAGGTGAAGTTCAGAAGATTTAAACCTGTGAAAGAGGTGAAATGATGAATACAGCGAAAGATATTATTAAAAAACTGGTTGATGAGATGCCGGAAACAAAGGCTGGAGAAGTGATCGACTTTCTGCTCTTCCTAAAAAGCCGTGAAGAAAGTGAACTTATAATGGAGGATGAAGAGGAAGAGGAGATTCTAGAATTGCTGGAGAAAGAAGAACGGTATACAATAGAGGAAACAAAAAAGCTCATGGAGGAACAATCTATTGAGAGAAATAATTATACTTAAAAATGCAGCGAAATCCATGGGTTCCTATGACAATAAAACCCGCAGCAGAATACTGGAAGCAATTGAAAAGATACCTCGTGGCGATATTAAGAAGCTGAACGGAAAAAAACTGGACAATATTTACCGACTAAGAATTGGAAAGTACAGAGTTGTTTATCAGGCAGACGAAGAAAACATAACGATTGTAAGGGTCGATACACGAGGAGATATATATAAGTAGTAATGATGATGGCCGAATTGGCCTTTTTTTCTGGGTGTAAACCACTTAATCAACAGCAAAAGGAGCCGACCGATGAAAAAGTCCATTATAGGAGAAAAGTCATTTGCATTTGCAATTCGAATCGTCAACCTTTACAAATACCTCACCAACGAACAAAAGGAATACGTCCTTTCCAAACAACTCCTACGCTCCGGCACCAGTATTGGAGCAAACTACAGGGAAGCAACCTGTGCACAAACACCCAAAGACTTTCTTTACAAACTGACACTTTGTCATAAAGAAGCAGCTGAAACAGACTACTGGCTGGATCTGCTAATTCAAACAGGCTATATAGAAGAGGATTTAGCAGCACCATTAAAAGCCGAATGCCTTGAATTGAACAAAATGCTGACGTCGGCTGTAATAAAACTTAAAAGCAGGGTATAAAAAGCAGGTTATAGGTTTACAGGTTACAAGTTAAAGGTTAAAAAGACAGGTTAAAAGTTATCAGGTTACAGGGTACAAAAATCAGGTTAAAAGTTATCAGGTTACAGGGTACAGGTTTTAGATCTTTTGAACTTACCTATCACTTGTAACTTGTTCACCTGTAACCTGTATATTTGTAACACCCTTGTAATGGTATTCCCCCAACTAAAAGAGTATAATGAAAACAGATCATATCATGAGGGATGAATATAGCAACAAAGTAAAGGTACAGTCGAACAGTTACAGGTCACTAATCTTTTGAACTTAACCTATCACTTATAACCTGTACACCTGTTACTTGGTTTTTATCACTTATAACCTGTTCACCTGTAACCTGAACTTTACAGCTTCATTACAAAGCTGTAAAGTTCATTGACCTTGCTTTACCCTGGTGATATAATTGTCCACATGATGGAGGGTTGCGCAGTTCACCCTTCTCTCGGTGCCGGCGACGATGGCAGCTTCAGAAGGTAAACCTTCGCCGGAACCTGAAGAAGAAAGATTCGAAACCTGTACTGAAAGGGGGGAGTCTGTAAGACACTCAATCATACGAGCCAAGTCAAAGACCAATACTTAAGATCTTGCCGGCTTGACTGACCTAACATAGGCTCGTAAAACACCTAAGGCAAGGCCAAACCATATTAAAAGGAGGAAAATAATTAATGAGAAAAAGAATTGCTTTAATTTTAGCTGTAGCTATGCTCTTTAGTGTTATTATGCCTATGAGTGTATCCGCAGCAAGCAGCAACAGCGTTAGCTATGTACCAACAGTTGACGATGAGCACGTATTTGATTCAAGTGATGCACCAGAATTAAGAATCGAAGAAGATAGCACGGGTGATTTCTCTGATGGAGATTCAAGTGCTGTCATGATGGAAACACAGGTTTTCCGTTTAAACCTGACCAATGCAGACTTTGTTAATATTGCTGATATTGCAGCAGATACCAGAGTTCAAGGTGCAGTAGGAAACCCAGGGGTTCCTGGAACTGACGGAACGGTAAGAGTAAGCCGTCGTACAGATACTTCTGTAACAGTAACCGTTAGTGGATTTACAAGAGCGAATGCAGGCGATGACCTTCGAATTGATATCCCTCTTTACACTGAGATGGATAGTGAAGGCGAAGCAAGAGTAACCATCGACCAGCAAAACAGTAACTTGACAGGTGGAACTTACACATTTGCTATCGTGGCTGATGGTGAAACTACAGCTTTTGTAGACGATGTGGAAGATATCTCCAGAGGTCGTTACCAAAGAGCTGGGGACATCATCATCGATGAAGTTACCACAGGTTCTTTATCAAGTGGTGATTCTCACCGTGCAAGATTAAGACTTCCAAACAACTTTGAGTGGGAAAATATTTTAATCCATCAATCAGGTGATGACTACATCAATGAAAGTGGAACTGTAGTGTCATTACCAACTACTGGAGTACCAGCTTCTACTATAGAAGCAAATGAAAGAACTCTAGGAAGAAGTACTATCGTTCGTTTTGAAGGTTGGACTAATGTTGGAACTACAGCAGCTGAAGCAATTCAAATTAACGCTGCTGACACTGAAACTGACGGAAGAGATCTGTCTATTGACTTTACAGTTAATAGTGCACCTGCTTCCAGAGGATCTATCATTATTGGTTCAAGAATCAACGTAACTCGTGATGCTAACTATGGCGAAGTTTCTGTTAACTTAACAGGACGTGGCGATATTAGCAACCAAAGCGGGTTAGTGATTGCAGAATACATGGACTTTGGAGCTGCTTTCGAAGCAGAAGAAGATGGCGAAAAAGAATTCTTTGTTGGTCGATTATTTGACAACAACGACGAAGAATACGAAGTAGAATTTACAATTGAAGAAACTGTTGATAATTCCTTTATTTCAGGAAGAGACATCGACTTTATCTTCCCAGATTGGATACATGTTATTGATGTAGAAGCTTCTGATGATGCAGAAGACGGAACTATTTCTCTTGATAAAGATGGAGAAAATGAATTCTCTTACACCATCGAAGACGATGAAGATGAACTGACTTTCAACGTTAGATTTACGGCTAATGGAAATGCTCCTTTTGATGGAACAGAAGACATTATGATTAAAATCAGCGGTGGCGGTATTGAAGAGATGGAACAAGTTTTAGCAGTAGCTAAAAAGCCAGTAACCGTTGAAGTTGGAGAGCAAGTTGAAATGCTTTCTATCGGTACTATGAAGCAAGATGCTCCAGAAATCCTTATTTCTGAGACAGAAGCAGGCGCTTTAATGGAAGATGGAATGTTAAGATTACACTTACGTGAAACCTATGGCGGAAGCATTCGAATTGATGGATTTGATGTTGAAGTTGTAGAAGGTGATATCGAACTTAAAGACGACGACACTTATGGTGGCGGCGTAGGTATGGAAGTTGAAATTGATGTTGAGTCTACTGAAGCTTCAACTCTTAGATTCTACAACATCAAAATGGACGTTGACAGAAGCGCTCCAATGGGCGAGTACCAAATTGATGTTCGAGGAACTGCTGTAATCGAAAACATCACAGATGATGGTGATTTAATCGGTCGAGCAGATGACTACCAATTCTTTGGTGGCGGAGTTCAAGATGAGTGGAGATCTAACACTAACTTAGCAGGTACAAATTATAATACTGTTAATGATCACGTTGCAGAAATCCTTAAAGAAGCAGACTTCTCTAGTCGAGTATTCAGAGCTGACTACGTATCCGTAGGAACTCCAATCAACTTACAAGAAGACGTAACTCGTGAAGAAGTTTCCATGACAGTTGGTCAAACAACTTACATGGTAGGTAGCGAGCAAATGACAATGGACGTAGCTCCATTCGTACAAGACAACAGACTAATGGTTCCAGTTGCTCATGTATCTAGAGCTCTTGGAGTTTCCAGAAACGCTGTAGTATGGGATGGCGATGCTAGAACAGTAACCATCTATGCAGACAAAGTAATGCAAATGGAAATTGGTAGCAGAACTATGTTAGTAAACGGTGTGCCTTCCGATATGGGAGCAGCAGCAACCATCGTTAGCGAAAGAACTTTTGTACCAGTATCCAGATTTGCTCGAGCTTTAGGAATTGATTACACGTGGGATGCAGCAGCTCAAACGGTAACCTTCCACGAAGAAAAGTAAATTAAAGCAGTAATTCTCTTTACAAAAAGAGCCCGCCTCGGCGGGCTCTTTTCCTATGTCGAAACAACATGAAAGCTCCTGTTTCTCTTTTCTTGTTTAGGGTATCTATACAGATGATCGGCAAAAGATAAATTGATGAGGAGGATAAGGAATGAATAAAATGAAAAGAAGAATGGTATCCATATTGTTGGCAATGTCCTTAATAGTGCCTGTGGCCACTTTTGCGGCTACGGAAAATTCCGTGGGAGAAAGTACGGTCATTGCAACGGAAGAAGCGATTCCCTCTGGGGATGCTTATTTACGCATCCAGGATGACCGAGGGGATATGGGCACAGAGGAGCAACATATCCGATTAACTCTGGAGAATGCAGAATGGGCTCCGGCAGAAGAGTGGAATCCATATGAGTTTCGTTATTATCGGGAGGGGAGCCGAGTTGCCAATGGCAACAACTTTTCCGTTAATATTAGCCGAGTATCTTCCACACGTTTAGATCTTAGGTTTTCCTTGGATCCGGCAGATGTGGGACGTGATGCTGATGAAATTAGAATCCCTTTGAAGGCTTCCGTAAGTAAAGAAGGAGAAGCTACCGTCACCATCGACCCCTTAAACAGTATGGTTTCAGCCGGTGAGTTTGTATTTGCAGAAGGCGTCACCACAGAGGCCATTGTAAGAACCGGGGAAAAAACAACTTTTGGCCCTAGGGAAACAGCAGCCTTAGAAGACATCCGCATTGTAGAGACAGCAGCAGGGTCTATTCCTGAAGACGGTACAATGCGTTTTCGATTGCCACCGGGCTTCCAATGGGTTGAAAACTCAAACTTGGAAATAGAAGGAGAAGGATCTTTTCATGGAAGTGCCAGCTTTACCCTGAAGGATTGGATGCCAGAGGATAGAGAAATTTCTTTTTCTCCAACAGATCTTGGCCTTCAAAGATCAGAAGATACCACCAGAGGATCCATTCACCTTAAAGGGCTGGCTATTACCTCGGATGGTCAACGGTTTGGGGATGTACAGGTAATCACCGCTGGTATTTTAGGCAATCAAAGACTAACCGTTGCAGAATACATGGACTACACCGTATCCGCCAAGGCAGAAGGGTCTAAACCTACTATATATGCAGGCCGTTTTAATAGCTTAGAAGGCGAAGGCTATGAGCTGGCGCCACTAGTCATTGAAGAAGAAATTTTTGCTTCCATGAGCTCTGGTCGATTGGTGGATGTTGTTTTTCCAGATTGGGTTGCCATTACCAAGGTAATGGGCGTGGAGACAGAAGACTTCACAGCAGGAGATCATGCCTTTTCCTTTATCCCTCAACGGGAAAATCAAGATAAAATGCGTTTTGAAATCATGATAGAAACCACCCTGCATCCTTCTGCTCAAGGGGAGATAGAAGCTTCCATTGCCGGAGGAGGCATACCAGAACCGCTTACCGTTACTTTGGGTGAAGCAGTACAACCCGTAAGGATCGATGCAGATCCGGTAGTTTTCGTAGCAGATGATGAAGAAAACCTTTCGCCAGCAATCAAAATCACTGAAAGCTCCTACAGAGGATTGATGGAAGGAGTAATAGAAATTGATCTGGGCATCGGCGAATGGGCTGAAACACCAGAAGTTCAGGTAGAAACTGGAGATCTAGAAATTGGAGATATCCAAATAGAAGGCTCTTTACTCAAGATAACCATCGATACAGACAGCAGCGTTGCTTCTCAGATTCATGTTGCAGAAACACCAGTAACCGTAGAAGGTACCCCAGCCTTGGGCACTTATAGCCTCAGTGTAGGTGGAGATGCCTTGGTAAATAATGCGGTAGAGTCATACTTTGATCAGGAGTATTTTCAGGAACTTGAAATCCTGCAGGTGGCCCTTAACCGCGTCACCCAGGCAGTCTTTAGCCTAGGTAAAAATGCCTACTATGTAGATGGAGAAAGCTATGAACTGGACGTTGCTCCCTTTATAGAAGAAGGACGTTTAATGGTGCCTGTCGCCCATGTATCACGAGCCCTTGGCATTCCCCGTGAAGCAGTGGTATGGGAGGAAGACGCTCAAACCGTTACCGTCACTTCAGAAGACAGCGAAATGGTCATGACCATTGGCAGTGCCATGCTGACCGTAGATGGAGAAGAGAGGGATATGGGAGCCGAAGCCATCATCCTTGAGAACAGAACCTTTGTTCCTATCTCCCGCTTTGCAAGAGGATTAGGTATCGAATTCCAATGGGATGAAGATGCAGAAACCGTAACCTTTGAATTTTAGACATTAAATAAAAAAGCAGACTTCCTTATAAAAAGGGAGTCTGCTTTTTTGTTCTTCTAATAAAAAGCCTTGAAACCTTGCGTAGCAAACGTATTTCCCGTATAATGTATGTGCCAAACAATGAATAAAACAGTTGGAAAAGCAGTTAGAAAAGCAGATAAGAGTTATTAGTTATAAGTTAAGAGTTCAAAAGACACAGGTAACAAGTAAGCAAGTTACAAGTTACAGGGAATAGGTTAAAGCCGTCCCCACTGTGCTCCTTGCCTTAACTCTTGTGACGGCTAGTCTCAATAAAACAAGTTCTCTCTCCCTTGACGGGAGAGGGTTAGGGAAAGGGGGATACAGCTTGTCCGAGCGTTTTTTCAATCGATACGAATTCAAATACCTAATAAATGAAGAAACCGCTGCAAACTTTCTTCGGCTCATCACCCCTCATATGAAGCGGGATCAACATACAGATGATAACGCCACCTATCGGATTAGCAGCCTCTATTTTGATACCCGGGAAAACTTGTTTCTGGATGAATACCTTCGTGGTGAACGCTTTCGCCAAAAATTAAGGCTGCGAGTATACAACACCCCCAACCTATGGGACACCTGTTTTTTTGAAATAAAGAAAAAATTCTCCAAATACGTCAACAAAAGGCGAGCGAAAATAACCATTGGCGAAGCCTATGCTTGGACCCGAGGGGAAAGAACCTTGGAAGAAATGATAAAAATCTTTCCCACAGAAGCCCAGATCCTACGTGAAATCCACTTTCTGATGCAGCTTTACCAGTTGGAACCCCGGGTAGTGATTTCCTACGACCGGCAAGCCTATATGGGGATTTTTGATGAAAATCTAAGAGTTACCTTTGACCGTCATCTCACCAAACGCCACACCCTGTTGGAACCCCATCAGCAAGGCGGAGATCAGCGTTATTTATCAACCGGGAAAGTGGTTTTGGAAGTTAAGACCAATAAAGCCATTCCCCTTTGGCTGGCCAGTACCATTTCAGAGCTGGAATGTCGAAAGCAAACCTTCTCCAAGTACTCCAACAGTTACCACGCACCGGAAATAAGAGAAAAACAGATGAAAAAGCAGTTAGAAAAACAGTTGGAAAAGCAGATAAAAGTTAAAAGTTAAGAGTTCAAAAGATATAGGTAACAAGTAAGCAGGTGACAGGTTACAGGGAATAGGTTAAAGAGAAAAGATAAAGAACAGGAGGCACTTTGGGGACCCACTGTGATGCCTCCCCCACTCTTGACTGTGACCAACCGACCAACTTTCTAAACGGAGGGATCAACATGGAACAACTAACAGAACTACTCCGACTCCACGAAATCGGCGCTCGAGCCACCGCTGTGGAAGTCTTATTTACCATATTCATCTGTTTCGTCTTACAAATGATTATTGGTTACACCTACATACGTACCCACAAAGGAAGATTCTATTCCCAAAGCTTTGTCCACACCATGGTCATTGTTGGGGTGGTTATTTCCGTCATTATTATCGTCATCGGTTCCAATATCGCGCGAGCCTTCTCTTTGGCAGGAGCTCTGTCCATTATCCGATTCCGTAGTGCCATCCGCGATCCCAGAGACGTGGCCTTTATCTTCTTCTCCATGGGCGTAGGGTTGGCCTGTGGTTCCGGTCTTTTTACCGCCGCCGCCTTACTGACCATCCTCCTCAGCCTGATGATTTTCATCCTGGAAGGCACGGATTTTGGTCGAAGAGAAGATAAAGCCAAACTATTAAAAATCACCATCCCGGAAAACCTGAACTACGAAGGACTTTACGACGATGTATTACGTAAATTCACCGATGAATCAACCTTTCTCAGCGTTCGTACCACTAGCCTTGGCACCATGTTTGAACTGGTCTACAGCGTAAAAATCAAACGAGGCATCAGCGAGAAAGAAATGCTGGACGAAGTTCGTGCCCGCAACGGAAACCTTAATGTTTCACTGATCTTAGACCAGCAAATGATGGAATAGATGAAAAGGCAGTTAAGAGATGAAAAGGCAGTTGGATCAGCTTTTATAAAATATGGAATCTCCCCTGCGGCCTATTAACTTTTAACTCATAACTGCTTTTAAAACTGCTTTTAAAGCTGCTTTTAAAACTGCTTTTCCATCTGCCCTAATAATGGTCTTTCAGCGAAACAATCACCAGCTGATGCTGATCAATGGTATAAACCATCCGATGCTCTTCGTTGATACGACGACTCCAATAGCCGCTTAAGTCATGCTTGAGAGCTTCCGGCTTGCCTATACCATCAGCAAGACCTTCCAGCTCAATGCTCTTAATCAGTTTATTGATACGCTTCACTTTGGCAACATCCTTCTGAAGCCAGTACAAATAATCATTCCATGCGTTGTCGGTAAACAGTTTATTCATGGATTAGTTCCCGCTGGGAAGTTTTTCCCTTTTCGTACTGATCAATGCCATCACGAATTTTTTTGTATCGTTCAGGATGACTGAAAATCCGAAAGTTTTCCATTATATTGTTGTACTCAGACTCAGACATTAACACTACGTTTTCACCACGAGACCTGGTAATAATAACCGCTTCAGCATCTTCAACAACCTGGTCGCATACTTCCTTAAAATGACTGCGAACTTTCGAACCATTTAATGCAATCATAAGAACACCTCCTAACTTTATTGTACAACATTACGTACGATTAAGCAAGGAATTAGAAAAGCAGGTTATAAGTTAAAGGTGAATAAGTTATAGGTAAAATCCTCTTCCTTGGCTGATATGCAGTGCATTCAGATCACCCCTCTCCCTGACCCTCTCCTCCGGCGGGAGAGGGTCAGGGAGAGGGGGTTAATCGTTTTTGAATTTACGAACTTACCTGTAACCTCCAACCTGTTATCTGTACCCTGTATCCAAAGGAGCAATCCCTATGAAAAACAAATTTCCAATCTTCATATTCTCACTCATTGCCCTCGGTCTCGTGGGCTTTGTTTTGTTTCTCCAACCAGCCCCACCGGTAGAAGGACTAGTGATTAACGAAGTCATGACCTCCAACGGCGAAACCCTACAGGACGGTCATGGCGACTACCCTAACTGGATTGAAATTTACAACAAAGGCACCGAAACCATCCAGCTAAACGGCGTGTTTCTTTCCGATAACCAGAACAACTTAACCAAATGGCAATTTCCAAAGGTAACCCTCTACCCAGAGTCCCACCTTCTTGTATATGCTTCCGAAAAAGAAAACCCAGTGGCGGAAGAACTTCATGCCAATTTCAGCCTTAGTGCTGGTGGAGACACCCTTTACCTGACAGCGCCAGATGGAGAAACCATTCTGGACGAACTGGACATTGTTCCTCTCCCCCGGGACGTTTCCTATGGACGAATCACCGATGGCAGTGACGCATGGGCCTACTTTCAACCAGCAACACCCGGTCATTCCAATACCCTCTCTCAACCTCTGGAAGAACAGGTAGCGGCCCCGGTGTTTTCCCACACCACCGGCTTTTATCCGGATACCGTTACCCTGGAATTGGAAGCCGAAGAAGGAGCCACCATCCACTATACCCTGGATGGAAGCTGGCCCACGGAAAACGACCCCATCTACACCGAACCGATCACCCTAAACCCGGAAACCGTTGGTCCGGACCACCAGCCAACACCCCTTAGCTTTATTCCGACCGCTTCCGATGATCTGTTTCCCGACTGGGGCTATGACCGCTATCTATACATCCCACCGGCAGAACCTATCACCCGTTATCCGGTGGTCAGAGCCATGGCCGTGAAAGAAACCCATTTGACCAGTCCGGTGGAAACTCATACCTATTTTATTGGCAACGAAGCCGCAGAACATCAATTGCCAATAATCTCCATCGCCGTCAACCCAGAAGATCTGATGGACGAGGACCAGGGCATTTACGTCCCCGGCACTATCTTTGACCAGTGGCGGGAAGAAAATCCGGAAGAACCAGTGACAGGAGCTGTTCCTGCCAATTACAACCAGCGTGGCCGGGAATGGGAAAGACCAGCCCATATGACTTTTATTGAATCCCCCTCGCCCCTGGCGGGAGAGGGTCAGACCTTCAGCCAAAACATAGGCCTTCGCATTCATGGCGGCTGGACCCGGGCTTGGACGGCAAAAAGCTTGCGCCTCTATGCTCGGCGTCATTATGATACAGAACACTGGTTCAACTATGAATTTTTTCCCGGCTATCAAGGAACCGGAACCGGTGAAACCATAGACCGGTACAAACGTCTTATTCTTCGAACCTCCGGCAACGATTGGTCCATGACAATGTTCCGAGATGCGCTGATCCACGAACTGGTAGCCGACACTAAAGTAGATCGGCAGGCCTACCGTCCCATGATCCTCTACCTCAACGGCGAATACTGGGGCATTCATAATCTGAGAGAACGACTGGATCAGTATTACATCATGTCCCATTACGGAATCGAAGAAGACAAAGTGATCGTGATTAATGAACCCTTGCGAGAAGTGGAACGAGGAGTGCCTTCTGATCTGGAAGATTTCGATAAAGACATGCGGGCCATCATGGGCGTATCCCTTAGTGCAGAAGAACGCTACCAACGGGCGAAGGAAATCATCGATATCCCCACCTGGATCGATTACCTGACCACCAGCCTCTATGGTGGAAACATCGACTGGATCGAGAATAACGTTCGCATCTGGCGTACCAGAACCGACGGCTATGATCCGGAAGCTACCTTTGGACAAGATGGCCGCTGGCGCTGGATTCTCTTTGATGTTGACCTGGCCTTTGACTTTCAAGGCTTTGGTTATCAAACCCACAATACAATCGAGTGGCTGGAAGACAAATCAGAACTGTTTCACACCTTGATTCGAAGCCAAAGTTTTCGCCATCAGTTTGTTCAGCGCTACAACGATCTTCTGAACACGATTTACTCAGAACAGAACGTACTCCACATGATCGATCAACTGGCATCCATCTATGAACCGGAAATCTCCAGAATGGTGGAACGCTGGCCTAATTTTCAGTCCCTGGAAAACTGGCAGCAGGAAGTAGACGTGCTACGGCAGTTTGCCTCAGAACGACCAACCCATGTACGGAACCATATGGCAGCAATGTATGACCTGGGAGAACCAGTGGAAATAACCGTCGCCCTACCGGATTCATCCGATGGCGATATCACCCTCAATAGCCTGGAAGATGTCTCCCTGAGAAAGCACGCAAATGTTCTTTCTCCTTCGGGCAATGTCCCCTCTCCCCTGGCGGGAGAGGGTCAGGGAGAGGGGGAAATGCATTTCCCTGAAACCTGTTTTTCTGGTCACTATTTCCCAACCATCCCCATCACCCTGACCGCCTATCCAGCAGAAGGCAAAAACTTCTCCTACTGGGAGATGGATGGGGAACCTTATAGCGATCAAGCCACCATCACCATAACACCGGAAGAAGGAAAGCGGATCCGACCAGTTTTTTGACAAATCATGACAATCGGTCTATGGTAAATGGAGAGCAGGCCTTTGCCATACTAGATCCAACGTGGTAAAATAACCGTAGGATAGTTCGTCCATCCATCCATCAAAAACAAACAAAAACAAACAGGCAGTTCTTTTACCGAAAATAAATAAGGGAGGTTAATCAACAATGAAGAAAAAAGCAACCATTGCATTAGCTTTTATCATGCTGTTCACCAGTATGGTACCAGCCTTTGCCGTAGAATTTACAGACATCAGCGGTCACTGGGGCCGAAACCACATTCAACGAATGGCAGACAAAGGAATTGTTAGTGGCTCAGAGGATCCGAACACCGGACGCCGGGTCTATAAGCCAGACGATCCTGTTACGAAAGTAGAAGCCATTGTGATGCTTTACTCTATGTTAAGAGAAACCGAGCAATTAATTTCACAGAACGATCACACCAGTCGATACCGAAGTATTATGACATCTGCCGATATTCCGGAATGGGCGATGCGTCAGGTGGCCTATGCCATTGAAGCCGAAATCATCAGCACAACGGATCTGGCCGGATTTATGAAAGATGCAGAACCTTATCCGGAACAGCAAAGCGCTGCCAGAGAAGAAGTAGCCATTTACTTTGGAAAAGCCATGGACACAGAAGAGGAAGCGGATCGCACAGCCACCTCCTTAGATTTTAAGGATACGGAGCAAATTAGTAGCAATGCCCTGCCTTATGTGAACCTACTGGTAGAAAAAGACGTTATCTCCGGCGATACGGAGAACAACTTTAATCCGAGACAAACCATTACAAGGGCCGAAATGGCCGCTTTACTGAGCAAAGCCGTAGAAGCGCTGGAAGACAGTGAACCTATTGTGATTCAACTGCCAGATCGAGACGATGAAGACAAAGACAAAGATGAAGATGAGGACGAAAGAGACGATGATCGCCGTAACTGGACCCGTAAAGAAGGAGAAATTCAACGGGTAAACACAGACACCGGCTTGATCTACATTACCTTTGAAGATGAAGACGATGTAGAACTTTACAAAGTAGATCGGAACACAGAAATACTGATTCGGAGCATCGAACATGATCTGATTAACCTGAAGAGAGATATGAAAGGTGAGTTCACGATTAACGAGCGGGATGAGCTGATCCGTATCGATATTGAACCACGGCGTAGCCGGTTTACCGGGTACTTAAGAGTGATCACCGACTTATCTACCCACTACGCTATTGTGGTGGAATCAAGAGGAGATTCAGACAACCGCCGAAGTTTTCGGATAACCGACGATTCAGAAATCATTATAGATGGCAGTTCTTCCAGAGCCAGTCGCTTAGAGAAGGACGAACTAGTAACCGTAGAGTACAATGATCTGGACGTTATCCGAATTGAAAACGACTATGATGACGGACGTGATGAGGAAGTAGAAGGAATTTTAGAAGGCCCCGTTTCTTTTTCCAGCTACCCCTATACCATTCAGGTAAGAAAACATAACCGCCGCTCTGAAGAATACAAGCTGGAGGACAATCCAACGGTTCGGGTAGATAATCGACGAGGGTATCTGGAAGACCTTTCCCGTGGCGACATTGTGGAAATGGAACTGAATCGGGACGGATATGTCACTAGAATTGATGCTATCTCCTTTGATCGGGAAACAAGCTACGAAGGAACCATTCAGCAAATCACCCTGGGACGAACAGATACCATCACCATTATGGACGATGATCGGGAAGAAAGAACCTTTGAACTGGCCGAAGGAGTAGACGTCTTTATTGATAACGACCGAAGCTCTCTTAGTGATTTAAGAGTGAATGCAAAAGTAGAACTACATTTGGAAGGCGGCCGAGTCGTGGAAATTGAAGCAGACCGTCTGCCACGAAGCGATCGGGTGCTTCAGGGAACCATTGACCGACTGGACGATCGACGGGATATCCTGACTCTGGAACACATTAGTCAACAGACAGATCGATACATTAAAACCTCTGTATATGTTACGAGGGATACGATTATTGTGGACAGAGACAACCGAAACATCGATTTTACCAGGTTGCGAAGGGATGACGAAGTGTTAATTAATGGACATTACTCCAACAATGATTTTATTGCGGATAGAATCTTTGTGATTGATTAAGCTGTGATTAGGTAAAAAAAGCCTTATCATCCTAATTCAAAAATGATTCACAAATAGTTCATAAACGTCATGTAATATTTACCAGAATGTAAAGCCATTGTAACCAAAAAACAAACGGATTAAGATATACTGTTACTATAAGAAAAACAACTTACAATTCTCCGAGAGGGAGGGAAAAAAATGAAAGAAAAAATGAAATACGGAGTAACAGGCTTGGCACTGGGCGTTGCCCTCACCCTGTCTGTCACATCCATCTCTGCTTTTACAGAAATGATCAATGTATACCTTCGGCCGGACATTCAATATGTGGTAGACGGAGAAATAAGGCCGATGCCTTCCGGATACACCACATTGGTTCATGAAGGCCGCACTTACGTACCCATGCGTTATATGGCTCAAACCTTAGATGCGGATGTTCTGTGGGACGAGATTACTCAGCGGGTTATCATCACCACGCCACAGCCAGAAGTTCTGCCAGAACCGGAAGAGCCGGAAGAAGAACCCGCCGAAGAGCTTGAAGCGGAAGAAGAGATAGAAGAAGAACCGGCAGAAGAACCGGCAGAAGAACCGGAAGAAGAGGAAGAAGATACCGGACAACCAGCTGGAAATTATCGCCGACTGCCAGTCACTCAGTACCATGAAGATCTGGAAGTAACCGTTAACCTTGTTACCCTTCGAGACAAAGATGGGAGAGAATCAGCTAGTCGCGGACGTGTCGATACCACAAGAGTATATCTGCGGGTAGAGAATGAAGACCGTACCCCTTACGAAATTCGTCAGGGAAAAACCATTGCTATTGTGGATGGGAAAGAATACAAAACCGCTGATGTAGGATTTCAACATTATGACACCAAGTGGTACAAACACCTTCAACGTGATGATGTGATAGAAGGATATATTTCTTTACCGGATATACCAGAAGATGCTAAGGAAATGAGACTCACTATTTTTGCGGAAAAACATGGGGTCAGGCCAGAACTGATTGAAATCGAATTTGATATCGCCCTAGATCTAAAATAATGAATAAACCAATAAAAGCAGGAAGAAGGAGAAATGTTTATGAAAGGAAAAAAGCTACGATTTTTAACGGCGATGATGCTGATCTTCGCCCTTTTGCTCACCTCGTTAATGCCAACTTGGGCAGAAGAGGGAGAAATGCTTGAAGAGGAAGAAAGCTCGACAGCCAAAACACCCTTAACCTTAGAAGAGGCTATCAAAAAAGCAGTGGATAATGACATCAGCCTTCGAAAAAGAGCCAACACCATCGAACAATTGCAGGAATCCAGAAGTAGGCTTCGGGAGTACGATCAAGACACCCGTCCCACCATATCCGATCTGGAAAGTGCTCAGACAGATCCTCAGGCAGCAAGGGGTGTGATGATTTCCTCTGCGACCAGTAAGAACATCGTCATGAACATTATCCAAACAGATATTAATATCCGATCCTTGCGAAACCAAAAAGAAATCGAAGAAGAAAGAATAGGCTATATCCTGGAAGCTATGTTCAACGATATTCGTGAAGTAAAGGTCAATAAAGAATTACTGGAAGATAGACTCAGCTATATGAACACCCTACAATCCCAAGAACGCTTAAAAGCCGAAAATGGAATGGCCAGCCGCTTCTCTTTTAGTCAACTGACGCAGGAAGTCGAAAGAACAGAAAAGAATCGAGACCTGTTAGCCGAATCAGAACGTATTCTGTATGAACAGTTAGGGATTATGACCGGCATTCGAAATATTCATGACTATGAAGCGGTGATTGAATTAATGGAATACCAGCCAGTAGCCGGAACCGCCACCAGCACCTTGGTAAGCCGAGCCGTAGCAGCAGATCCTTATGTGGAAATTGCAGAATTGCAAATTACCAAAGCCGAAACGGATACAAAATTCTTTACCTACACCGGTTCTCCGGCAGATCCACCCTATAAAGTAAAAGAAATCGAAGTAGATAACGCCATTAAAGAACGTAATAATATTCGAAGAAACCTTCGGGAAGTATTGGAAGAGCGGATCAGCAAATTAAAACAGCTGGAAAAAACTATTCAGCAAGGCGAAATGAAAGTCAAACAATTGGAAGAGCAATTAGAAGTACTGGAACTTCAATATGAACTGGGAATGATTATCCGAAACAGTATTACAGAAAAAGAACTGGAAATCAAATCAGAACTGGAAGAGCTGGAAAATCTAAAACAACAACATGCTTTACTGAGAACGCAGGTAACAAAACCTTATCTGGTTCCGGAATATATGCAATAAAAAGCGACTCAAAACCCCGGCCCAGTGCCGGGGTTTTTTGAGAAAAGAAAGGAGAAAAAACCATGAAACAAAGAGCCTCAATACTACTGATGCTTATATTATTGGCAACAAGCGCTGTCACCTATGCCGCCAGCGAAAACTCTGTTAACTATACACCACGGGTGCGAGTGGATCATCTTTTTACCCAGGAAGATGCCCCTCGTCTTCGGATTGAAGAATCGAATCTGGGAGACTTTAGAGAAGATGAACGGATTCGGTTACACCTTGAAAACGCCGAGTGGAAAAACATTGATCAGATACCGGCAGATACCCAGGTAAGAGGTTCAGCTACCGGTGTTCGGGTGAGTCGAGTTACCAGCAGAACCCTTCAGGTAACCCTGGAAAAAGATGAGAGCATCAACGAGAAAGCAGGGTATCAAATCCCCATCTATGCCGAAGCTACGGCTGGTGGTCATGCCACGGTTCGCATTGAAGCTTGGACCGGAGGCGCTACGGCCGAAACCCTCAATTTTGCAGGAGTCGTTGGGCCGGAGAAAACCGGCGATGAGTGGCTAAGAGAAGACATGCCTGGTCATTTTGAAGAAGAAGAAAAACAGGAAGAAAAGCCGAAAGAAAAAAAAGAAGAAGAAGTAATTGAAGAACCGGAAACTCCGGAAGAACCTGCTGAACCTGCTGAACCTGCTGAACCTGCTGAACCGGAAGAACCGGAAACTCCATCGGTTTCTTCAGAAGTGATCTTTTTCATTGATGAAACCGGCTATGTGAAAGACGGTATTTCTTACCCAACGGATGTGGCGCCCTTTATCAAACCTTTACCTGGAGGCGTGGGCCGTACCATGATGCCTGTTCATCATGTATCCTTAGCTCTGGGGGCCGAAGAAGTGATCTGGGACGAAAGCAACCAAAGCGTGACCGTTCACAAAGGAGAAGATACCCTTCAGCTAAAGATTGGAGAATCGGAAATGTTACTCAATCATGAAGTGGTTACCATGGATACACCGGCCATCATTCAACCCACTGGAGATGGCCTGGGCCGTACTATGATTCCGGTTGCTCATTTAGCCCAGGCCTTAGGCGTAGAATATCAATGGAATCCAGAAGATCGTTCTGTCACATTCCAACCCCTTTTCCATCCTTAAAATAAATGGTAGAATATAGGTTGGTTCAATGAATAACAATAAGATTGGGTGATTCTATTGGCAAAAAAGAAAGTAGCACGTAGTGCGAAGATAGATCAAGCACCAAAAACACAACCACCAACGATACTCTCAACGATACCCATTTTCTTAGTAATGCTACTGGTACCCTTAGTGATGAGATTGAAAATAGTTGAGCTGGATCCTCAATCCGCCCAAATATGGATTGAGGGTTCTCATAATCTTGATTTTAATGCATATTGGAAAATGATATTTCTAGTGGTACTAGCCGTTATAACAGGATTTACTATGGTAATGGAATGGATCTTAACAAAAAAAACCTTTGTCTTACGAAAATGGTGGCTACCTGCGGCCATGTTTTCTGTGCTAACCCTTCTTTCGACCTTTTTTTCTTCAAATCCAACGGTGGCTCGGCGTGGAGTTATGGATCATTACGAAGGCATGTGGGCAATTTTAGCCTATATGCTTCTCTTTGTTAGCACCCTCTATCTGGTACAAACCAGTCAGCAAAGACGTTTTGTTCTACACGGTCTTTTGTTTTCCTCCATCATCATCGGAATAATCGGTACGCTTCAGTGGATTGGATATGACCCAATGATTGCTCCCTGGTTTCAACGGATGATGCTACCTCCGGAACTACATCATGCCATTGCGGATAGCGGTCATACGGGAGGCGGCCACAGTGTATACGCAACCTTGGGGAACTCCAACTATATAGGGAGCTTTACAGCATTAACGATCCCTGTTCTTTTAGCGGCTGCTTACATTAATAAAAATCATCGAGTTCTAAAATTTCTTTATGCCATTGCTTCTGTGCTAATGCTCATAACCCTTACTGGTTCGCAATCTAGAGCAGGAATTGCGGCCTTTTTGGCAATGGCGATTATAACCACTACGTTAGTGCTTATAAAAGCCAGTGGAAAAACGAAGAAAGTAGTGTTGGCAGGAAGTATCGGAATGCTCGGTGTTTTAGTGGCTACTGTATGGATGCATCCTCAAATAGTGAACAGAACCATAGCAGAGTTACAACAGAAAGAAAATCCAGCAGGCTTGACAGATCTTTGGATAGAAGAAAACCTCATTACCATGGAAACCATGCAAGGGATCCTACATATTCAATACGAAAAAGATCAGACGATTGTGTTAAAGGATGAGACTGGGAACCCAATCGAAAATTTAGCAGAAAGCCCTTTTGCTGTCTACGAAATATCCCTGGATCACTCCTCAGAGCATCCGGTTCTTTTGGTAGACAATCAAAAAAAAGCAATAGAATTTCCTTATATTAATGATAAATTTCATATAACGGATTTGAAAGGAAAAATTCGACCTTATGAGCGAGTTGAAAAATGGGGCTTTGAAGGAAGAGAAAGTTTAGGGAGTCGGCGTGGATATACCTGGTCAAGAACCCTGCCACTGCTGAAAGATCACTTGCTGATCGGAGCCGGTCCTGGTAACTTTATATTTGAATTTCCTCAAGAGGATTTTTTAGGACAACTTCAGGGATATAATCATCCGAATCGAATCGTCAGCAATCCACATAATCAGTACCTACAGATAGCCATCTATACAGGCCTACTTTCATTGGTGATGTTCATCTTATTGATTGGTCAATTCTTTTGGAACTGGTGTCGAAAAAAGAAACAAAAGCTGGACCTAACAGAGGAAAACCAACTGCTTCTTACGGCAATTACCCTTGGCATTGCAGGATACCTGATTGCCGCCATTTTCAATGATAGTATTGTAGCCATTGCTCCTGTCTTTTGGATATTATTAGCCATGGGAATCCGTTTACAGTCAGAATGCAACCAAGAGGATGATGCGAAAAATGAAAAAACAGAAACCTAAAAGAAAACCAAGCAGTACTCCGTGGCTTAGATGGAGTCTTTGCCTTATTATGATTCTGGCGCCTTTATTTAGAGGCGCTTTTTTTGCTGATGCAATTTTGCTGTTACAGGTGAGCATCTTTTTACTCATGTTGTGCTGGTTAACTTTGAAGGTGGTAAAAAAAGAAACCCTGGAGATAAGAGGACCATTCCACTGGATTCTCTTGTTAATCACTTTAGCCTATTTAATACCGGTGATTACCGGTAAATGGTTTTACTTGGAAGAAAGTATTGGGATGATCCTATGGTATCTATCTCTTGCCGGTATCTTTCTAATGACCCATGAGGTTGCGGAAACATCCTCCAATAGAGAAAAAATGACCCGATGTGTCATTGGTTTGGTATTGTTGCTGTCAGCCATTGCCTGGTTCTCTCTGGCAGGATTCTTTCACTATACGGATGCTGTGTTAGCAGGTCGGTTAGCCTCCACCTTTCAATATCCAAATACCTTAGCCGCCTTAACCATGAGTGCCTATTTTCTTTCCTTAGGAGAATACCAAAAAACTGAAAACCCAAAAGAAAAGAAGGCATTTATGGCCATAGCATGGACTTTCTTTATCACATTAATACTTACCTATTCACGAATTGGATGGTTACTCTTTCCCTTGTTAGCGTTTATTTACTGGAGCATGATCCCCAGAGAGAAAAAAACTTCCTTGGCAGGCGTCTACCTGATCCACTTTTGCATTGCCTTGACATTCCTATCCTTCCACTACCAAATATTGCCTGATCAGGGAAAGTCTTCTCTGGTGCTACTGATAGGACTTTTGCTTGGTATGGGAGCAAACAGTGGGTTACAATACCTAATGGGTAAAGGCGAATTAAGTAAAGTGCTGCACCATCCTAAAAGAAAAATAATAGGAATAGCATTCATCGCCTTTATAGGAGCGGCTACATACTTTTTGCTCCCAGAAACAATTGCCGAAAGAATCAGCCACATCAACCTTGATCAACGAAGTGCATACGAACGCTTTGAATTTAGCAGAAATGCCTTTACAATCTTTTGGGACCAGCCATTAACAGGTTCTGGCGGAGGGGGGTGGGAAGCTCGCTATGAAGCTTTTCAAACCCAGCCGTATACCAGTCGAACAGCACACAGCTTTTTATTTCAAACCATGGTAGAAGCCGGAATATTAGGTACTGTCGCTCTTTTCATTCTTGGGGGAACTCTTTTGTTTCGATTATTGATGGCCCTTCGCAATAAAGAGGTTACCACCCTTTCATTAGTGATGGCCATTTTATCATTACTGATTTACAGTATCTTGGATTTTCATTTGAACTTTTTTTCTGTAGCTGTAATTTTGTGGATAATGATTGCGCTTATTCCATGGCGGCTAGAATATAAAATGCCAGCCTTCTTCACAAGATCCTTAAGTGCGGCTGTCTTATTGCTGATCCTGATACCAGCTTTCCTTTTGTCCGGGGTACGGTTACATGCATATCGTCACCACCAGCAAGGCGTAGAAGCATTGAACCATCATCAAAACATGGAAAAAGCTCAGCACCACCTTCAGAAATCGGTGACATACAATCCGTTTCATCCAATGTATCGTAGCCATAGGGCGGTTGTAGCACCTTCGGAAGAATCCATTGCAATGATTGAACAAGGACTTATCTATGCTCCAAACCACGAAAGATTGTCACAGCAGGCCATCCGTTACTATCTTGCAGCAAACAACAAAGAAAAACTAGAAAAATATGTGGAGCAATACATAAACCATCGACCAATAAAGCCACAGGCCTACGCCTATGTAGCCAATGCATTAAACAAATTAGCAATGATCGAAAAGCAAGCAGGTAATGTCAAAGAAGCCGAAGCATTGTATCAAAAAACCATCAGTTTGATGGAAATATTTGATGAAAAAACCGCTTCACTCACTTTTTCTATCGAACCTGCAGAAGAATTTATAAGATCCATTCAACAAGCACAAAAAGAAGGGGAAGCCTTGAAAAAAAACCTTAAAATTTTTTGCTATCCCACCTCCCTTTTTGCTATTTATAGAGTAGAAGGGAGGTGACTTATATGCCGGTAGAAATTGCCAACCAAAGCTCCAGACTACGTCTTCGATTTATCAATGATATCGTAGACGGACGGGAACAGCTAATGTCCAGAACCTACAGCGGAATCAAAACCGAAGCCGAAGACAGCCAGGTATTGAACGCCGCACAAATTCTCAGCGGACTGCAGACAAAACCCGTTAAAACCATTATCCGCACAGAAGAAAAAGAACTGATCGAAGGCTAGTAAGGCCTAGCCTGAAAATTCATCAACAGAAAGGAGGGAACCCATGAATCAGCGACTAGAACTAAACTTTGTTAAAACCGACGGCGCAGGCGCCAGAATTTCCCTGCCAAACCCAGATACATCTTTGGAAGCAGAAGCCGTTCAAAACGCCATGGAAGCCATGATCGCTACAGATGTCTTTGCACCCGGTGGTGTGGCATTAGCAGCCGCTCAAAGCGCCCGTATTGTTACCACAGAAATCACCGAGCTGGACTTCGAAGTCTAACATAGGAGGTGAATGATGCAGGAACTGCTAACCCCCATTGCCAACCTGGGCTTTCCCATCGTTCTTTCCATCTACCTTTTGGTACGTCTGGAAAGCCGTATGGAAAGCCTGACCATCAGCCTACAGGAGTTGGCCCAGTCCATCAACAGCATGGAGAAAACGTAAAAAGCCATCAGTATCATTAATATCATTAATATCATCAATATCATCAATATCATCAGTAAAAGCCAGGGAAACGGTTGCCATCAGCAGCCATCCCAGGCTTTTTTAAGTTAAGGTTTTCCTTCAAAATATTCCCTCATCAGCACCGCTCCCAACTGAGCCTGCACCATCCGTTGCCTCACCGTTCTCCCCTTATTCAAACAAGGAAACTCCCGCCCACTTTTCAAAACAATTTTTCCCCGACTCGTCACCCTTTCCACCCGATGCCAGTTCACATAACCAATCATCGAATCCCCCTGAATCCGACGACTTCTCGTCTTAAAAGGCACCAGGATCATCTCCCTCCCCAAAGGAATTGGCACCCGATAAGTTACCTGTAATTGTTGGCTCAAATAACGCTGAGCCATTTTTATATTATAAAAACACCCTTCTGTCAGACAAGCCGTAAACCGATCCGCACGAATCGCATACTCCTTTTCCTCATCCTCCCGGCAAAGCATTTTCATCCCCTCTCCATAACCCGCCAGCTGGACCGGGTAAAAACCCTCCACTTCCAAAGGTCGCTCCCTTACCATTTTCAATGCCGACGTTACCTCTTTTTCCGCCTTCTTCTCCCGATTTCTAATGGCCATATACCGTCTCCTTCCTTAGAACTTCACTCAAGAACTTTACGCAGTGGCTATCCTTATCATACGAAAACCCATCGAGTAAGTCAATGAAAAATCGAAAATATGTTCGATTAAGCAGGCGAACCCCTTGCCAAAAGCCACCATTCACCAGAGAGAAAAAGCCCCTTCTCCCTCCAAAGAAGAAAATTCACCACCGAATCACGCCCTTTCCACTTTTGAATCCCATCCCCTTTTCTTCTAAGATAAAGCTAACCGGTAATTCAAAGAGGATGCATCCTCCAAGAGAGGAACTATGAAAAAAACAGCACAGGAAATTCAAACATTAGCCCTAAGGATTCAACAGGGAGAAGAAATCCCAGAAGAAACCAGGTACCAGATTGAAAAACTGATCCATCATCTAAAACCACTGATTCTGGCGTTGCATCGAAAACATAAGACGGTTTTCGACAGTTCAGAAGACGCCCTTCAGGAAGGAGCCCTCACCCTGCTGGAATGCCTGAAAAACTACGATTCCACCCAAAGGGTTCCCTTTATTGCCTATGCCCAGCAACAATTACGGTATCACTTTTATAAAGGCTATCGGAGAAAACGCCTCCTGCTGACCTTAGACGCTCCGGCGGCTCAGTTGATGGAAGATATCAGCGAAACCAGAGGTAACCAACTGCCAGACACCTCCGAAACTGCTGAGGAAATGCTGCTTCGGGAAGAAGAGCTAAAAGCCCTGTCTTCCTCCATGCACCACCTGAACAACAAGGAAATCAATCTGATCTACCAACACTATATCCGCCAGCTACCATTAAAAGAAGTGGCCGCCGACCTAAACCTTCACCCCGTTACCCTCAGTCGCCAAAAAGCAGCGGTATTAGGAAAACTTAAAAAGCATATCAACCCTACCCCCTAACCCGAAAGGAGAATTCCATGACAAACAGAACCAACCACATTCAAATATCCAAGAATTTCCATCTCCACGAATTTCAGTGCAAAGACGGCAGCCATCAGGTCCGCCTTCATCCCACCCTACTCAACAAACTCCAACAACTACGGGATCAGATCAATCGTCCCATTATTATCACCAGCGGCTATCGGAATCCAGAGCATAACCGGCGGGTAGGTGGCGCTCCTAACAGCCAACACCTGCTGGGCACCGCCGCCGATATCCGTGTTAACGGCCTCAGTCCCACCCAACTGCTCCCCCAGGCTGAAGCCGTCGGCTTCACCGGTATTGGCCTTTATCAAAACTTCCTTCATGTGGATATTCGTCCCCATCCTGCCCGTTGGAGAGGGTAACACACCATCTTTTAAGCACCACATGGGTCCCCCTCTAAAACCCTTGACAACACAACTAAACAAATGATACGATAAGCCTGCGTTCATGCATTGAACACAGGCTTGTTTTATTACAAAAAGCGTCAACACCTTCGTGGTTAATCGTATTTGTAATTCTCTTTTAAGTTTGAGCTTGCTTTAATCTGGAGGTGATCAACATGACTATATCCAACGACAAAGAATACATCATCCTCACTCAACTAGACGCCAACCCCAAAGCCTCCCAACGGGATATCTCCCGCCAAACCGGCTTCTCTTTGGGCAGCGTCAATCTTCTGCTCAAAAAAATGATCAGCCGAGGAGTGGTGAAAATGGAAGAAATTCCCGCCAATCGGGTAGCCTATATGCTCACCCCGGCCGGCATACTGGAGAAAGCCCAAAAAACCGTGAAATACGTTAAAGTACACTATACGATCATAGAAAAAATGAAAGAGGATATTAAATTTTGTTTAAAAACTCTTTTGAATCAGCATGATAGTCTTTACTTTATTCATTCGGAGGATGAATTTAGCAGATTGACAGAATTGGCATTAAGAGAAATGAATGCAAAAGAAAATGGATCTATAATATATATTCAAACAGTAGAAGAAATAGAAAAATTGGATATACCCATACTTCATGTTGGTATGGAGTTTAAGAATGATATTTCAAATCCAATAGTTAACCTTCCAGAGAGAGTAATGCTTTTAGAAACAAGGGAATGGTTATAAGAAAGTCTCAAAACATAGGGGTCAATCAAGTAGTCGATAACTTTTGAAATGCAATAGACTTTAGAAGCATGACAAATTGTGAGAAAAGGCAGGTCGTGTTGAAAATGAGCAAAATAGACTTGAGTTTAGCGATAGTTACATATAACAATGAAGACTTAATAGAAAACACGGCAAGAAATATTATTGAAAGCATTCCCCCGAATCATACATATAAACTATATATCATCGACAATAACTCCAAGGATAATACAGTAAAGATAGCTCGAAAGGTTTCTGGAAATATAGAGATTGTTTGTCGTAACGAGAATAAGGGTTTTGGCAATGGACATAATGCAATTATTGGAGACATTAATTCTAAGTATCACTTTGTGATTAATCCAGATATAACAATAGAAAATGCGAACCAAGTCCAATCAATGATTCGATTTTTAGACGATAACCCAGAAGTAGGCTTGTTGTCTCCATTAGTTTTAAATACAGATGGCACCATTCAACATCTGTGTAAAATTAACCCAACTGTTTTAGACATGATGATCAGAAGAATTTCGCCCAATTTACTTAGAAAAAGACAAGACAAATACGTTATGAAAAACACTGGCTACAATTCGTCTATGCAATTGGAATATGCTACAGGCTCTTTCATGGTATTTAGAACCAATATTTTCAAACAAATCAATGGATTTGATGATGCTTTCTTTTTGTACTTAGAAGATGCAGATATCACGAGAAGAGTAAATCAAGTATCTAAAACCATGTTTTTTCCAGAAGCAAGAGTAATTCACATATGGGAAAGAAATGCACATAAAAGTCTTAAATATGTATATATAACTTTACGTTCTATGATAACATACTTCAATAAATGGGGCTGGAAGTTCATGTGACATATCTGGGCAGAATAGGCTTTAAGAAACGCCTTGACCTACCAAATTAGTAGTGATACCATGAAGTTCGGCAATATTATTTCAAAAAAGGAGGTCATAAAGTGAAAGGCATTATACTAGCTGGAGGTTCCGGCACTCGCTTATACCCGATTACTCGAAGCATATCAAAACAACTACTACCCATCTATGATAAACCAATGATCTACTATCCTTTGTCTGCATTAATGTTGGCAGGAATACGCGAAATACTTATTATATCAACACCAACAGATGTACCCATGTTTGAACATTTATTGGGAGATGGGAAAGAACTCGGCCTCTCTCTTAGCTACGCAGTGCAACCAGAGCCCAAAGGACTTGCCCAAGCATTCATTATTGGAGAAAAATTTATTGGTAATGATTCCTGTGCATTGGTATTAGGAGATAATATATTTTATGGAAAAGGCTTTACAGGGACACTTCAATCAGCAGCTTCCTTAAAAGAAGGTGCCGTCATTTTTGGCTACTACGTTAAGAATCCGGAAGATTTCGGTGTAGTAGAATTCGATACTGGTGGAAACGTAATATCCTTGGAAGAAAAGCCACTAACACCAAAATCACGTTATGCTATTCCAGGACTATATTTTTATGATCATAATGTAGCAGAAATTGCAAAAAACGTAAAGCCGTCTCAGCGAGGCGAATTGGAAATAACATCGGTAAATCAGGCATACTTGGAACAAGGCAATCTAAAAGTAGAACTCTTCGGTAGAGGATTAGCATGGTTGGACACAGGAACTCATCAAAGCATGCTGGAAGCGTCCAATTTTGTGGAAGCCGTCCAGAAACGTCAGGGACTCTATATATCCTGCATCGAAGAAATTGCCTATCGAATGGGTTACATCACAAACGAAGAACTTGAAAAGCTGGCACAACCGCTCTTGAAAACCGAGTACGGCAGATACCTGTTAGATATTGCAAAAGGATTGTAAATAATAGAATAAAGGAGAACCCTATGAAAAAAATACTGGTTACTGGAGGCGCTGGATTTATTGGTGCCAACTTTATAAAATATATGCTGAATAACCATGAGGACAGAGTTGTTAACCTGGACATGTTGACATATGCTGGGAATCTAGATAACTTGTCAGAGGTTGAAAAACACCCCTTATATACATTTATTAAAGGAGATATTAGGGACAGAAAACAGATTAAAAGCATTTTTAACGAATACGATATCGATACTGTAATTAATTTTGCCGCCGAGTCTCATGTAGACCGCAGTATTGAAGAACCAGAAATCTTTTTAAGCACCAACGTTATAGGGACCCAAGTGTTGCTGGACACAGCTAAAAACCATTGGAAAGAGAATCCGGAAGATAAGCATTGCAGGAAGTTTAAACCAAATGTAAAGTTTGTGCAAGTCTCCACGGATGAAGTCTATGGAACATTAGGAAAGACAGGCTTATTTACGGAAAAAACTCCGCTGGCTCCCAATAGTCCTTATGCTGCATCTAAAACCAGTGCAGATCTTTTGGTGCGAGCATATCATGAAACTTTTGGAATGCCAGTCAATATTACACGTTGTTCCAACAACTATGGGCCTTACCAGTTTCCAGAAAAATTAATTCCTTTAATGATCAATAATTGTATCCAGAATAAAAGCCTACCTGTCTATGGAGACGGTATGCAAGTTAGAGACTGGCTGCATGTTTCAGATCACTGTGTAGCGATCGATACGGTTCTGCGTAAAGGAAAAGTCGGTGAAGTGTATAATATTGGCGGAAATAATGAAAAAGCCAACATAGAAATAGTGAAACTTCTTATCAAAGAACTGAATAAAACCGAAAACCTTATAAAATATGTCAAAGATAGACCAGGTCACGACAGACGCTATGCCATCGACAACACTAAAATTTCCACAGAACTTGGATGGAAACCAGCATACACATTTGAACAAGGTATGGCAGAAACCATTCGATGGTATTTAGAAAACAATAACTGGCTAAAAAAAATTGTCACAGGAGAGTACAGGGATTATTATGACAATATGTACAGACAATAAACTAATTCGTTATCTAAAAACCTTTAAGAAGTATTACTTTTTATTAACCGTACTAGTAAAAACTGCCATCGAAAAAAAATACAAAGGATCTGCTTTGGGAATAGTATGGAGTCTCTTAAACCCACTCCTCCATATGATCGTTTTGTCCATCGTATTCTCCACTCTTCTCCAACGCCAGATAGAAAATTTTCCATTATACATATTAACAGGAAGGCTTGTTTTTGCTTTTTTTTCGACCTGCACATCAACAGCAATGAAATCCATTACTGCATCTGGTAGACTTATTACAAAAGTATATATTCCCAAATATATCATTACCCTATCCAAAGTCATATCAGAATTTATTTTTTTTATTGTTTCTATGTTTAACCTAGTATTTGTGATTTTATGGACAGGCGCTAGTTTTAGTATCCATCTGATATATGTACCCATATATCTAATCTTGTTGTTTATTTTAGTGATGGGAGTCAGTTTGTTACTGGCAACTGTGGCTGTGTTTTTTAGAGATATGGAACATATATATAGTGTTATTATCATGATGATGATGTATCTCTCCGCTATTTTTTATCCGCCAGAAATTGTTCCAGACCAATACCAAATATTTTTGCAAATAAATCCAGTTTTTCATTTTATCCAAGGATTTCGGCAGATTATTTATTACAACGCAACACCAGAAGTGGGGAATCTGCTATTTTGTGCTGGATATGCCCTCTTCTTCATGATTGCTGGACTTTTTCTATTTGAAAGAAACCAGAAAAAATTCATCTTTTATATATAAATTTTTTGACTATCGGAGCGATATGAATGAACCAGAAACCAATTATAAAAGTAAACAACGTCACAATGGATTTCCGTCTTCAAAATGAAAAAGTGAATTCCATCAAAGAATATATGATACGCATCCTGAAAAGGAAACTCACTTATTCAAACTTTAGAGCACTAGATAACGTGAGCTTTAATGTATATAAAGGGGAGCGCTTAGGGATTATTGGACGAAATGGAGCTGGAAAAAGCACACTTCTTAAAATAATATCCGGTGTTATGAAGCCTACTAGCGGTAGTGTAGAAATTAATGGTAGCATCGCTCCATTGTTGGAGCTGGGAGCAGGCTTTGATCAAGAGTTTTCTGGAGCAAAAAACATTTATTTAAATGGTGCTATCCTAGGAAAAGACAAGGCATTTCTGGATGCAAATTACGAAAGAATTGTTGAATTTTCTGAGCTGGGTCATTTTATTCATACCCCACTCAAGAACTATTCTTCAGGAATGCGAGCAAAACTTGGTTTTTCCATTGCCTCACAAGTAGGAGCAGATATTTTAATTGTCGATGAAGTCTTAGGTGTTGGTGATGAAGCCTTTAAAGCTAAAAGTTCTGCTAAAATGAGGGAGATGATGGATGGCGGTGGTACGGTTCTAATTGTATCCCATAGCTTACAACAGATCAGAGAATTGTCAGATCGAGTGATTTGGATAGATGGAGGGAAGGTAGTTGAAATTGGTAAGGCAGATGTGATTTGTACAAACTATCAAACCTGGATTAAAAAAAATAGAATTAAGGACAAAAAAATTTGATTCAAATAATATGTTAGAGGGTGACAAAATGATACTTAAAAGTAAAAGCGTGGAACCTGTCGAATCTCCTATTTTTGTTTTTGCCGCTACTTGGCGTACTGGAAGCACATTAGTGCAAAGAGTAATTAACGCTTCGGAGGAAGTTTTTATTTGGGGAGAGCCAAGTTTTTTATCAGATCTTTATAGAATGACTAATAAATTAGAAGGATACTTAGATAAAGTAAACTTTAATCAAGACGTTGCTATTCGAAAAAAAGTGGGCGGTTGGATCCCTGTTGTATCACCTTCCCCTTCTAAAGCTAGAGATGCTGTGAAAGCATTCCTTCTCGAATTATATAGCGATGAAACAAAAGAAAAGTTTGGCGTTGAACGTTGGGGTTTTAAAGAAGTTCGTAATGATGCAATAAACAATATACTTTTGCTAAAAAAAGTATTTCCAGAATCCAAATTCATATTTTTGATAAGGGATCCTTATGACGTGTATTCTTCTCTTAAAGGAAAAAAATTTCACAAAAACTTCTCATCGCCTTTTGAGCCTATCAAAGTTTGGGAAAAAAATGTGCGAGAATATTTAGCTACAAAAAAAGACATTAACAGAAGTTGTATACTTATTAAGTATGAAGACTTTATAAAAACAAGTGAGGATAATTCCGCTCTGTTAGAATCAGTTGCTCGACATATTAATGTACCCATAAGCAGTAAAATGTATGAAGAACTTGGAGAAAAAGTAGATTCAACGAGTGTTGATGGTTTAACAGAAAAAGAAATTGATGAAATAGAAAGCATATGCGGAGAACTGTGTGGCGTTTTTGGATATGTAAAGCCAAATGCTAGGAGGTAAAAAATGCAAATAATCGTTCTGGGAATGCACCGATCTGGTACGTCTGCAGTATCGAGAATATTAAATTTAATGGGATGTTACTTCGGAAGCGAGGAGATGAGCGTAGGGGTTGGACAAGATAACCCTAAAGGATTTTGGGAAAGAAAAGATGTTGTAGAAACAAATGATTTCATTTTGGAAAAAGCAGGAGCTACTTGGAGTGATATCTCAGCATTTGATAATGCTAGAATTACAGCAGATGATGAAGTTCTCATAAATCAGAAAATACAAAACACCATCATTAAGTTAGATGCTCATCGACCATGGTTCATAAAAGATCCAAGATTGTGCCTAACACTTAGGTGGTGGTTGACTCATCTGGAAACACCGGTATTTATCTTTGCATATCGACATCCGTTAGAAAGTGCTGAATCACTTGAAAAAAGAAATGGGTTTTCAAAGGAATATGGATTGAAACTGTGGGAAATATATTCCTTAGAGATGTTGAATGGGATGAAGGGAAGGAAATATTTGATAGTAGACTATGAGGATATAATTAACAAACCACTTGACACTATCAAAAACCTACATAATAAATTAAGTGAGACTAATGGATACAGCCTGAGGTTGCCAATTGAAAAGGAGATTGTAAGCTTTATCGATCCAAATTTAAAACATCATACAAAAAAGAACACATACCAGCATCTATCAAGCGATCAAATTAGGCTATTGAATTACCTTATTGAAGGCGCTGGAGACTATGATATAAAAAGAGAGCGAATTAGAGCGTATGAAGAAATGAGAATTATGAATTCCAAAATGTATATGGCTCAAAATGGAGAGCGATTATTACATGAAGAAAAAGATAAGGAAATTTCAAAGTACATAACTCAATTAGAGAATAGAATACTAGAAAAAGACAATAGAACGAAGGAATTGTGTTTCCGAGTATATGAACTAGAAAAAAAATTAGACGATAACGAAAAAGAGCTTGAAAAACTGAGTCAAGAAAACATAAGCATTGAGAACAAGTTAGAAAAAAAACAGCGCATTGTTAAAGACCTCAATAAAGAAACAGAAATAATGGAAACTCATTTAGAAGAAACCCTAACAAACTTAAAGGACTATACAGCAGACTTGGAAATATCTTTGACTGATATTTTAAATTCCAAAATTGCTAGGATGGTTTGGTCTGTTTATCGATATACGGGGATGGGCAATAGAGGTTTAAGCGCAAAATTTAATAGGGCTCAGTTGCTCATGAATTCTAGAAAAAGAATAGTGGATTCTTTCGAAAGAGAACATAATCTTTCGGAAAAGCAGAAGAGTAAAATTGAGTTGTCAAAGTTTTTATTAGTGAATGCTTTAAAAAAACCTAGAACCACCCTAAAACTAATAACACCCAAAAGAATTTTGAATGGAATAAAGGCACTTTTGTTTGAAAAAGGAAATATTGAGCAACTTCATGACAGGTATAAGTCTATTTACGGAGAAAATTCAGACTCTTCGGGTCGAGATAGACTCCTTGAATCTTCTAAATTGAATTGGAAAGGAGATATACTGTTTTTTCCAGTAATTGACTGGGACTTTCGGACGCAGAGACCACAACACTTGGCAATTCAATTAGCAAAGCAGGGATATCGTGTATTTTATTTTACAACGACTCCCTATCAAGAAAAGGGAGAGTCATTCCAACTTTTAAAATGTCCTAGCGATAATGTGTTTGTATGTCAGTTAGCTTCCTCATTTCCACCCCAAAACAATATGTATAAAGAAAAAATGAGCATTGTGTTGCGCAATCAATATATTAAGTCATTAAAGTCGTTGATGGAGTTTGCAAATATTAAAAGTACAATTTCCATTCTTAATCATTACTACTGGAAACCTTTAGTAGATATTATTCCAGGAACGACCATGGGATACGATTGTATGGACCATCATGTCGGATTCCATGAAAACACCAAAGCTATACCGCTAGCAGAGATGGAACTTATTGAAGATGCTGACTTTGTGATAACCAGTTCACAGTATCTATACGACAATATATCGAAGATTAGAGAAACTACACTTATTAGAAATGGATGTGACTTTTCTTTTTTGCATAATACTCAAGATGTTGAAGTTCCAGAAAATACAGTTACTAGGGTTGGGTATATTGGTGCAATTGCTGAGTGGTTTGATGCAGAATTAGTAATAGAAGCTGCTAAATTATTACCCGAATGGGAGTTTTGGTTGATTGGATCAACGGTGGGATCTAATATTAACAAACTAAAGAAGCCAAGCAATATCAAATTAATTGGTGAAATACCATATTCTGAAGTTCCCAAATACCTTCATTCTTTTGATGTTTGTATAATACCATTTAAAATAATTGAATTAACTAAGGCCACTAACCCTGTCAAAGTATATGAATATTTGAGTGCGGGTAAACCTGTTGTTTCAACAGCGTTACCAGAGGTTAAGTTGCTAGATCGTTTTGTATACGTTGCTCATAATTCTACGGAGTTTGTTCAAAAGCTTAAAGAAGCTGATGCAAACAAGAATAATAAAGAGTTGATCCAACAATGGACTGAATGGGCACAGAGCCAAGACTGGTCAGAACGAGCATTGGAGGTCGAAAAACTATTTACTAGCAATTCAATTAAAGTGAGTATTATAATTGTAACTTATAATAATCTTGAATTGACAAAAGCTTGTTTCGATAGCGTAGACAAATATACTAGGCATAATGATTACGAAGTAATTATAGTGGATAATGCATCAAAAGATGGGTCTCGTGACTTTATTGAATCATATGTATCAACTAGAGATCATTGGAAATGCATACTGAATGATGAAAACTATGGATTTGCAACTGGCAATAATATTGGGATCGAAGAATCAATTGGAGAAGTTGTTATTTTGTTGAATAACGATACTTATGTGACGCCAGGATGGTTAAAAAGATTGACTAAAGCATTATATGAAAAACAAGAAATAGGTCTGGTTGGGCCAGTGACAAACAATATCGGAAATGAAGCCAAGATTGATATAAGCTATACAACGATGGAAGAGATGCTTATTAAAGCAGAGCAGTATACTAGAAAAAAAAGCAGACAAAGGCTAGAGGTTGATAATGTCGCTTTCTTTTGTGTTGCCATTAAAAGAGAAGTAATAGAAAAAATCGGCTTGCTTGATGAGCAATTTGGACTCGGATTTTTTGAAGACGATGACTTTTGCAAAAGAGTCCTTGAGTCTCAGTATAAAATAGCGATTATTGAGGATTGTTTTATTCATCATCATCTTTCGGCATCGTTTGACAAAATGGGTAGTGATGAAAAAAATGCTTTGTTTCAGAGGAACAAGGTTTTGTTTGAAAAAAAATGGGGCGAATGGTTACCGCATAAACATCGCAACTAAAATTCGTGAAGGGATGCTAAAATGAAAAGTATAAGAAAACTAATCCATGCTACGATGGGTAAAAAAATGAATGAACCAAGAATAGAGAATGATAGAGTTATTATTGTGCATAATCATGTTTTTAAAAATGCAGGGTCGACAATTGACTGGGCATTAAAAAAGAATTTTGGAGAAAAATTTTTAGATCATCGTGATGATGCACATATGATAAAGGGAGAAAAATATCTGGGTCCTTTTTTATTAGAAAACACCCATATAAAGGCATTGTCAACACATCACTTGAGACCACCGTTGCCCAGATTGGCGAGTACTTCTTTTTTGACGATAATGATGTTTAGACATCCGATAGAAAGAGTTTTATCTGTCTATAATTTTGAAAAAGTTCAATATGATGCAGAAACACTAGGTGCAAAATTTGCGAGGAATCATACGTTAAAAGAATATGTTGAATGGAGGATGAAAAATGAAGTGCCGCCAACGATACGAAACTTTCATATTTATCGCACTTTAAGTGCTCCTGTTAATTGGAAAAAAGAGGTGACAAAAAATGAGTTAGCGGAAGCAAAGAGCTACGTCCAGAACATTGCGTTATTAGGACTAGTCGATCGATTTGATGAAAGCATGGTATTATTTGAAGAGCAGTTAAGACCTTTTTTTCCTAGCATAGACCTAACATACAAAATTCAAAATGTAGGCCAACATAAAAGAATAGGTTTTGAAGAAAAAATCAATTATTTAATAAAAGAAATAGGGGAAGAAACGTATCATATGCTGATTGAAAAAAACCAAGCAGATATAGAGCTTTTTGATTTTGCTAGGAACGAGTTTCAAAACCGGATGCAAAAATGTGCTGAATTTAAAGAAAAACTTAGTGTGTATATGAAGAAAAGCCGTTGAAGTGAGTAGGAAGATTTGTATTGAAACAGGGAATTGAAGGGTATACCAAGTTGTAATTAAGGCAGATTATCTAGCAAGGTGGCGATGGCATGGAAGACCAAAGCGTTCATTATAAAATGGATCTAGAAATAAACAAAGCATCTTTCATAAATTATACTAGGTTCAGATTGATCATATTCTTTTTATTGACTCTTTTTATTATCGGTAGATTTTGGGGATACAGTCAAATCATTGTGGATTCAGTCATGAAAGATCAATGGTATTTTTTGCGTTCACTAGCGTCCTATTATGAAAGTGGGTTTTCGTTACAAGGACTAATGGAACCCACTTCGCACTTAAAGATAGGTTATATGCTCGTCTTTTTGGTTAATGCGATATTTTTAATTTAAATGTATATGTTGAATTGATACTTGCGTTTGCTTTTTATTGGGGGACACTGCATAGCCTATACTATGCTATGCGAGATAGCGGACTGGAAGAAAAGACATTTGTTTTTGTCATTACATTTTTTCTTATATCGATTATTATGTTCAGTGAAGCGAAACATGCATATTTTAGGTATAACGTACTAGCGGTGGGGAATGCAGTGGGGTTGTTTTTGTTTGTATGCGTCCTACGAAACTTTGAAAGGTATATGGATAATGATTCGCCGAAAATAATAAAACTCGTTTAGTTATTTTTTTGCTGGCAATCCTTTTTATTGGTTTTGGTGGTGGAAGGAATACCGCATACATTCTATCGATGGTAATTGCTATTGCACCAATGGTGGTGATCATGCCATCAATGAGAAAAAAGTCGCTTTACTGGTTGATATTTTTTTTAATGACAGCATCTGCTTTTCAGTTACTATACTGGAATAATGTAAGCACTGGAACTCCAGGAGTGGGAGAAGGTATAATGGCTGTTTTTCTAAATCTTTCTGGTGCTGCAATATTTTTTTTGAGATCTTTTGCAGCTTCTATATTGCACCAAAATGTTATTAGCAGTCTTTCTATGAATTCACAATTGCTAATTGGTTTACTCTTATTAGTAGTGTATACGGGTGCTGCCTATATATACTATTCTCAAAAAATGTGGAACACCAGTATAGTCCCTATGGCGTTGATATTGTATACTTTTTTTTATAGCGGTCTATTAGTGATAGCTCGATTTGGACTAGGCTTTGATAATGCAACTGCACCAAGATATTCAGGCGAGCTAATAACCGGTGTAATTGGAGCCACGTGGATTATAAATCATAGAATTCATCAGATCAAGAAGCCAAGAATAAAGTGGTCACTAATAGCACTCTCCGTAATATCCATTTTAGCTGTTGAAAGTGTAAACATAAGAACTGCAAAATCTCACGACAGAGCTTTAGCAAATCAGCTAGATAGACAAATAAATCTTTTGCACGAGGCGAAGTACGAAGAACTGGCCCAATGGTTCATTCCAGGGAGTGGAGCATTGAAGCCAGTAGAAGAAGGTGATCAATTAATGAGAAAACATAGATTAGGTCCTTACAAGAATAAAAAAATTGATTGAGGCGAAATGATTTCAATTCGTTATAGGTCAAATTAGGAAATAACCAGTGAAAAGACACTTATAAGGCTTGGGGTTGAAGGTGGATAAAAATATCTTGAGTGATAGTACTAAAGAACACTTTGATAGAGACAATAGTAGGCAAGTGATTATTAGCTTATTGCAATTCTCTGTTTAAATGGGCACAGAACAGGAGGTAGGCATGGGAAGAAGATACTATGTAGCTTTTTTTTCTTTGAACACAATAATAATGATATATTTCTGGCATATCTTGGGACCCAATTATACCCCCCTTAATGATGGATGGGTAATGTTGACAAACCTTGAAAATGGAGGTTTTTCGCTGGATTGGTTTGTGAAGAATATTTTTAGTTATGGAGGAGATCCCAGAATATTCAGAAGAACCCCCTATGTTATTGCGGGTTTATTAAATGGAAATAATATCCTAGTGTTAAAATCGATACTATTTTCAGTTGTCCTTATGCAAGTCTGGGGGGTATACTTGGTTATTGATAAGTTTTTCCCGGACAACAAATTATTTTCAAGCGTTGCTTCCTTGCTAACAATGTACTACCCTTACGATGGTACAATGTTTTGGTTAGGTGCATTTGGAGTTAATATTGGGTTTTGTTTAGGTGTGTTTTCTATATTTTTCTTTATCAGATCTACAGCAAAAGAGTCAAAGCTACAATTTATTATAAGTATAATTCTTTTGTATATATCTTGTAGGACGTACTCAGGATATCTCCCCGGATTTGCTGCAGTGGTATTTATCTACATAATTATACAACGAAGCGAATGGAAGAAATGGTGGATGAAAGCTGTGATTTACTTTACTACACTACTGGCGCATATCTGGATGTATATCAGTAGGGCACTAAGTGGAACAGGAAGAGAAGGTGCAGTTGCGGATACCAATCTAGAGAGTCTTGGGGAAGGTTTTTTAAATGCTCTTTACATTGTATATGTTGACTGGATACTCGAACTTTTAAGAATAAGCAATTTTAAAACAGAATATTTTCTAATAATACTATGTATTATAGGTATGTATTTTTATTTTATTTATGTGAATGAAGAAAAAGACTTGTTGATTAAAAATGAAAATACCTACTGTTATTTTGATGGAAGTAAAGCAAAAAATATAACGTTTGTATTATTCCTAATTAGTTTAGTATTTCTAGTTTCTGGCTACGCACCCTTTGCCATAAGCGATATAAGGATGGGAAATGAGAGACAACTTCTATTTGCACGGTCAGGGGCTGTTATTTTGTACTCGTGGATATTTATATATTACATACGAAAGCTTCTGAGTAAACAAAAAAAGGATACCACATGTATTGCCATACTTGCAATATCACTAATTGTCAGTTTGGCAATACAAAATAAGGCTGCAATAGCAAATGAATATTCTACTGCTTCGGAAATCCAAAGAATTTTTTTAGGGGACATGGCAGATGCAGCTCCTGAAATATCAAAAGATACGCATCTTGTAATCTATTTGAAAGATCATAGTTTTATTGTTAATAAACAATTGAGTATGCTTTTAAATAGACCACAGTTTCCCATTCGACACCTTTACGAAGATAGTCAAATTAATGCAACTACAATCAGCCCTTTTTATCTAAATAGATTTGATGCTAAAATAAAAGGTGACGAAACACTCTATGTTCGAAATAAATCCATCAATATAAACGAATTAGCAATACTTTATTACGATTTTGAATATGGGTTTAAACCCTTGGAAAAATTTTCCTATCAGGGAGGTGAGAAAGCATCATCATTTACAATCGATCTTCCGAATGAAAATCGGTTGTCGTATGAGGACAAATACCTTACTAAAAGACAAAAGTGGTTTATAAGTGAAAGGGATAGACTTGTAGACAAATATGGTGTGAGCAGATAATAGGGGGAATATAAACAACTAAAAATGTATCAGAAAGAAAAACAAATGGATAGAGATTGATAACAGTGTAAAATTAGGCGTGCAAGTAGTTTAAATACTGCAAAAAAATGTTTGTGGTATCTGCTATAAATAATTGAACTAGGTGATGCAAATGTTTTGGAGTAAAAAAAAGAAAAAAATGCCCGATTTTCTAATAATAGGTGCACAAAAATCTGGTACAACATCTCTTTACAATTACTTAATTCAACACCCCAATATATACGCAGCAATTCAAAAGGAAATCCATTATTTTGATAGTAAATTTGATAAACCAAAAGAATGGTACGGCGAATGTTTTCCATCCCTCAAAACAGACGAAGAACACATTACTGGTGAAGCTACACCTTATTACATTTTTCACCCACTTGCACCAATAAGGATAAAAAAGATGATTCCCAAGTCGAAAATAATTATATTGCTTCGGAATCCGATAGATAGAGCTTTTTCACACTACCACCATGCAGTGCGTAATCTTGGGGAAACAATGACATTTGAAAATGCTATAGAGAAAGAGTCGGAAAGACTTAGGGGTGAACTAGAAAAGTTTTATGAGAATCCCTACTATCACAGCTACAATTATCAGCATTTCTCCTACTTAAAAAGGGGTATATACGTTGATCAATTAGAAGTATGGTATAGCTTGTTTCCTCGAAAGCAAATTTTAGTATTAGAATATGAAAATTTCTTTGGAGATCTACCTGCTTCAATGGGGATTGTTTGTGAGTTTTTGGAGGTATCAATGCATAGTTTTGAATGTAAACCTCTCAATGTAGGCAAGTATACTAAAATGGCACCAGAGACAAGAGTTGGGTTGCGTGCTTATTTTGAACCTCACAACCAAAGGCTATATAGATACTTAGGGCGAACGTATAATTGGAAATAAGACAGAGGAAAGTCCTGCTAGGAATCTTTGATGAACTGTTAGATAGGGATGGCATAAGCCTAAAAAATTAATTGGTTATTGAAAAACGGAGGTATACATGACAGAGAAAAAGTTTCTTTTTATTCTTGGGAGAGGTCGATCTGGAACGACATTATTAAGCAGCATTTTGAATGCAAATCAGGAGATATGCATTGCGCCGGAGAGTCTATTTATAATGAACATTTACAGAAAATATAGGAAAAAAAGAATTGGTTTTGATAAAATTGATCAATTGATTGAAGATATTTATGCTGAAAGCAGAATGGAGAGTTGGTCATTTACAAAAAAAGAACTGAGACGAAATATGGTGGAGTTGATTAAAGATAATAGAGGGGTGTGTCTATCAGAAGTAATTATGGAAGTGTACCGAACGCAAGCAAAATATGATGGAAAAAATCAAACTTTGATTTTAGGGGATAAAAATCCACACTATTCGTTATTTCCTAGAGAACTAAACGAATTGTTTCCAGACGCTTACTGGATACATATTGTAAGAGATCCCAGAGGAACCGTAGCATCGTATAAAAATGTTGGCTTTGATTATAATCATACAGGTCTTTTAGCAGCTAGATGGAATGAATACAATAAAAGTATATTAAAGTATAAGGATGTTAAAGGTTCAAAGTATATAATGGTAAAATTTGAAGATTTGATAGAAAATCCACAAATAGTTCAAAGAGATATTCTAGAGTTTATTGGCATTGGCCATAACTTAGATAGAAAAGTTAAAACAAAAGCACATACACATGTAAGCAAACTTCCATGGCATTCCCGTGTAGAAGAAGGGTTTGAAGACAAGAGGATTCATGCTTGGAAAAAAGCATTAACAAAGGAAGATATTATATCTATTGAAAATATATGTTTCCAACAAATGGCAATGTTTGATTATGCTATTTCAGAAAATAAGTGTGCTAGAAACTTTAATAAACGATGCTTGCTTGTATCTCGGTTTAGTGTAGCCATTGAAAAACTATTGTTTCTATTTCCATTAAGTGTTCGTGCAAAGATAATATCGCTATATCGAAGTATCACAAGATGATTTTGAAGAGATGGGAGAAAAATTTGAATAGACATAAGAGTACAACTAAATACATAATAAAGTTGATTGTTGGGTTTCTATTGATATGGATTCTTGCGAAACAAATCAATGTCTTGGAAGTTCGGCAAGTATATATTAATGCAAATAAATGGATGCTAGTTAGTGCTGTTGTGGTTTTTTATTTGGGAGTTATTCTAGAAACGAAAAAATTCGAATCAGCATGCTTAAAAAAGATAAGCTTTTCGAAAAGCATTAAATTCGTGTTTATGGGCCTTTTTTTCAATACGTTTCTGCCGTCTAATGTGGGTGGAGACAGTTATAAAATTGTTTTGCTCAATAATGAAAGGATCGACAAAAAGCAATCTTTTTTCTTTGTTGTGATGGATAGAGCAACTGGGCTTATGGCGTTAATGATATTAGGAGCTGTTTCTTTTTTTCTTATTGATAAAACAACACTAATGAACCAATTGGCTTCAACAATTACTATTAGGTTTAGCTTAGTAATGTATTTACTCGTATTCATTTTAATTCCTCTTTTGCTGATTATAGTGTGGAAGTTTCAAAATAAATTAAAAAACTTAGTAAAGGCTAAAGGGACTTATATTGTTAATTATTTTAAATCAGGATGGAGTAGAGTTTTGATTTGGGGGTTGTTTTTTCAAACAGCAAGAGGAATCGCAATTACGTTAATGACGTATAGCCTGGGGGGAAGCTTGCATATCGGCGAAACGTTTATTTGTTTGGCCATTGTTGCGATAATAAGCATGTTGCCGATTAGTGTGGGCGGGTTTGGTGTTAGGGAAGGTGTAATGTCTTTTTCTATGAATAGTTTTGGAGTGCCTTTAGAAATTGCTGGTGGTGTTGCTTTAATGAACATGAGCTTAGTGCTGACTAAAGCACTAATTGGCGGAGTGATATTTACTATTGAGAAGAGGAAGTGAGGGCAAAATGAGAGTTCCTTTTACAAGACCGTACTATACAGGTAATGAAATTGTCTACATGGCTGAAGCGATGAACAATAAAAAAATTAGCGGAGATGGAGAGTTTACGAAAAAAGTGAACACTATCATTGAACAAAAATATGGTGCATATAAAGCATTGTTTGTAACATCTGGAAGTGCTGCATTAGACATGGCTGCAATATTGTTGGACTTGCAAGAAGGTGATGAAGTGATAGTGCCATCATATACGTTTGTTTCTACTGCAAATTCAATTATTTTAAGAGGTGCTAAACCGGTTTTTGCTGAAGTGAATCCTAATACAATGAATGTTGAACCTTTGGATATACAAAAAAAAATCACTTCAAAAACAAAAGCAATATGGCCCGTTCATTATGCAGGTGTTGGCTGTGACATGGATAAAATTATGGAAATAGCAAATGAAAATGATGTTTGGGTAGTAGAAGATGCGGCACAAGGCGTAAATGCTAAATATAAGGATAAATATTTAGGAACAATTGGACACATAGGATGCTACAGTTATCACGACACAAAGAATTATACTTGTGGGGAAGGAGGCCATATTTTAATCAATGATCCCAGATTAGCTGAACGTGCAGAGATCGTGCTGGAAAAAGGAACGGATAGAAAAAAGTTTTTTCGTGGAGAAATAGATAAATACAGTTGGGTGGATATTGGGACGAGTTTTTTAGGATCTGAGTTATTAGCAGCGTTTTTGTTGGCACAACTTGAACAGGCAAACCAAATACAGAATCGCAGAGAATATATTTTTAATAAGTATTATAATGCTTTTAAAGAACTGGAAATGAACGGGATAATTAAACGGCCATATATACCAGAAGAAAGCAATGTGAACTACCATATGTTCTATATAATGTTGGAGAATAAAGAGCATCGGAACTTTCTTATGAAAAAGCTCAAGGATAAAGGAATTAATTCTGTATTCCACTACATGCCGCTGCATTCCTCGGAAATGGGAGTAAAGATGGGTTACAGTGCTAATGATTTGCCAATTACTGAAGAGTATGCCCATCGCCTATTGAGAATGCCACTATTTGTGGATATGACAGACGAAGAAATAAATTATGTAATTGATAAAATGATGCAAATTAGCGAAGATATGTAAAATTGGAGCGATTAATATGATGTACTCAGTAGTAATACCGGTTTATAACAGCGAAAAAGTTGTGAAGGAAACTGTGAGTCGAATAGTAGAGGTTTCAAAAAACGAAAAAATAGATATAGAAATAATTCTAGTTAATGATGGTAGTTATGATAATAGTTGGAATGTAATAAAAGAACTTGCTCAGAAGCATGATCAAGTTAAGAGTATTAACCTGTTAAAGAACTATGGCCAACATGTTGCCAATTTATGTGGATTTAACCATGCTTTAGGCGAATATATTATTACAATGGATGATGATATGCAAAATCCTCCTGAAGAAATACCGAAACTAATAAGCCGAGTTGAAGGTGGATACGATTTAGTGATCGGTGAGTATTATGAAAAAAAACATTCTGGGTTTCGTAAGATTGGGAGTAAGATTGTTGCTTATATTGTGAAAAAAATATTTAAAGCTCCAGCAGACCTTAAACTGTCAAATTTTAGAATAGCCCACAAAGAAGTGATCAATCGGGTATGTAGCCATGATTCTGGTTATCCATATATACCAGGACTTTTGTTAATGTATTCATCCAATAAAGCAAATGTAAAAATCCAACATTTAGATAGAAAAATAGGGGAAAGTAATTACCGCATAAAAAATATCATTAAACTTGTATTTGAAATACTATTTAACTATTCTGCGTATCCTTTGAGAATTGTTGCAACGATCGGATTGACAGTATCCTTGTTTAGCTTAGCCTTAAGTGTGTACTATGTCATGAAGACTTTGTTTATTGGGAGTGAAGTTCCGGGATGGGCTTCTATTGTTGTATTACTTTCGTTTTTTAATGGAATTTCACTTTTGGTACTAGGTATGATAGGTGAATATATGGTAAGGTTATTAAAGCAGACTAGGAATGATAGAACTTTTTTTATAAAAGAAAAGGTTGGTGTATGATGCAAAAAAGGTTGTTTATCGTAGGAGCTCAGAGATCGGGGACAACATATTTACATCGTGTCTTGGATGAACATCCTGAAATTTATATGGCAAAACCTATTCGACCAGAACCGAAATTTTTTCTGCGAAAAAATGCAGAAGAAATAGACTTAAAAGAATATAATAAAAAGTTTTTTCGGGATGCAGGTCATCATAAAATACTAGGTGAAAAGAGCACGTCTTATATTGAATGTGAAACATCCGCCAAGTGTATTTATGATTGTTTTCCAGACGCGATTATTTTGATTCTACTTAGGAATCCAGTGCAAAGAGCAATTTCTAATTACCGATTTTCTGTAGAAAATGGGATGGAGAAACTTTCGATAGAAGAAGCTTTTCACAGAGAGGATGTAAGGATCAATGATTGGAGTGCTTCAGTTTCGCCTTATGCGTATAAAGAACGGGGGAAATACTCGAAATTCATAGAACCGTGGACACGTTTGTTTGGAAAAAATGTCATATTGCTAATAAAAGAGGATTTTACGAGTAATATTGCATCTATTCAAATGTTATACGAAAGATTAAATGTCGATGCTAGTTTTGTTCCAAATTGCTATCAAGCTCGGGCAAATGAAAGTAAAATAGAACTGGGGAATATCGATGGACTGATTAAACAATTGGAAAGCTATTTTAAACCATGGAATAAAAGACTAGAAGAGAAATACAACCTAGACTTAGCATCATGGCGTGATTCAACAAATTCCTATGGTTTAACAGATGATTAAAACGAAGTTTAGCCCATTCAATACAATGTAGATAGTGCACGAAGAGGAATTGACTAAACACATAGTTTGCTTGTGTTAACTAAAGAGAGGGAGAGGAGAATGAGTAATTGCAATTTAAAACCCGGTGATCGACACTATAAAGCTTACGTTGGGCCACCTGAGCAGTATGATTTTTATGGGAGCCACGCAATTTCGCTTATTGTGCACAATAGGACTCAGAGCAAACCATGTAATGCTAGATGTTGGCTGTGGGTCCCTTAGAGCAGGCAGATTCTTTATAAGCTATCTTGATGAAGGGAATTATTCTGGACTGGAGCCAAATGAGTGGTTAATTAATGATGCTATTAAGAATCAAATAGGAGAAGACTTGATTAGAATCAAGAAACCAAAATTCGCTTATAATGATCAATTTGAAACATGTGGATTTGAAACGGAATTCGACTATATATTAGCACAATCAATTTTTTCTCATGCTGGAAAAGATCTTATCACTAAAGCTCTTCAAAACTGCAAGAAGGTTTTAAAGTCCAGAGGAGTAATAGCTGCAACATTCATTGAAGGGGAATCTGATTACGAAGGCGATGGCTGGGTTTATCCTGGCTGTGTTGTATATAAAAAAGAAACCATAATAAAAATGGCACAAAGTGAAGGGTTGGAAATAGTAAAAATTCCTTGGTTTCACCCTAGACAGTCTTGGTTTCTCATGTCAAAAGATAAAGATGCATTGCCATGCCAGGAAGACTTTAAGTACTTATTTGGAAAAGTGTTATTGGATGAGGAATTTAAGGAAGGCACTAAAACAAATGAATCAGCGATTTCAATAACAAACAAAGAGAAGAATGAAAATACAAAATCATTTTCGTATAAACTTAAACGCAGTTTTAAGGAGCATGCACATATACTCAAAGAAATGATTATTAGAAAGTAAACTGTTTTATTATACTCAGAAAAAGGATAGGCAAAACAAGAAAAACAGAGGAGGCTTTATCATTGAGAGAACTCACACATCTAGAACAGTTAGAAGCAGAAGCCATTTATATAATGCGTGAAGTAGTGGCGGAATGCGAAAAACCAGTAATGCTTTATTCCATCGGAAAAGACAGTTCGGTAATGCTTCATTTGGCTATGAAGGCTTTTTATCCTGAAAAGCCACCTTTTCCGCTGATGCATATTGACACTACCTGGAAATTTAAAGAAATGACGAAATTTAGAGATCGAAAAGCAAAAGAATTGGGCATCGATCTTATCGTGTATACGAACCAAGAAGGTGTTCAACAGGGAATTAATCCCTTTGACCATGGGGCTGCCTATACGGATATTATGAAAACTCAGGCACTTAAGGATGGTTTAGATAAACATGGGTTTAACGCTATTTTTGGCGGTGCTCGAAGAGACGAAGAAAAATCCAGAGCAAAGGAACGTATTTTTTCGTTTAGAAACCCTGCACATGCTTGGGACCCTAAGAATCAGCGGCCTGAAATGTGGAAGCTTTACAATACTCGTATAAATAAAGGGGAAAGTATACGTGTATTCCCCCTATCTAATTGGACAGAAAAAGATATTTGGCAGTACATTAGGAAGGAAAATATCGATATTGTGCCACTTTATTATGCAAAAGAGAGACCAATTGTATTTAGAGACGGCAATATTATTCTGGTGGATGATGAAAGAATGCGACTTTTACCAGGAGAAGAGCCTGTGATGAAAAAAGTCCGATTCAGAACACTTGGTTGCTATCCTTTGACCGGTGGGCATGAGTCCGATGCGGATACATTGGATGCTATTATTGGGGAAACGCTAGGTGCAGTATCATCAGAAAGAACTAGTCGAGTCATCGATCACGAAGCATCTGGCAGCATGGAACGACGTAAGCGGGAGGGGTATTTCTAATGAAAAGTCTACTGAAATTTATTACCTGTGGGTCCGTTGATGATGGAAAATCCACTTTAATTGGTCATATGTTGTATGATGCAAAATTGATTTTTGCAGATCAGGAAAAAGCTTTGGAAATGGATAGCAAGATGGGAAGTCGAGATGGGAAAATCGACTATTCCTTGCTGTTAGATGGTTTAATGGCAGAGCGGGAGCAGGGGATAACCATTGATGTGGCGTACCGATATTTTACGACAGAAAAACGCTCTTTTATAGTAGCAGACACCCCTGGGCATGAACAATATACCCGTAACATGGCTGTAGGGGCTTCATTTGCGGATCTTGCTGTGATTTTGGTGGATGCACGCCAAGGGGTTTTATCACAGACAAAGCGCCACGCAAGGATTTGTTCGTTAATGGGGATTAAGCATCTTGTCTTGGCGGTTAATAAGATGGATCTAATTAGCTACAATAGGCACCGTTTCGAAGAGATAAAGGAAGAATTTTTAAACTTTGCTCACGGGTTGAAGATGGAATCTATTCAAGTAGTGCCAGTTTCAGCATCGGAAGGAGACAATGTTACTAGGTCTTCAGAGAATATGCCTTGGTATAAAGAAGCACCGTTGCTGTCTTATCTGGAGGAAAAAGATGTAACCACGCAATCTGAAATGGAAGGTTTTGTAATGCCGGTACAGAGGGTAGCAAGGCCTAGTCATGAATTTAGAGGATTTCAGGGGCAAGTGGAATCTGGATCCATTAAAACAGGGGATGAAGTGATCACACTGCCTAGCAACGAAAAAGCGTGTGTGAAAGAAATCTTTGTCGCAGATGATAACGTAGGTGAGGCAGTGATTGGGCAGCCTGTTACCATTCAACTGGATCGGGAAGTAGATGTATCCAGGGGGTGTGTGTTGGCAAAGGATTCCTCTCCTGAACTTGCAGATATGTTTACGGCAACGATTCTTTGGATGGATGATATGGAATTGGTAGCAGGAAGAAATTACTTGATAAAAGTAGGGACCAAAATTTTGCCAGCGATGGTCATGGATATCAAGAGCAAAGTGGACATCAATACAGGAGAACACATACCTGCGGATCATTTATTCAAAAATGAAATGGCTCGATGCGATATTGCTTTATCAGAAAAAATGGTTTTTGATGAGTTCGATAATAATAAAGTGTTAGGCAGTATGATTTTGATGGATCGTGTTTCGAATATGACATCTGCATGCGGTGTTATTGAGCATTCCCTTAGAAGGTCTACCAATGTGGTATGGCAGGATACAGATGTTACACGAGAAATACGAGCTGAACAGAAAAATCAAAAGCCTTTGACTTTGTGGTTTACGGGTTTATCAGGATCTGGAAAATCAACATTGGCCAATGAAGTGGAAAAACGGCTGGTAACAATGGGAAAACATACCATGTTATTGGATGGAGATAATGTGCGTCACGGTCTGAATAAAAATCTTGGATTTAAAGAAGTGGATAGGATTGAAAATATTCGACGGGTTTCAGAGGTGTCAAAGTTGATGAATGATGCTGGGTTGATTGCCATTACGTCTTTTATTTCGCCGTATGCAACGGATAGAGAAAGCGCACGAGAGATTATTGGAGAAGGTTTTATAGAGGTTTTTGTCAGTACGCCTTTGGAAGAATGCGAAAAACGGGATGTGAAAGGTCTTTATAAAAAAGCAAGAAGTGGTGACATTCCTGAATTTACTGGTGTATCAAGTCCTTACGAAAAACCAGAAAAACCAGACATAGAAGTGGATACTAGTAAGCTTTCTATAGAGGAGGCTACTGACTATGTGATGGATAACTTATTGGCTCATCTGGACTAAAGGGGGTGAAAAAACGTGTTCGAACCACTGTTTACCATAGTAGTTGTTGCTGTTATGGTATGGCTTTTAGTGCGAAACACCTTTGAACCAGTAATTATTTTCCTAGGTTCGGTTGTTGCTTTGATGACTGCGGGTGTTATTAGCAGCCAAGAAGCTTTGGTGGGTTTTTCTAATGAAGGAATGCTGACGGTGGCTATTCTCTTTGTAGTAGCGGGTGCGATTCAACAGAGTCCATTTTTGCCAGGAATTGCTACGCGTTTATTTGGGAAACGGGCCACTGGACGACGACCGTTGCTTAAAATGATGGCTCCGATTACATTGTTGTCTGCTTTTCTAAACAACACGCCAATTGTTGCTATATTTATACCGATTATTCGAAACTGGTCAACACAGCACAATATTTCTCCCTCAAAATTTTTAATTCCTCTTTCCTATGTTTCCATGTTTGGGGGCATTTTAACGCTGATAGGAACTTCTACCAATTTGGTTGTGAGTGGAATGCTTCAGGAATTTGGACATGAACCAATGGGAATGTTTGAAATCACAAAAGTAGGATTACCCTTGGCGCTTTTAGGAATGCTGTATTTGCTATTCTATGGATACAAGCATCTGCCGGACAATCAGGACTTGCTGGATTCTGCTAAACGGAATTTTCGGGAATATCTGGTTACCTTTCAGGTGGAAACACAGAGTCGTGTTATTGGCAAAACGATTGAAAAGGCAGGATTAAGAAATTTAAAAGGATTGTATCTTTTCGAAATCATTAGAAATAAACAAAAGATATACCCAGTTTCTCCTTCTGAGGTTCTGCAAAAAAATGATAAGCTTGTATTCACAGGTCAAATAGAAACAATTGTGCAATTACAGGCTATTGAAGGATTGAAATTGCTAAGTAGTGATGAAGAGTTTTCTGACATGTTTAAGAGTGGGGAAGCGAATATTGTGGAGGCCGTGGTGTCTCCTGATTTCCCCTTTTTAAACCAAACGATAAAGGAAAGCAATTTTCGTTCTCACTACAATGCAGCAATAGTAGCAGTGGTTCGTCAGGGGGAGCGAATTAATGACAAAATCGGGAAGATCACGCTAAAACCTGGTGACACATTGCTAATACTTACAAACCATCGGTTTGCTCAGCAGTGGGATGGAGCAAAAGATTTCTATCTTATTAGTCAAAGGGAAAATGAAGAGATTTTATCACCAGCAAAAGCAAGAATTGCGGTAGGTTCTTTTTTAATGTTAATTGTTTTTGCCAGTACTGGATTACTTTCAACTTTTCATGCGTCTTTACTGGCTTTGTCAGTCCTTATGTTTACCAGAACGATCTCTGTTAAGAATGCATTTAAAGCGATCAGTTGGGATACGTTGCTAGTAATAGCTTTCTCCTTTGGAATTGGAAATGCACTGATTAAAACAGGAGCAGCGGATCTGATTGCAGGTGGTCTTATTTATGGGATAGCACCTTTGGGGCCTATTGGTGCGTTGTTTGCAGTGTACTTGGTGACGAATTTTTTCACTGCTATTATTACCAATAATGCAGCAGCTGTACTTGCATTTCCAATAGCCTATGCGGCTTCGGTACAGATGGATTTGAACCCAATGCCTTTTGCGATTGCTGTTGCTATAGCAGCATCGTCTTGTTTTGCAACGCCATTTGGCTATCAAACAAATTTGATGGTTTATGGACCAGGAGGGTACTCCTTTAAGGATTTTTTAAAAATCGGCCTGCCTTTAAATATATTATTTTTAATTGCTTCAATTATTCTGATCCCAATTTTCTTTTCTTTTTAATGATTGAAATGGAGGCTAAAAATGAATATAACCCGAGAGTTGGAAATAGCGAAAGAATTAGCAGTAAAAGCTGGAAAATGTATCATGGAAATTTATGATAGAAGCTATGAAATAGAGGTGAAGGATGATAATTCTCCCCTTACAGAAGCGGATCAGGCATCTAATGATGTGATTGTTGAGGGAATTAACCTTCATTTTCCTGAGCATGCTGTACTATCTGAAGAGTCAAAAGATGATTCTAATCGTCATGAAAACGACTGGTGCTGGGTGGTAGATCCTTTGGATGGAACCAAAGAATTTATTCGGAAAAATGGGGAATTTACCGTTAATATAGCGTTGGCCTATCAACACAAACCTGTTTTAGGAGTGATATATGTGCCGGTACAGGAAAAATTGTTTTTTGCCTGTAAGGGAAAAGGGGCATATATGGTGGTGAATGGTAATAAAAAGCCCATAAAGGTGTCTTTGGCAACGGAAAAACTAAGGATGGTATGTAGCCGATCACATCCGGATGAGCGGAATAAAAAGATGTTGGAGGAAAAAAGCCATTTAATTTCTGATATGAAAAGCGCTGGAAGTTCTTTAAAGGGTTGTTTGGTAGCCAGCGGTGAAGCTGAAATTTACTATCGGTTTGGCCCTACAATGGAGTGGGACACGGCGGCAATGCATTGCATAGCAGAAGAGGCGGGTGCAATCCTACGGCAAATGGATGGATCGGACCTTTTATACAATAGAAAAGATTCATTGAATGCAAAGGGATTTTATATTATTAATCGAGAAGAAAATAGGTTTATTTAGAACCGCTTGGAAGGAGATTTGACCATGAGCACTATCGTTACTGGGGCTAGTGGGCAGTTGGGAAAAGAAGTTGTTAAACAATTGTCAGATCGTGGATGTAAAAATGTATATGCTTTTAATTCTCATGAAATGGATATAACAGATTACGATGCTGTTTGTAGCATTGTAAATAAATTAAAACCAGATGTGGTATATAATTGTGCAGCACATACGAAAGTAGATTTATGTGAAAGTGATAGAGACAATGCATATTTGACAAATGCGATAGGACCTAGAAATTTAGCGTTAGCCTGCCAGATTGCAAACACTGAGGTAGTACACATTTCTACGGATTATGTGTTTGACGGGAAAGCAAAAGAACCAATGAGAGAGGATGCACCAGTTGCTCCTAATACTGTGTACGGAAAAAGCAAATTAATGGGAGAACAAATGCTAAATCAGTTTTGTCCCCAAAATTACATTATAAGGACTGCGTGGCTTTATGGTGATGGAGAGAACTTTGTACATACAATGCTAAGTCTAGGCAGTAAAAATAAAAAAATAAAAGTTGTAGAGGATCAAATAGGGACTCCAACCTCCGTAAGAGAGGTAGCTAAGACTATGATTATGTTAACGAACAGCGGAAAATATGGTTTGTATCATGGAACATGTCTGGGGTCATGTAGTTGGTTTGAGTTCGCAAAAAAAATATTTGAATTAAAAGGAATGGACATTGAAATAGAGCCAGTAACATCGGATACTTTCCCAAGACCTGCAAAAAGACCTGCCTACTCAGTACTTGACAACTTTATGTTGAGGATACAAGGAATGGATACTTTTCAGTCTTGGGAAGATGCATTGCGGGAATTTATAAAAGATATGAAATAAGCGGGAGTGGAATAAGATGAACTTCAAAATGACAGAGACACCTATCAAAGATATGGTGGTTATTGAGCCTACAATTTTTGGTGATGAGCGAGGGTATTTCATGGAAGTCTATCATGAAAAGAAATTTCGTGATATGGGTTTGGAAGCAACCTTTGTTCAGGATAATGAATCCAAATCAAAAAAAGGCGTATTACGTGGCCTTCATTTTCAAGCAAAAATGCCCCAAGGGAAGTTAGTTCGGGTTCTATCGGGAAGTGTTTACGATGTAGGCGTGGATCTCCGGAAAGGGTCACCTACTTATGGCAAATGGCATGGTGTAGTGCTCACAAGTGAGAACCAAAAGATGCTATACATACCAGAAGGATTCGCTCATGGTTTTTTGGTGCTTCAAGACGCTGTATTTACATACAAGTGTACCAATTTTTATGCGCCAGAGTATGATAGCGGAATTATTTGGAATGATCCTACTATTGGCATTCAATGGCCCGTTGATTCCGTCGAAGAAATGATACTTTCAGAAAAAGATAAAGAGCTTAATATACTCAGTGAGAAGGGCTCTCCCTTTTATTACAAAAATAATAAATAGGATACATCGTAGCGTATTGCATTACTTATTTACAATGTGCTGAAAAACGATACTTGATTGTTTTAATAATTATTCGCGAAAAAGAAAGTGGAAGCAGATTGATGAATAGTTCCAATAAAATGAGCTGAGGATCAACTTTAATTCTACTGATCATGAGAAAGGTTGTTCGGAAACTCTTGTTTTCAAAGAAACGAATGCGATCTTCTGTCCATTTCAGCACTTGTTGAACGCTATGAACACATATGGGGTTGGTTTTATAGTATTCGAGAAGCCACTGGTATTTGGATCTTTCTGTTAACAATTTTTTTTTATAATAGTCATCCTTGTCATCTATGTTATTTAATAGAGAAAGGCCTATTTGGTTTTTTTCGTGAAGTCTGTATTGAACTAAGGGATCTGGAAGGTATGAAATCCTTCCTCTAGATGAAGCGAATAAAGCAAGCCAGTGATCATGGATATAGTATTGGCTACAGAATGGAATGGCATTTTTTGCTATTTCGGATTTTATAAGCATTGTGCAGCCAGTAATACAATTGCGTCTTAAGAAGTATTTGAATAATTGATTGCCATATAAATGGTTAACCCTTCTGTTAATAGCTTTGAAGCTCTCTGCTAGTTGAACGCCATCTTTGTCAATGACAGACAAATCAGAATAACACAAAACCGTATCTTTGTTTTTTTCGATAAGTTCGACGAGTTTTGTGAGTTTATCTTTTTCCCAGATGTCGTCTTGATCGCAATAGGCGACGTAATCTCCACGGGAATCAAGCGTTAATTTCTCGAAAGTTTTGTTGCTTCCTAAATTGTTTTGATTCGCAGTAATTCTGTAGTCGAATGATGTGATATGCGTTTTCACAAGTTTTGAAATGGAATGAAAGGTATCTGAATTAGAACTATCATCTCGAATAATCAAAAAAAGGTTTGGATATGATTGTTCATCAAGACTTTTTAATAATTGAATGAAGTACTGGTCATTGGGGTTGTAGGTGGCTAAAAGGATATCGACTTTTTTCATATTTATACCATCTCTTTCGGAAGTATTTTGAGTGACGCAATAAGCGGATTTTTGATTGACTTATAGGATAGTTAGGTAAAGGATGTATTTAAGCATCTTGGATTATTTCAGAATGCATTGGAATAAGAGGGATTTGTTGAAATACGATAACGCAAAGTATGATAAAGTCTAGTTACTGGTGTTACTTCAATAGTAACATCAGTATTGGATAGACGCCATACCTTTCTTTGCTTTTTAGGATATGAAATAAATGACTTTAAAAATATCTGTGTACAATACTATTAGAATTTGTGGGTATTATGGAAGACTTGACAAAAACATTTATCAGTTGTTTAAATGAGTTTTTAATAATTTGCAATGCAGGGAGGTGATAAGGATGAAAACAATCTATAAATTCGGCTTTAAAATAAATGAAAATCCAGAATGTTGGGACGATGACTTTCGGACCATATTTGGAATGAGGTTAAATGCAGAAAAAGTAGATAAGTATGAGAATAAAGAAAAAAATTGGAATGAAAGCTTTAAAAATGAACCAGCGTTAAAGGAGAAAAGGTATCTGAGAGAAAAGTTGTTATTGCAAATAGTTCCTGATTTCAATAGGTTTCAAGAATTTGTATATTTAACGCTCGTCTTTGAGGGTAAAGTAAATGCGGATTATTTTAAATATTTTTCTGAATTGGAACTGCATGGTTTTGTGGATAGTTTCGAAATACCATTCAAGGAACCAGACTATTATGGCGGCTACCTAGAGGATGGAAAATACATGGAATACGTTGAACTTAAGAATCCCATTTATATCGTTGAAGAAGCAAAAGGTAAAGTTTTAGAAAAATTCAAAGAGCATAAGCGAGAAAATGAAAGTGATAACAAATTTAAAATATACTATAAAATTGAATACACAGATAATCTGGGAAAAAAGTACCGTAGGGTACTTGAACATATTTTTTTAGATGAGAATGCTCAAAACACGCTCAGAATTAGTGAGCACTTTCATTCTGTTTTTGTATTGTTTCATAGATCGCGTGCTTGTTATGAAGAGTTGAAGATAATTGATAATCCTTCAAAAATCTTATCAGCCACCTCTAATAAGCTTAATGATAAATGGCCCAAAGAAAGGATTAAACTATTTCTTTTAAACAGATTTATCAATGCAAGACTTTACAATATGACGTTTTTCAGCATATTAGAACTCAACGCTCAAATGAACTCCATATATAACCAAATAGTGATTAAGCATCAAAAGATTACAGATAAGTATGAAAAACAATATGAGAGGGTTATTTTTAATTTTACAGAGAAGGGCGAGAATATGAAAAGTGAATACTATGAAGAGATGTTAGAATATCTATATGCACCACGAAAGCATAGGGAGAAATTGTTAAATAGAATCAAGAATTTTTTTGAACCAACAGATGCTCAAATTGAACGTTTAAGAAGTGATAATGACTCTAAATCGAGTATGGCGATACAATGGATTGCTACCATCTTATCAGTGATTATTTTCTTTTGGGGAATGTTGACTTTTTGGTATAATGCTGCCATTAGGACGGAAACTATAGAAGATGGTATTTCTCTTTTGCCTATCCATATGCCCAATAGAATGCTAGCAATCATTATTGTAACCATTGCATTAATTGGGATAGTCGTAACTCAGTTTTTAATCAGAAATTCTTCTAGCACGTCCAAGGACATGAAAGAAGTGATCAAAAATGAAGAGTTAAAACCTGAGAAACTCAATGAGAAAGTACAAGAGATTAACAGAATGAAAAAACAAGATCGAAAAATATTACTAAAAATCACAGAAGCTTTGAAGTTATTAACAACGCATACTATATTGAAAATAGATAGTGGGCTTCATGATGTTGATCGGTTTGTCCAAGAAATCGATAGCATTAGAGAAGATTAGACGTAAGGAAACCTAGACAATTCCGTGACACTAGAAAAGCCAATAGCAAAAAAGGTTCATTAATGGTAAAATAGGGTAGATTCAATCAATAGATACTCGAGAGGATGGACCTTTTGCTTGGAATAAAAAGTTTTGGGAACTATAAAAAGCTGGCGGTAATGCTGGCTAATATATTGCTAGTACATACTGGATATCTAATGGCCTTTTTCTTACGCTATGGGTATCCTTTTCCGGAATACAATTTTTCATCTTACAGAATCATGGTGCCCTATATTTCTGTGGGTGTGGTTTTGCTCTTTAGCATTTATGGACTGATGAATGTAACCAGAAAAGGGCGGTTGGAACTTATTCAATCGGTAGGGGTTTCGGTAGTGATTTTAAATATCCTTACCATGGCGGGTACTTTTTTTATGAGGACCTTTAGTTTTCCACGCAGTATCTTTGCCATAGCCGTTGTATTACAGTTAATGGTGCTTAGTGTTTTTTATATGATGCTATTGGAAATTCAGCGCAAAAGGCATGGAGCCAAGCATATTTCTGTGATTGGGAAGGGTCAGAATACGGAAGAGATTGCTGGAAAGATCATGCAGAAGTATAGGGAATGGTTTTCGGAAATGGTAATTTGTCAGGAAGAAAGCATTTCTGTTATGAGCGATGTAGTAAAAATGTCGGACTGGGTTTTTGTATGCCCAGGGGTACCGACGGCTCAAAAACATCGTTTGATGCAACTGTGTATTCAATATCGAAAAGAACTGCAGCTGGTGCCAGACTTTTATGAAATCATGAATGTGGGTGCTTCGGTTAGTCAGATGGATGATGTGCCAGTCATTCATATCGATACCATGCAGCTGTCTGTGGAACAGCGGATGATCAAGAGATTCCTAGACATAATGGCCTCTGGCATAGCGCTGGTGGTCCTTTTGCCGTTGCTGGCGTTTATTGGAATCTGTATTAAGGTTACTTCTCCTGGACCAGTCTTATATAGTCAGATTCGGGTTACGCGGGATGGGCGGCGGTTTCCGTTGTATAAATTTCGATCCATGGTGCTGGATGCGGAAAAAGATACTGGTCCAGTTCTGGCCGCAGAGGATGATCAGCGGATTACTAGTTGTGGAAAATGGATACGAGCTTGGCGGTTAGATGAGCTGCCGCAGTTGTTTAATGTGCTAAAGGGAGATATGAGTCTGGTGGGTCCCCGACCAGAACGGCCTTTATTTGTAGATAAGTTTGAGCAGAAAATGCCACATTACCGATATCGAAAAACCGTTAAAGCTGGTATTACCGGTTTGGCACAGGTGCGGGGGAATTACAGCACAACGGTGGAAGATAAATTAAGGTTAGACTTATTGTATATCCGAAATTATTCTTTTTGGCTAGATAGCATGATTATGTTGCAAACCCTGCCTGTTATCATGAATATGGATCGGGCGAAGGGGGTTTCTGGTAAACAGGATTTGCAGAAGGTAGCGACTGAGTATGGGTTTGTTGTTACTGAAAAAGAACCAATGATCCGAATTCGAAAAAGTAGATGAGGGAGTGCAGGAGTCTGAAACCGATAAGTACAGAAAAAAGAAATTTCATACAAAAATTATATGATATCCTGACACCGAAAGAGCGTCTGCATGCTGTTTTTTTGTTTTTTCTCAGTCTTGTAACAGCCTTTGCTCAAGCTTTTGGCGTTTTTTCCGTGTTTCCCTTTATCAATGTGGTCATGGACCCTGCGGTGATTCACAGCAATGAATGGTTGCTGTGGGCTTATGAAAAAGGAAACTTTGCAGACGAAAATGCTTTCATGATGTTTTTGGGTATCGTGGTGTTTATCGCCATTTTTTTTTCCAGTATTATTTCTGCGTTAACCATATGGGCGAAAATGCGGTACGTCATGAGACGAAATCATGATATATCTCGCAGGCTTCTGACAACGTACCTTTCAAGATCCTATGCCTTTTTTCTGCAGAAGAACACCAGTGAATTGGCCCAAACCATTCTGGCGGAGGTAAAACAACTGACAGATCAATACTTGATAGGGCTTTTTGAGATTGTCATTAATACGATGATTTTCATATCCATTATCGTGATGCTCTTATGGGTTGATACGTTGGTAACGCTTGGAGCTGTGGTTTTTCTGGGAGGCACCTATGTACTGCTGAATATGTTTATCAGAGATGGGTTAAAGAAGAAGGGTGCAGGAAGAGTCGAGTCAAATCAGGGTCGTTATAAGATTGCCAGTGAAGCCCTGGACAGTATTAAGACGACAAAAGTAATGGGTGTGGAAAACTATTTTATACGTGAATACAGCAAGTACTCGAAAAAATATGCACAATACAATACATATTACAAAGTAGCTGGAAAAATACCTCACTACCTGATAGAAAGCATTGCTTTTGGAGGAATTGTATTTTTCATTGTTTTTCAGCTTGGGAGAGGCAATGATGTGATCACTCTGATACCACTGATTAGTTTGTTTGCATTGGCAGGTAAGCGGATATTACCAGCCCTTCAAAAATTATATGGAGGGGTGGTGCAGGTTCATTTTAACCAGGCTATTTTGGATAAACTTCATCTGGATTTGGTAGTGGCGGAGGAACAGACAGATGAACTTGAAGGAGAGAATAAGGAAGCGATTTCCTTTACGAGGAAGATTCGATTCCAAGATGTCTTGTTTACCTATGAAGGGGCATCGGAAAAGGTGTTAAAGGGAATTAATCTGGAAATAGAAAAAAACGCTATGATCGGCTTTGTCGGAACCACCGGATCAGGGAAAACAACATTAATCGACTTATTAATGGGGCTTATGACACCGGATTCGGGTCAGATAACCATTGATGGAACGCCGCTTAGTAAAAGCACAGTAAAAAGCTGGCAGAAGAGGATTGGATACGTTCCACAGGATATTTATTTAAGCGATGATACTATCTGCAATAATATTGCTTTCGGCGTTAAGAAGGATGATATTGATGAGGAACGCGTCAGGCGAGCTGCACAGCTGGCGGCCATCCATACCTTTATCGAAAGTGAGCTTCCGGAACAGTATAGCACTGAAATTGGTGAACGGGGAGTCCGACTGAGTGGTGGCCAGCGGCAACGCATTGGCTTAGCCCGGGCGTTGTATCGAAACCCAGATGTGTTGGTACTGGATGAAGCCACCAGTGCGCTGGATGGTGCCACAGAAGAAGCGGTTTTAAAGGATATTGGGAAAGAAGCCGGTAGTAGAACGGTGATCATGATTGCCCATCGGCTAACGACTTTAATAAACTGCGATCAGATCTTTGTCCTTGAGGGTGGGGAACTGATTGGCCAGGGAACTTATGAAGAGCTGATGCAATCCAATGAACGGTTCCGGCAGATGGCCAGGATGGAAAAGTGAAGCTATAGGAATTGGAGTGAAAAAAACATATAAAGTATATAAGCGAAGAAAGGTTAGATAGCATGCAAAAAGTAATTAGGGTAGAAATAGCTGGTGGCGCAGGGTCTGGAAAAACAACGATGGTACAGATGGTCAAAGAGGAATTGGAAAAGAAAGATGCTTCCGTTATAATAAATTACAGAGAAAATACCAATTCTATTTTGGGTAGAGGAAAGAGAATTGGAAGAATTATGCTAAACATGATTAAAGATATAAAAGTATCTAAAGGACTCTTTGCTATTGCCATACTTTGCTTAAAAAAAGCTTACAAAGCCAACGTCGTTGAAAGGGCATTTTCGGCATATGCTATTAATTTCTATCGTTATCACAATATGCAGATACAATTGCAGGATCAAGCAAGCTTTTATCAACTTAAAAAGCTTGAAAAAAGTATGACAGAAAGAGATTTCAATGAGTTGTTGGAGAGAATGATACTTCCTGATTTAATAGTTTTACTTGACGTTTCGGAGGAAACAAAGTTTAGAAGAAAAGCTTTGAGAAAAAAAGAGGAAAAAATTAAGTATGATCGGGGAACGGATGCTTTAGTTACTAAGTATTCTGAAATGACAGGTCTATATAAAACAAATGGGTATGCCAATGACGAAATAAAAGAAATTTTAAGTAGTTATCATAAAAAAGTAGAAAACATTCATATGTCGGATGAAGATTTGCTGGAAATAGTGATAAAAGCAAAGGAAAGAAAACCTTTAGAACAAATAGCAAAAGAAAAAAGACTGCTTCAGCGGATTGCTTGTAAAAGGAAAACCGCAACTTTATTGCTTGACAATGAAACGGATGAAATGGCGAATCGAAATGCAACAAAAATTTGTAAATGGATCGCAACATATATTGATTCAGGAAGTTAGGAGAGAAGCAATGAGAGTATTGATGGTGCAAAAAGATTTCATTCCAACAGTATTGGAATCGTAAAAGCAGTAAAAAAGCATGGATGTGATTTTTGTGATTGTGCATGAAAAAAATGATGGTGTGACGTAGGAATACTCGGTTATAAGTCCTAAATTAGTACCATACAGGTATGTTTCCGAATTAATATTCAAAGTACATAGAAATAAAAAAGCGTATCATCGCTATAGCTTTCCACATATTAGACTGCTCTTAAATAATATCAATAAAATTAAGTCTGATGTGGTAATCCTAAAAGAAAAATGGATAACGGGAGTAGTTTTATGCCATATCCTAAGAGCTACCCAACAATACTACCTATTCAAGACCACGTAATGTGAAAATACGATTCTTATATGTTGGGAAATGGAACGGTGAAAGAAAGCGACCAGAATGGATTGTCGATGTGATCTCAAAGGCTGATATAACAAGAGAAGTGGAAATTGAAGATTTATTGGGAAGAGATCCGGTTAATCTAGATATTGAGCTAATAAGTAGCTATATCTGTGAAAGAACAGTAATGATAACGGGAGCTGGTGGTTCTATTGGATCGGAACTATGTCGGCAGATCGCTGAGTTTCGTCCTGCGAAACTTGTCATGCTGGATATATATGAAAATCATTTATACGAACTTCAATTAGAGCTGCGGAATAAGTATCCGAATCTGACGATAAACGTATGGATTGGTTCTGTGAGAGATATGGACAGAGTGAGGGAGTTGTTTTTTATGGAAAGACCAGAGGTGGTTTTTCATGCGGCAGCACATAAGCATGTTCCTTTAATGGAGGACAGTCCGGTTGAAGCTATTAAAAACAATGTGTTTGGCACGAAGAATGTGGCTATTTCGGCTCATGAAGCAAGTGTTAAAAAATGTGTGATGATTTCTACAGATAAAGCGGTTAACCCTACCAGTGTTATGGGTGCTAGTAAACGACTAGCAGAGATGGTGGTTCAAGCATTGGATGAAGACAGTGAAACGGAATTTGTATCTGTTCGCTTTGGAAACGTTTTAGGTTCTAGTGGAAGCGTGATTCCTCTTTTCAAAAAACAAATTGCTGAAGGAGGACCATTGACGGTTACTCACCAAGAAATGATCCGTTATTTCATGACAATACCGGAAGCTGTGCAATTGGTAATTCAGGCTGGAGGCATGGCATGTGGTGGTGAAGTTTTTGTATTAGATATGGGAGAACCGGTTAGGATTATGGATCTTGCAGAGAATCTTATTCGGTTGAGTGGTTTTGAACCTGGTGAAGATATTGATATTAAAGTGACTGGTTTGAGACCGGGCGAGAAATTATTTGAAGAATTATTGTTGGATACTGAAGAAATGGAAGCAACGGTACATAAAAAAATATATATTGAAAAGCCGCTAGGGAAAAATTGGGATACATTAAATCAGGAATTATGTCATCTTTCTAAAAAAATGGAAGAAATGTCGATGGAAGAAGTGAAAAAAGCAGTGATGCAGCTAATCGATAGCTATGATCCAACAGGGCGAAGGGTGTGAGAGTTAGAATGAAAATACTGGTAACGGGAGGACTAGGCTATGTTGGCAGTCACACAGTAGTAGAGTTGATGCGAGAAGGTCATGAAGCAATTATAGCCGATAATCTTGTTAACGCTAAGGTGGAAGTTCTGGATAAAATACAATGCATTACGGGGAAAAAGCCTGTTTTTTATCAGATTGATGTGACGAAGGAATCAAAACTCCAACGTCTTTTCAGTGAACATAAATTGGAAGGTGTTCTTCATTTTGCAGGCTTAAAGGCAGTAGGAGAATCGGTGGACCGTCCGTTGGATTACTATCAAAACAATATTTTATCGACCATTGTATTGGTAAAGGTGTGTCTCAAGCATCGGATAGATAAGTTTGTGTTTAGTTCTTCAGCCACGGTTTATGGAGATCAGCCTTCGCCTTTGGTAGAAGATATGGAACTAGGGAAAACGGTGAATCCTTACGGAGAAACAAAAGTAATGAGTGAAAGAATCCTGACGGATGTTTCTAAAGTGAATCCTACTTTAGCCATTGCTTCGCTAAGGTACTTTAACCCTATAGGAGCCCATGAAAGTGGATTAATTGGTGAACGGTCTGTAGGAACTCCTAATAACGTGATGCCGCTGATCAATAGAGTAGCAAAGGGCAAACAGGAGAAGCTTAAGGTTTTTGGCGGGGATTATAACACTATCGATGGTACAGGAGTTCGTGACTATATTCATGTGGTAGATGTTGCCAAAGCCCATGTTAAGGTAATTGAAAAGATAAAAAAAGGAGTCCGGGTTTATAATTTAGGTACTGGAAGAGGCACATCTGTTTTAGAATTGATACAGGCTTTTGAAAAAACAAACGGAGTCTCTATCCCTTGGGAGTTTACGGAAAAAAGGGCTGGAGATATTGCTGTAGCATATGCAAATGTAGATAAAGCTAAATTAGAATTAGGGTGGAAAGCGGAGCGTAGCATAGAAGATATGGTGAGAGATGCCTGGGGATTTGAATGTCAAAATCCGATCTAAGTACGATCTAAGTACCTGTAGAAACTGTTCCTAAAAAGAGTATAAAAACCTAAAAACCGTAAAAATCTCGAACTCGTCGGTGCCAGTCACCTGAGTTATTGAGTTTTGTAATATTCTGACAATACTTCCTAACAATACTTCCGTTAGCCATCACTATGATTTGTAACTGCTATAAATCTACCCTGCCTGAAGTACTCTGCCTGAAGGATGTATTTAGAGAAGAATCGAGTAGCTAGAGATTCAGTTAATTAACTGAATCTCTAGCTACTCGATTCTTTTAAGAGGCAAGACACATCGATAACGAAGATACAAAACTCATACAAAATTATTGTATTTGTATAAAAGTATATGATATACTAATGATGAGGTGAAGATTATGGAAGTGAGTTTAGAGAGTTTAATATCCTATGAAAAACTAAAAACTGATCTAGATGATGTGTTTGAAGTTGTCGAGAAAAATGGCAAGGTGGTCATTCTAAAAGATAACGAGCCACTGTACATTCTCTTGAAGTACGACCCAAAGGCAGGTCCTATAGAAAAAATATTAGCGCCTTCGACTCCTAAGCTGACATTACAAGAAGCCATGAAGCTAGTTCTAAAAGATACCGAAGGAAGGAAAATGCATGCCGCAGAGCTTGCGGATGAAATATATAATAGAAAGCTGTATTTAAAGAAGGACGGAACCCAAGCGAAGTATAACCAAGTCCGTGCAAGGTGTGGCCATTATCCGGAGATGTTTGAAGCTTTACCTGGAAATGTCATTCAGCTGAAGGAGGGTGTAGAATAATGGATTTCGACAAATGATGGGATCAGATCTTTCATGCAGCAACCCATGAGACTTTCAATGTATCGACTGTTCCGCAGAATCGCAGAACACCTCTGTGGTTTAAAGTTTATACAAAAAATGAATATTTGTACGTGGACAACTCAACGGATAAAAGCCCTTCAGTTCAGTTAAGCAACGCCAGGAGAATCACGAAAGATGATTTTCTAAAGGTCGCTGCATACTATGAACGGTGGAAAAATGGAGAAACACATCTGCGTCAGGAAGTAAGAGAGCAATCAATGAATACCGCTTATATCTTTGGGTTGATATCTAAGTTTTCAAACTCATGATTATTATTTTTTAAGAATGGGGAAACTAAATCTACGCGTCGCTATACAGACGTATAAAAGGTGTTGAATATGAAAGCAGAGAATCTGAAGAAAATAATCAGTCAAGGCGAAAGCATTACTGTAGAATTTAAAGAAAGCAAAAAGAAGATAAATAAAGATGTATATGAGTCTGTCTGTGGTTTTCTAAACCGTTATGGCGGCCAGCTATTTCTTGGTGTCAAAGACAATGGTGACATTGTAGGTGTTGATGAAGATTCTGTAGAACAAATCAAGAAGGATTTTGTGACATCAATTAATAACCCGCAGACCCTAAGTCCTACCTTTTATCTGGCTGTGGAAGAAGTAGAAGTAGACGGGAAAATTATTCTTTATATTCATGTACCGGAGAGTTCCCAGGTACATCGCTGCAAAGGGAAAATCTTTGACCGGAACGAAGATGGTGACTTTGACATCACCAACAACACAAATCTGGTATCTGCACTGTATATGAGAAAACAAAGTACTCATACAGAAAACAGGATCTTTCCCTATGCTGAAATGGAAGGACTGGAGTCTGAGTTATTTACAAAGGTTAGGAAACTGGCTGGAAACCAGAAGGATAACCATCCGTGGACTTCAATGAAAGATATGGAAATCCTAAAGAGTGCAGGCCTCTATTTAATGGATCCTAATACTGGGAAGCAGGGTATTACGCTTGGAGGCATTTTGATTTTTGGTAAGGAAGAATTGATTCATGCTGCTCTATCTCATCATAAAACAGATGCCATTTTACGCCGGGAGAATTTGGATCGGTATGATGACCGGGATGATGTTAGAGTGAATCTTCTAAGAAGCTATGAAAGGTTGATGCAGTTTATTGCGAAGCATCTCAATGACAAATTTTATCTCGAGGGTGATCAGCGTGTGAGTTTAAGGGATAAGATTTTCAGAGAAGCGATTTCAAATTTACTGATTCATAGAGAGTTCTCAAACCCATTTCCCGCCAAGCTGGTGATAGAGAAGGACAGGGTCTACATCGAGAACAGCAACAAGCCTCATGGGAACGGCATCATTGACCCGGAGAACTTTTCGCCATATCCTAAGAATCCAACGATTGCAAAGTTATTTAAAGAGATCGGATGGGTTGATGAGCTTGGCTCAGGGGTTAGAAACATATACAAATACAACCGGATTTATTCAGGAGCAGACCCAGAGTTTATCGAGGGGGATGTATTTAAGACGATTATTCCGTTGACCGTCCAAGCTACCAACCATGATACCAACCAAGATACCGTCCAAGATACCAACCAAGATAATGAGGATATTAAAGGGTTATTAGAGTTTTGCAGGACCCCACGAACAAGGGAAGAAATGCAACAGTTTATGGGGCTTAATAATAGAGGACATTTTAGACAGAAAATACTTAATCCTTTAATTAAAGGAGGTCTTCTCAAAATGACCCTTCCCGACAAGCCAACAAGCAGAAATCAAAAGTATTACTCTAACAGATAAATGGAGAGCTCATCACAATGTGGTGGGCTTTTGTCTACCACCTAAGCTAACCCTAAGTTGATCACCTAAGCTGAACAATGTAGAGGAAGCGCTTCATTAGATGTTTCATACCCATTAATACGGTTTCTTCCATCCGGAGATTCCGAACTTAGACTCCGTATCGGCGGGTTTTCCAATTTGGTCAAGCCCAAAAAGAGTAAATCTAATTTAAAAGCGATTTGAGGAGCAAAAGCACCAAATGGTCCTAGGGGTCCAGAAATAAAATAAAAGCCGTTACAAGGGAAAATAAAGGCCCAATATTTTCAGGAACTATTAAAAATCTATGCTTTAGAAAGGGCAGAATTGATAATCAGAGTACTTAACAGTGGAAATTTGTAAATAAGCATAAGGTGGAAGAGTATCTGCAATAAACGGATCAAGCCTCATATATAGACGATTTTAAGCTCATTACTGCGTGATGGGCTCTTTTTTTGCGCCTAAATCCGGGTTTTTGGGCGAAAATGAAAGTTTTTTCTTGACATTTATAAAGGATGTAGTTTTGTTTTTATTCATCGCGATTCAAGGCGTAAAAGAGAAATTCGAAACAGAGAATATTATCTTTTCTCCAGAATTTTTGAGAGAAGGTAAGGCACTATATGATAATCTTTATCCTTCAAGAATTGTAGTGGGAGAGCAATCTGAAAGAGCAAAAGTTTTTTGAAAGAGCAAAAGTTTTTGCTGAACTTCTAGCACAAGGTGCTATTAAGAAAGATGTTCCAACTCTTTATAGGACGTGTCTGGTGCCTGTCACCTGACTTATTCTAAAGTATTTTTCTGCAATAGGTGTATAAGTTACTGGAAGCATTATTAAGTCTCCGTTTCTTCATCACCGAAAATATCATCCGTAGGATCGGCATAATCCGTAGAGGCTAACTTTGCAATTTCATCAGCTTCATCAATGAGTTTTTCAACAGCGGGTCTGATCCTTCGGTTCATCTTTCTAAATTCAGTGAGTAATTTTTCATCGGAATATCCTTGTTCAATTAAATCAGCTAAAATTTCTTCAGCAAAAGCAGAGTCTTCTCTTCTTGTTGGTGTAAGTATCAACATACCATTCGAGTATATACACTCAAGTTCTTTGTCTAGACCTAAAGCTTCAAAATACTTCGCTGGTATGGTGATTTGCCGTTTGCTTGATATGGTAATACGACGTTTTTCGATATGTTTATCCATCTCATTTGATTTCGCGATTGCCATTCGAATACACTCCTTTCTAAAAAAGCTAAAGTAAGGAAACCAAGTTTCCTTACCCACATTATAAGGCGAAGGACGTTTTTGTCAATAGAATAAATAGAATAGGAAGCACAACTCATCGGTGCCAGTCACCCGAGTTATTATAGCAACGGCATCAGACACTTATGCAATTCTAAGTGAAGTAAAGAGAAGTTTCAGCTTGATCCGCCTATGTGGTACAATAAGGTGGGAGGTGTTGCCAATGGGTAGAAAACCACGCGTGGAATACCGCGGTGCCGTCTATCATGTCATTCAGCGAGGCAATAACCGAGAATACATATTTCGAAAAAAACAGGATAAATTTTTCTTGCTGGAGCATCTGAAGCATTACAGGGAAGTGATGGACTTTGACATCTTAGGGTATGTCATCATGGATAACCACTACCATTTAATGCTGAAAACCGTGGACGCACCCCTCAAAGACATTATGCACCGGATCAATACCCGCTTCAGCAAGCAGTTCAATCGGCGAAACAAACGCTCCGGCCATGTATTTGAGAGTCGATACAAAAGCCTGCTGGTCATGGACGATTCCTACCTTTTATCTTTGTTGCGATACATTCATCAAAATCCGGTACAGGCAAAGATTTGTCAAAGAATTCAGGATTATCCCTGGAGCAGTGACCGGTTTTATCGCCGCAACGAAGGCGATAATCTGGTGGACATAGAATTAATCCTGGAACGTTTCTCAGTAAACCGAGGTCATGCGGTTGCAGCCTATGTTCGGTTTATGGATGAGGCAGAAGCTGAAAGTGAAGCCGTCTTTGAAAAAGGAGATGTGGTAGGCCAGCCGCCACCGAAGCTGGACCAGCACCGGAAACCAAAATCCGAGCAGCGCAAGAGCCTGGAAGCAATCCTGAAGGCGGTTGCCGGAACATCAGAAAACTGCCGGGCGATTTTATCAGGGTCCCGAAAAAGGCACTTAACCGCATTAAAGCAGCAATTTATCACCGAAGCCCTTCATGCGAATTACCGAATGAAAGAGATTGGCGAATGTTTGGGCATCAGTGGTCAGCCGACCATCTCAGTGGTAGGGCTGGGAGACACAGCGGTGAAAGAGGCCCGGGAGCGGGTGGAATCGGCTCTGACGGACGGTGACTACATCTTTCCTCAGATGAAGGTGGTCATCAACTTGACGCCGGGCAATGTGAAAAAAAGTGGTTCGCATTTTGATCTGCCTATGGCATCGCCCCTTTCGGTCACCGCACCATAATGCTTCCATGGTGGTGGTTTAGATGGCGGGGCAGAAAGAAACACTTTACTGGCTGTGGCTTCGGCTGATTCCCGGAATCGGGCCGGTGGCCCAACGGCGGTTGCTGCAGCATTTTGGATCGCCGGTCAGGATATATGAAGCCGACGAGGTAGACCTGGAAAAGGTTTCGGGGATTGGACGGACCTTGGCGAGAAAAGTGCTGGACTCCCGGGAACTTTCCAAGGCAGAACGCTTATTGGAGACCATGGAGAAAAAGGGGATTCACCTTTTAACCATCATGGATGAAGGCTATTCAGATAGAATGAAAGTAGACCCAACAGACTTCGGGAATCTGTATTGAAAGCGGCAGCCTATCTTCGAGAGCTGGAAAACAAGCAGACAGGTGTTGAATACCTGGAAACCTTTATGCGGTATGTATTTAGTGCCGCCCATAAGATGACAAAAGCCGATTTGGAAAAAATAGTGAATGAAATGGCTAAGGAATACCCTGAAGGGAGAGAAGTAACCATGACACTAGCAGATATCCTTCGAAAAGAAGGCATAGAAGAAGGCATAGAAGAAGGCATAAAAAAAGGGTGAATGGAAGGAGAAACGCAGGCATTGGTAAAAGCAGCACTTCGCCTGTTAACGAAGAAATTTGGGCCTCTATCGGAACCGGTTCGAAAAAAAATACAGGAATTGGATGCGGCAACATTGGAAGTAATGATTGACCAAGTGATGGATTATCAAAGTTTGGATGATGTAAAAAAATACTTGATGTGATCAGGCAAAAACCACAGGGAGCTAACGAATCTCTGTGGCTTTTTAGTCCATTCATTCCAGACGACAAGTAGATGGTGCCTGTTCTTCACAAAGTAAAATTAATGAAGATGCTATGGTATGGCGATAGTGTTAGCTATAAAAGAAGAGGAAAATCTATAACTGGTCTAGTGTATAGCGCTTTACCTATGGGTGCAGTACCAGAGGGATATGAACAGATTTTAGATTTGGATGGTGTGGAATTTGAAACAGTTCTATATGATTTAGATCATTTAGATCGCATGGGCTATAAGTTTTACTCGGTTGAAGGTTTTCAAATCAAAGAACTAACTCCACCGTACTCCAGGTATTGATTGAATTTTTCTTGAAGGCTGCCAGTGAGAAAGACGGTTGACATCCATGAGAAACCTCTGTAGAATGAGTTCTATTATATTCTGAATAATTATAAATTGATGTGCATGATTCAATTAAACAGAAAACACTAAAGGAGAGGACAAAATGGATGGAGTATTAGCGTTAGCCGTAGTATGCAGCATTTTTGCAATAGGAGACTTTGTATCTATTAAAACCAGGGCGATTTGTTCGATGATGTTTGCTTCTTCAGCAATTTTACTGGTAGGCTTTTGGGTAGGGTTGCCTACCAGCATTTTTAACGATGCGGCACTTTTGGGAATTGGGAACATCTTAGTAGCGTTTTTAATTACTCATATGGGCACCTTGATGGATTTTCATCAACTGAAAAAACAATGGAGAACCGTGGTAATATCCGTAGGAGCCGTAGTGGCGATTGGGGCATTTATATCTCTGGTAGGAGCACCTATCTTAGGCAGAGAATATGCCATAGCCGCCGCTCCGCCTATTTCTGGTGGCGTGGTTGCGGCAATTATTATGGGAGAAGTAGCGGAAGCTAAAGGACTAGAAACCTTAGTAGTATTTACGGCCTTACTGGTAGTAGTACAGGGCTTTTTTGGATATCCGGTGGCGTCTATTATGTTGGGTAAAGAGTCTAAAAAGATTCAGAGATTATTTAGAGAGAATAAATTAACAGGACAGGTGGAAACTAAGCCGGAAGAGAAGGTTACGGATGAAACCACTGAAACCACTGAAACAGAGAAAAAGCCTAAGCATAAATTTGTTCCGGAACTTCCTGAAAAGTATCAAACTCCCTTTATTTATCTGGCAAAATTGGGGCTGGTAGCTCTCTTAAGCTTTCAAGTGGCTACATTATTGAATGATGTGGTACATCGGTTGGTAATTGCTCTTATCATGGGTATTATTGGTAGAGAGACAGGTTTTTTAGAAGAGAATATTATGGTGAAGGCCAATGCCTTTGGACTTGCGATGGTAGCCTTAATGTCCGTTATCTTTGCGAACTTAACAAGTGCTACGCCGGAGATGGTATTGTCCTTGGCGATGCCTCTGGTCATTAGCTTATCCTTGGGGCTTATCGGGATTGTACTGGCCAGTGTTATTTTAAGCAAAGTAGTAGGGTATAGTCGGGAAATGTCAATAGCCATTGGGGTATCCGCATTGTTTGGGTTTCCCGGAACCTTTATTATTTCCAAGGAGGTAGCTACGGCCGTGGGCGAAACAGAAGAGGAAAAGCAAGCAATCCTGAATGAAATCTTACCTAAAATGCTGGTGGCAGGATTTGCTACGGTCACCATTGCATCCGTGGTATTGGCAGGATTTATGGCGAAGATGCTTTAATTTCAAATAAATAACGAATAGAGAAAAAGCGAATAAAAGTGCAATGACTGCTGTTAAGCAGAAAATCATTAGGAGGAGAGATGAAATGAAAAAAACCTTATTGAAAGGCGCTACCTTAATAGATGGAAATGCAGGGGAACCCTTAGAAAATGCGGTTATGCTGATTGAGGGAGAACGGATTAAGCAAATTGCCAGAGAAGGGGAAATTCAGATAGAAGATGAGATGGAAGTAGTGGATCTCACTGGAAAAACCCTTATGCCAGGGATGATTAACAGTCATGTGCATATTTTGATGGAGCCGGTGGGAGACCCTTTTTCTTTAATGACAACAGAATCAGCCACTAAGACGACTCTAAGAGGCGTGGCGAATCTTGAAAAGCATCTGAAGTCCGGTGTGACTTATTTTAGAGACTTAGGAGGATATGGTCATATCGACGTAGAGTTAAAAAAAGCGGTTGATGAAGGCTTTATTAAAGGGCCGGAATTTTTAGCGGCAGGTAAAGTAATTGCGATGACTGGTGGTCATGGTTGGCAAATGGGTCGTGAATGCGATGGGTTGGAAGAAGTTAGAAAAGCTACGAGAGAACAGCTAAAAGCAGGCGTTAATGTGATTAAAATCATGGCAACCGGAGGAGTGATGACGGCGGGGGTAGAACCGGGTTCGCCACAGCTAACCCTGGAAGAGATGGCGGTTGCTGTGGAAGAGGCCAATAAAGCCGGCCGAAGAACCGCCACTCATGCTCAGGGTACCACAGGAATAAAAAATGCTATTTTAGCAGGAGTAAACTCAGTAGAACATGGTATTTTTCTGGACGATGAAACCATTGACTTGATGGTGAAAAGAGATGTTTACCTAGTTCCTACACTGGCGGCGCCTCACTGCATTATAGAAGCTGGGGTAGAAAAGGGGGTACCGCTGCAGGCGGTAGAAAAGTCTAAAAAAATCATGGGGACTCACTTTGAAAGCTTCCGCAAAGCAAGGGAAGCAGGCGTAAAGATTGCCATGGGTACCGATGCAGGGACACCCTTTAACCTGCATGACAATACGGTCTTAGAGCTAAAATTGATGATGGATGGTGGAATGACAGGGATGGAAGCTATCCAATCCTCCACAAAAACAGCCGCAGAGCTTTTGGGAATTGAAGAAAACTATGGCAGCTTGGAAGCTGGCAAAGTGGCAGACTTTATTGTATTGGAAGAGAATCCGCTGAAAAACATCGAAGCACTGGATAAGATCGAGCAGGTTTACAAGAAGGGAAAAAGAGTGACCACCACTAGGGAGGCTTAAAAAGAGAAAAAAGAAATAAGGCCTATCTTGACTAAGTATTGTAAAAAATTGAAATTGTTTTATGAATGATTTGATACCTGATGAAGTTTCGTGAAGTCCCTACTTTATCCTATACCCAAGCAAGAAAAAAAGGGAGGATAAAACATGCTATTATTTGAAAATTTTGTGGCTAAAGGAGCCGAATTAGCTTGGGGTTCGTTCACGATTCTTTTATTGGTAGGAACAGGACTTTATCTCAGCATCGGAACCCGCTTTGTGCAGTTTCGTAAAATTGGCACAGCCATAAAATCGCTTTTTGACAAAAACGATGAACAGGAAGGGGATATCAGCTCCTTTCAAGCACTGATGACATCTTTAGCCGCCACCATTGGAACAGGTAATATTGTAGGCGTATCCTCGGCCATTGTTTTTGGAGGGCCGGGAGCTGTTTTTTGGATGTGGGTCAGTGGTGCTATCGGCGGCGCCACCCGTTTTGCAGAAGCCTTATTAGCTGTTAAATATCGGGTAACCAATGAAAGTGGTGAAAAATCAGGCGGACCCATGTATTACATTGAACATGGAATGAAAGAACAGTATGGGAAAAACATGGCCTGGTTGGGAAGCACCTTTGCTTTCTTTGGCTTTATCGCATCCTTTGGTACCGGAAACATGGCTCAGGCCAATTCGGTGGCGCAGTCCTTACAGGTAACCTTTGGCGTTAATACCATCGTCTCTGGCTTGGTAATGGTAGTGTTGGTAGGATGTGTTATTTTAGGTGGCGTTAAAAGTATCGGAAAAGTAACGGAAAAAGTGGTGCCGACCATGGCATTAATGTATATTACAGGATCTCTTTTTGCGATTATTTCAAACTATCATTTGATTCCATATGTCTTTAATGTTATCTTTGCAAACGCTTTCACTGGTGCGGCTGTAGGTGGTGGTGTTTTGGGAACAGTGCTTCGAATGGGAATTGCCCGTGGTGTTTTCTCCAATGAAGCAGGGTTAGGAAGTGCTCCTATTGCCCATGCTGCTTCAAAAAATGACAATCCTGTAACGGAAGGAATTACGGCTTCCTTAAGCACCTTTATTGCTACCTTGGTAGTATGTTCCATGACAGCCTTTGTCATCCTTATTTCACCGATGGTGGTGATGACAGAAGCTGGTGTGATGGAAATCGAGGAAAGCCTTCGTGGTGCTGCCTTAACAACCGTGGCCTTTGACTCGTTGCTACCCGGAATCGGTGGGTATATCGTTTCTTTAGGATTAGTATTCTTTGCCTTTTCTACGATTATAGGATGGTATTATTATGGCGTGAAATGTGCCGAATACATTGGCGGTTTGAAAATCACAAAATTTTACACTTGGGCATGGATCGGGCTGGTATTTATCGGAGCGGTGATTCCTTTGGAAATTGTTTGGGGATTATCGGATATGTTTAACGGACTGATGGCCTTGCCTAACCTCATTGGATTGATCGGCCTGAGCCCTGTGGTATTTGCCATGTTGAAAGAATATGATGAACAGGAAGCTCTTAAGGCGAAGACTCCTTCCGTTAAACCAATACCTTCCAATGTGTTGGAAGGAGTACGTCGTCAGTAAAGAAGTGAAGGCGTAGGGAAGTGAAGAAGTGAAAAGAAGTGAAGAAGTGAAAAGAAGTGAAGCAGAGAAGTAGAGAATGCAAAAAACTAAGCCTATTGCTAAGACTGAACAGAAGACCTAAACGTGGCAAAGCTCCAATGTTTAGGTCTTCTTTATCTGTATAAACAGCCTTCTCCTGTACAAACAGCTTTCTTGTTTGTGAAGCACTTTGTAAATCACTTTGGAATTTGGTAGAATCATAATAGTCATCCTGCGGAAAGCCAGAGGGTATAGGTATTACCTCAAAATGGTCGTGGGATAAGTCTGGCTCCATGAGCAGAGAGGTGAGGCTGTGAAACAGATGGTGAAACAGATGGTAAAACAGATGAAACAGTTAGGATTGGTGGCGCTACTGATAGGCATCGCTTCTCAGTTCTATCTTAACTTTTACATTACAAACTTTCATTTTTCCTTTGCGGCCATTTTATTTCCTGTGATTATCTATTTATATGATGAAATAAATCCCTTTTACGTTGGCGTGGCATCAAGCCTTTCGTTTTTTCTCTTTCGGTTGATGGCTGGTCAGCAGATGATGGATCTTTTTCCGGAAATGACCTTTTACCTGCTTTACGGGGGCATCTTTTTTCTGGCAAAAAAAGTTCAAAAGCCTCAAAACATGGAAGAACTTTTTTTACTAGTGCTATTTTCTGATTTTTTTGGCAATGTATGGGAGGTATACCTGCGGATTGGAAGTAAATTTTTTACAGAAAACTTATTTGTGCTGCGGGGGTTATTGCTAGCAGCATTGATACGAGCCAGTATCGCAATGATCATTATCATTGCTCATAAGCATTATCGCATGTTTCTCATTCGAGAAGAGCATGAAGAACGCTATAAAAAACTCCTATGGTTTACGGCGCGTCTTAAAACAGAAGTGTATTGGATGGAAAAAAACATGGATCATATTGAAAAGGTCATGAGTCGCACTTATCAGCTTTTTACCAATATTTCCGAAGAGAAAGAAAGAGAAAATTGGAAAAATCAGGCATTGGATATTTGTAAAAACATTCATGAAATCAAAAAAGAATATGATGTGGTGGTGCGTGGAGTGGAAAGTGTTTTGGAAAACCAGATGGTAGATCCGGGCATCCATTTTCATGAGCTGATTCAGATCTTAAAGGAGAGCATGGAGGTTCAGATACAGGAAACAAAGAAAAACATTACGTTGCATTTCAGATACCAGGAGGATTTTTATACGAAACAGCATTATTACCTGATGTCTGTGCTTAGAAATTTGATTACCAATGCAATGGAAGCAATTCCTAAACAGGGAAACATTTTGGTGACTCATTACAAAACAGATAACGACCACTGCTTTATGGTTCAGGACAACGGTGTTGGCATTGTAGAAGAAGACAGGCCTCATATTTTTAATCCGGGATTTTCTTCTAAAATTGACTATCAGACAGGAGAGGTTAATCGAGGGCTGGGGCTTAGTTTGGTAAACAATATTGTGGTGGACGGCTTAAAGGGCAGGATCAGGGTACATTCCAAAGAAAATAAAGAAACATGCTTTGAGGTGTTTATTCCCGTTGGTCAATTGGAGGGAGACGAAAATGAGAATATTTCTGTTGGATGATGATATTCATGTGTTGCGTATCATAAAAAAAATTATTCAGGACTGTCAGTTGGGAAATGTGATAGGTACGTCCACATCGGCACAAGAAGGAATGGCAGGGATTCATCAAATGCAGCCAAACTTAGTGCTTATTGATTTACTGATGCCTGAAAAAGATGGATTGTCAATCGTGAAGGAGTTGAAGAAAGATTATCCTGAAATGGAATTTATTATGATCTCTCAGGTAACGGCAAAGGAAATGGTAGGCAAAGCCTATGCTTATGGGGTCGAATACTTTATTCATAAGCCGGTGAATGCGCTGGAAGTAGAGAAGATTCTTCTGAAAGTAAAGGAACGCATGGAAATAGCCAAAACGTTTCAGCAAATTCAGTCCATTATGGAACAAAAACCGGCAGCAGGCAAAGTAATCGAAGATAAAGCGTGTATGAAGCCTCTGGAGCAAGTGCTAATTCAACTGGGCATTATGGGGGAAAAAGGGAGTCAGGATATCCTGCGGATTTGTCAGTATTGTGTGGAGAATCAAATCGATTTATCGGATTTCACCTTGCGGGAACTATGTGAGGAAGTGTCTTCCAAACCAAAGTCCATGGAACAAAGAATGCGGCGTACCGTCTCTTTGGCCATGTCTAATATAGCTCATTTAGGAATCGAAGATTTTATGAATGAAACGTTTGTAAAATATTCCAGTACGCTTTTTTATTTTGAGCAGATGCGGAAAAGAATGGACTATATTCGCAACAAGTCCAATAAAGATGGCATTGTGAATATTAAAAAATTCATTGCCAGCCTCATTATTTATTGTGAAAACAAGTAAGGGATCCTCATGAAGTGTGATTGCAACAAAGCCGCAGAGATCATTTAGGTCCTGCGGCTTTGTCTACGTCCTGTTTTATCCGATTGATGGAACTTAGTACTTTCTTAAATATCGCTTATCATCTTCAGCGTCTTGTAGAAAATCAAAATCTTTAACAATATAAGTAGAGGAATTGGTAAACCAGCTTCGGCTAAAGTCTCCGGAAGCATAACTGGTGGAATGGGACCGCTCCGTTTGCATAACACCTCTTTCGCTGTCATAACGGCCATAAGCATGAGTAATTAGTTCGGAACCATTGTCTTTGATCGAGCGGCGTGTAAATAAATACCGGCCGTCAGATTCTCTTTCAACGTACGCATAGACATCATAATAATCAGAAGTGCCTGCGGTTGAGGTAATACCATGCCAGGAACCAACAAAAGGATCATCTTCTAAGGGTGCGATATAGAGTCGGTCATAGAGCTGCTTATCTTCAGGAACAACGGAAACAAAATCTGGCTCCTGATATTGTTCTGCTTCTACATCGATGAGCTTTAAGATATCTTGGTCAGAATTCAACTCAACAATTCTTCCGTCGGAATATCGGACATGATAGGTATCGAAGTTGACCCGGAAGTTGGTGATAAAGGGATCTTTGCTCTCCAGATAATATTTTATAGGATAATATTCGCTGGAATCAAAGTCTTCTCCAATAGCCGCTATTTTTGTATCCGGATCAAAGGAAATAGCCTCTCCAAAAAGTTCTGCAATGGCCCGTAGAGGGACAAAAGTTCTTCCGTGCCTGATTCTGGCGGGAGCATCCAGCATTAAGGTATCGCCATTGACAAAAACAATATTGGAATCAATAATTAAATTCATGGTAGTATTATCTTGAGAAACAATAACCTGACGGTTGGCGCCGTCCCAAACTACTTGATATCCTAATTCTTCAGCAATAAAGCGAAGAGGTACGTAAGTTCGGTTTTCCTCAAGAAATGGATAAACATCACTCATTACATAAAAATCGTTGATCCAAATTTTGATTGTTCTCTCCGGACTTCTTTCAGCAAAAACGTCAGCCGGACTTAAAACAACCATGATCATTACCAGCAAAAGCAACAATATTCTCTTTCTCTTATTCATCCTAACCATTCCCTTTCCCAATAAATTATTTTGATGCTTTTTCCAGGCTGTTCAGGCTTTTTTAGTAAAGATTTTGGGCCTTTTGAGCTTTCAGACGAATCGAGTGTGATCGTCAGAAAAATTTTATTTCTTTCAGGGTTGCTTGTCAAGTAAATAAAGTCAGATTTCCAAAAGAGAAAGGGTATGGTATGATCGGAAGGAAGAAAAAGCAGGGCATAATGGCAAGTTATAAACAGAAGGCTTAGCGGTGGTAGTCATCGTATGAAAGGAGGATATGGATGAGAAGGCTTTCAAATAATATTGACGTAAAACGAAGAAACAGGAATCAAATATTTCGTTATGTGAATAAGCATCAGCGAATTTCAAAACCGGAAATTAGCCATGCCTTACACCTTAGTATTCCAACGGTACTACATATGATCAACGAACTTTTGGCCATGGGGCTGGTAAAAAAAGATGGTGAGCTGCAATCAACCGGCGGACGAAAGGCGGTGGCCATTTCACCAGTCCATGACAAAAAATCTTCTATTGGAATTGATATTACCCGAAACCATATAGGCTTGGTTCACACAGATTTGTCAGGTCAAGTCTTAAAATATACCCGCTTATCTAAACCTTATAAGAATGACTCGGCTTATTATAAAGCGTTAGGTGCTATGGCAATGGATTTTAAGAAAGAAAACATCAAAGAGGAAGATGCTTTTTTAGGTTATGGAATTTCTGTGCCGGGAATTGTTGAGCCGGAGATGGAGAGAATAAAGCATTCGCATGCGCTGGGGATTACCAATGTGGCGTTTCATGTGTTCACTCAGTATATTTCCGGTGATACGATTTTTATAAATGATGCCAATGCGGCAGCTATTGCGGAAATTTATAATGATGACCAGCCTTATGACGCACTGTACTTATCACTTAGTAACAGCGTTGGTGGAGCTATCATTAAGAATAGTGATGCTCGAAGTAATGAAGACAATCAGATTCATGACCGATTATATCTGGGCGATAACTGGCGGGGCGGGGAGGTTGGTCATACCACTTTGGTGCCAGGCGGTGAAAAATGCTACTGCGGAAAAAATGGATGCTTTGATGTCTATTGTTCTGCTGAAAAACTGGCGAATCTAACGGAAGGTAAGCTGGGCATTTTTTTTGAAGAGTTAGAAAAAGGAAACAAAAACTTTCAAAAGATGTGGGAGGAATATCTGGAATATTTAGCCATTCAAGTCAATAATTTACGGATGATTTTTGACTGTAAAATCATTATAGGCGGATATGTAGGAAGCTTTATTGACCCTTCCATTGAAAAACTACGGGAAAAAGCGGCCAAAAGAAATACCTTTGAAAAGGATGCTTCTTATATTGTGCCTTGTCGATATCGATATGAAACGTCGGCACTGGGAGCGGCACTACAGCATATTGAAAAATACATCAGCTCCGTGTAAAAAAAGGATGAGGAACACAGAGGATGTTTTTACTAATTCGAGAATTTTCAGACAAAACCCTTGACAGCTCTCGGGAGAAAATGGTATTGTTTAGATACTTTATTAAATAGTTTAATAAAGTTGCGAAGGGATATAAGGGCAGTAGTAAAAAGGCCAGAGCTGGAAAGTTTAGTAGCTAGCCAAACGGATGTCTCAAAGCAAACAAGGAAGTTAGGAAAAACAGTGGGGTAAGAAAAGGTATTTAAGGTGAGAAAAGTCAAGAAAGAAAAAAAGGGGGAAATGTAAGGTGAAAAGAAAAACAGGCATATTAATGTTGGCAGTTATCATGATGATCACGGTGCTTGCAGGATGTGGCAATCAAAATGATGCAGAAGTTACAGAGGATTCGGCAGGAATGGTAGTGGGAATGGCAGTCCAGGACTTAAGCAATCCGATTTGGTCTGGGGCGGCTCAGGCATTGCAGGCACTTGTAGAAGAAAATGGTGGAGAAATGAGTTATGTGGCCTGTGACAGTAACGTAGCCACGCAGATAGAACAGGTAGAAAACTTTATTGCCAGAGGAGTAGACGCATTGGTAGTTCATGCGGCAGATCCAGCAGGAATAGAAACAGTGTTGGCTGAGGCAAGAGAAGCTGGGATCAAGATCTATGCATGGGATGATAATTTAGAAAACGCGGACATTGCATGGTTGATTGATAATTATGAATTAGGATATATGATTGGAGAACATGCGGCGGCATGGGTAAACGATCATCATGATGGAGAAGCAGAAGTAGCGGTGCTTAATTACCCACAATTACCAATCCTTCTGGAAAGAGGAAATGGCATTGTGGATGCGATAGAAGCCTTGGCTCCCGGAGCTACTATTGTGGCAGAGCAAAGTGCCATTAACGTATCGGAAGGGCAGTCTGTGATGGAATCGGTTTTTCAGGCATATCCTGATGTCAAAGTGGTGGCAGCTATTGGCGGTGGTGGTGCCGTAGGTGCTAATGAAGCCGCAAAAGGTGCAGGAAAATTGGCGGATGATTTCGGTATTTTTGCGGCGGATGCTACAGATCCGGAAATTGCAGCCATGCAGGCAGGCGAAGGTAACAGAATGTCTGTACTGATTACTGGCGGAGCAGAAGAAATAGCAGAAGAAATCTATTACTGGTTAGAAAAGCTGGTTGCCGGTGAAGAAGTTGAAGGCGAAGTATACCGTGAACTAATTCCAGTTACCCAGGATAACTTGGAGGAACACGGATTCTAAGTGATTCTCATCGAGAACACGGTTTGGATAGGTTTGCTAAATGGGATAGTTTCAGGAAACTATCCCATTTAGTGTATAATCAGATAAACCTACAATGAAAATAAGGGGTAATCTCATGAGTGATACAAAGCCAATATTAGAACTCAGGAACATTACAAAAATATATCCGGGCGTCACAGCCTTGGACGATGTCAGCATAGAGATTGAAGAAGGAGAAATCCATGCGATTGTTGGAGAAAATGGGGCCGGCAAATCGACTTTAATCAAAACCTGTACGGGGGCGGTGATCCCTAGTGGAGGGAAGATCGTTATCAATGGCGAAAGCTTTACGGAGATGAACCCAAAGCTTTCTGTGGAAAAAGGGATTGCTGCTATTTATCAGGAATTTAATCTTGTAGGTCAGTTGTCGGTGGCCGAAAATATTTTTCTGGGAAGAGCTATTAGAAAAGGAATACTGATTGATCGTGGAGCAATGGTGAAGGAATCAAAAAAGATTTTTGAACAGTTTCATATGGATATTAATCCGAACAAATTGGTCAGCGATTTGACGATAGGTTATCAGCAGATTGTTGAGATCGCAAAAGCCATGTCACAAAAGGCAAAAGTGCTCATTATGGATGAACCTTCAGCGCCCTTGACCAGAAAAGAAGCAGAAGCCATGTATCAGATCGTTCGTCAGTTAAAGGCGGCAGGTGTGACAATTATTTATATTTCCCATAGAATGGATGAAATCTTTAAGCTTTCTGATCGGATAACCGTATTACGAGACGGAAAAAAGATAGAGACGTTAATGGCGAAAGAAACAAACCTTGATCAGATTGTCAAGCGAATGGTAGGAAGGGAGCTAAAAGAAAATTATCCGAAACGTTCGGTGAAACCGAGAGATCGAGTAATCTTTCAAGTCGATGGGTTAACGGGCAATGGCGTGAAAGATATTTCTTTCCAACTAAAAGAAGGCGAAGTTCTGGGTATCGGTGGTTTGATCGGAGCTGGCAGAACAGAGTTAGCAGAACTTTTATTTGGTGCTAAAACTCCCGAAAGCGGAAAAATATGCTTAAAGGAAAAGGAAATATTTCCTAAAACTCCCAGACAAGCCATCGATTACGGCATTGCTTATGTCCCGGAAGATCGTAAGGGAAAAGGCGCCTTATTGGATATTAATATCAGAGGCAATATCAGCATTTCGATTGTGAATAGGCTATCAAAATTTTTTGTGGTGAATGAAAAGGAAGAAAATCGGATAGCAGAGTCCTATCAAGAAAGTATACGGATAAAAACACCGAACTTAGAGGAAAAGATGAAGCATCTTAGTGGCGGCAATCAGCAAAAGGTGATCATTGCCAAGTGGCTTGCCACCAACCCAGAAGTGATTATTCTGGATGAACCGACAAGAGGAATCGATGTAGGTGCAAAGTTGGAAATATATAAACTGATCAACGCATTAGTAGAATCCGGGAAAACGATTTTAATGATTTCTTCAGAAATGGAAGAATTGCTGGGAATGTCAGATCGTATTCTGGTATTATCTGAAGGTAAAATAGCCGGCACTTTATCGAAAGACGAATTTTGCCAGGAAAAAATAATGACTTACGCTTCCATTGTAAGTAGAAAGGAATAGGATATGAAGCATATTGAATCATTCAAAAAATATGGTATTTTCATGGTTTTGGTGGCTCTGATGACTTATTTTTCCTTTGCCTCCAGTTCTTTCCTTAGTACCAACAATTTATTTACCATCGCACGACAAGTTTCGATGCTAGGGATCGCCGCTGTAGGCATGGCATTTGTGCTTCTCATTGGTGGAATAGATCTGTCCATCGGTTCACAAGTGACGCTGGTAAATATTGTAGCGGCTTGGCTAATGGTAAATGCTGGCATTCATCCAGTATTAGCCGTACTTTTAGCGCTGGCGATGAGTACCTCCATCGGATTTTTTAATGGATGGATTATTTCAACCATTAAGATGCCTCCCATCATCGTTACCTTAAGCATGATGATTATTCTGGAAGGAGTCGCTTACTTAGTCTGTAAAGGACTGCCAATTTTTGGATTCCCCAGTTCTTTTTCTGTCATAGGGCAAGGATATGTAGGGATTATTCCAATACCGGTGATTATTATGGTGGTTATTATGGGATTAGGAGCGTTTATTCTTAACCGAACCTATTTCGGAAGGTATTTTTATGCTGTTGGTGGCAATGAAGAGGCGGCGGCCTTATCTGGGATTAATGTGGTCAGGGTAAAGTATTTGGTGTATTCTTTGTCTGGCTTGTTTGCAGGCATTGCAGGCATTGTGATGCTATCAAGAACCAATTCCGGCCAAGTGCTTGTCGGAAAAGGTTTTGAATTTGAAGTTCTGACAGCCTGCGTCTTAGGTGGTGTCAGTGTTAATGGTGGTCAGGGTAAAATCTCTAATGTATTTGCCGGGGTTTTAATGATAGGTGTCCTTAGTAATGGACTGGTGCTGCTGAATGTCAGCCAATTTACGCAAATGGTTATCAAAGGCAGCGTTTTGTTACTGGCTGTTGCCTTTGACTCTATTCAGAAACAACAACGGAATAAGAAGATAAAAGAAAAGAAAACCGGAGCAGAAACGAGCTCTGATGGGTAAAAAACACAAAATATTACAATAGAGGTGTAGGCAATGAAAGAAAAAATGAAAGAAAAAATGAAAGTAGCTGTGATGAAAACATTAGGCGTTATCGAATATGTAGAACGACCGGTTCCTGCTGTGAAAGAGGACGAAGTGCTGGTAAAACTGGAATATGTAGGGATTTGCGGTTCGGATATGCATTATTATGAAACAGGACAGATAGGTCCATACAAGGTAGAGGCTCCTTTTGTTCTAGGGCATGAAGCCAGCGGTAGAGTGGTAGAAATAGGAAAAAACGTTCATCATTTGTCCAAGGGAGATAAAGTAGCCTTAGAACCAGGAATTACTTGTGGCACATGTGATTTCTGTAAAAAAGGAACCTACAATTTATGTGCAGAAGTAGAATTTTTTGCAACGCCTCCTTACGATGGGGTGTTTCAGGAATATGTAAGTCATAAAGCGGATTTATGCTTTAAGCTGCCGGAACGGGTATCTACCCTGACAGGTGCTTTGATTGAACCTTTGGCCGTAGGCATGCATGCGGTTAACTTAGGGAAAGCAGAAGCTGGGCAAACGGTGGTAGTAACAGGTGCCGGAGCCATCGGATTAGTGACCATGCTTGCGTTAATCTATAAAGGTGTTAACAGAGTGATTGTAGTGGACGTTTTGTCAAAACGGTTAGAAAAGGCAAAGGAACTAGGCGCTACCCATGTGATCAATGGCGCTGAGGAAGATGCGCTTCAAAAAATCATGGAGCTGACGGATGGAAAAGGGTGTGATCTGGCTATTGATACAGCAGGAAGTGAAATAACGGTTAATCAGATGATTCATAGCGTGAAAAAAGGGGCACGGATGGTGCTGGTTGGGTATAGCTCTTCTGAAAAAATGAGCCTGGAAATGAATGTAGCTTTGGATAAAGAACTGACTTTCAAGACCGTATTCAGATATCGACACATCTATCCCATGGCCATTGATGCAGCCAGTAGCGGAAAAATTAATCTGGAGGGTATTGTGACGGACATTTTTGATTTTGAAGAGGTGCCGGAAGCCATGGATTCCAGTTCAAAACAAAAGGCGGATATTGTAAAAGCCGTTATTAAATTTCAGAAAGGAATCGATGGACCATGAAACCCAGAATTTTGTCTTTGGGAGAAATCCTGATTGACTTTACACCGGTGGCAACCAATGGGAAAAACCCCAGATTTGATCAAAATCCAGGTGGTGCTCCGATGAATGTATTGGCAGCGGCATCTAAACTGGGAATCCATACAGAGTTCATCGGTTGTGTAGGGAATGATCAGTTCGGGCATTTCCTCCTTGATTTTTTGGAAAAGCAAGGTATTGGAAATTCACATGTGGTTCTGTCGGAGACCCACCACACTACCTTAGCCTTTGTTCACTTAAAGGAAAATGGTGAACGGGATTTCAGTTTTTATCGAAAACATGGTGCCGATCTGATGTTGCGGGAAGAAGATATTAAGGAATCCTTTTTCAAAGAGACGAAGGTGTTTCACTTTGGATCGCTGTCTTTGACGGCGGATCCTTCCAGAAGCGCAACCAGAAAAGCCATTGCCATAGCAAAAAAGAAACAGTGCATCATAAGTTATGACCCGAACCTTCGACCTCCCTTATGGGATTCTCTGGAAAAAGCAAAAGTCCACATTCTTTCCGTGATGAAAGAGGTGGACATTTTGAAACTGTCAGAAGAAGAATTGATGTTTCTGACAGGTATAAGCGACATATCGGAAGCTTCTGACCGTTTGTATCAGGACTATAAGCTTCCGTTGATGATCGTCACCATGGGTGAAAAAGGATGCGCATTACGAAGAGGAAAAGAGTTTGGTCAGGTAGAAGGTGTTGCTGTGAAGGCAGTAGACACCACGGGCGCTGGTGATAGTCACCTTGGTGCGATGCTGGCACAGTTTCTGACAAAAAAGCATTATGCGGTCGCTTCTTTTGAAGAACTGCTCACCTACGCCAAATTTGCCAATGCCTACGCTGGTTACGTTACCACCAAGTTTGGAAGTGCGGAAACAATGCCTGACAAAGAAACCGTTACCAGATGGGCAGAATCATCCCTATCGTTCTTTAGGGATTAGGTGCCATACCCGCTTACAGCTCCATGAAAGAACTCCGCCGAAGAAAGCTGGCAAAAGCCAGGCCAGGCCATATTCACTGAAAGGAATCATCTCCAGCCATCCTTCCACTTTTCGGTGGGAAATACCCAACAATAAAAGAATGTCCAGAAGACGTAAAGACAGGACCCCAACCACACTGCCAACATAAGCATCTTCTAAAGAAACCCATCGTTCCAGTAAATTTAGGATAATCAGCACAATGACCACCGGATATAAAATATCCAGAATAGGTCCTGCAAACTGAACAATTCGATCGATTCCCGCATTGGCCAACAGAGCACTGAAGATCACCGTTGCCGACACCAACCAGCGGTAAGGCAAACGGCCTCGGGACAAATGCTGAAAATAATGACCAACGGTAGTGGTGAGTCCGACGGCTGTCGTTAAACAAGCTAAAATCACCACGATGGCCATAGAAGCCACTCCGATTTCTCCCATGGACATATGCGTCACACTGGTTAACACGTCACTTCGGCTGGCATCGGCAGGTAGCATGCTCATGGCATTAGCACCCAGAAGAATCAATCCACCGTAAATGGACGCTAAAGCGATTCCGGCGACACAGCCAGCTTTAGAGGTAATGGAAATCACTTCCTGCTCCTGATAACCCCGAGCTTTAACGGCGGTTACGATGGTTCCGGCAAAAATGACGGAGGCTAAGGCATCCATGGTTTGATAACCTAATAAAAATCCATCGGCAAAAGGCGCTTGCATGGTCGAAGTTGTTGGAACGCCGGAGGGGAAGAAAATACCTTTTATGATGATGCCCAGCAGCAAAAAGAGCATCACTGGCGTCAGTATTTTTCCCAACTTATCAATAACATTGGTAGGATTAATAACTAACCATAAGGTTACGGCAAAAAAGAGCAGAGAAGAAAGGATTGCCGGCACTTGTGGGAAAAGAGACAAAATACCTAATTCATAAGCTGTAGCAGCCGTTCGGGGGATGGCTACCAGAGGACCAATGGTTAGAATAATGGTGGTTGTTAGCAAGGTGGCAAAAAGGGGACTGACCTTTTCCGCAAGAGCTTCTGTCTTTCCGCCGGCGGTGGTAACGGCCAAAATTCCTAATATGGATAACCCTACCCCGGATACTAAGAAGCCAGTAGCAGACCGGATCCACCCATCTCCTGACTGAAACCCAAGAAAAGGCGGAAAAATCAAATTTCCTGCCCCAAGAAACATTGCAAATAAAGCAAACCCAATGATCATGATATCTTTTGACTGTCTTGACATAATAAGCCTCCTGTTTCTATTAAGCTTCCCGTTTTGATTAGCCTATTCTTAGCCATACCGAGCTATTATAACATACTTTTCTCAACATTATAACAAGTAAAAATCTTTTTTTACAGAAGTGTGGAGGATAGCGCGGATTATTTTGAAGCTTCTTTGCTATGAGGAGATTTCTTTCGCTATGAGGAGATTTCTTATGGTACAATAACAGCAGAGGAAGAAGTAGTATTACTTAAAGTTTTCGGAATTAGGAAATTCATAAAAACGTGTAAAATGAAGGAAAAGGAAGAGAATAGGCAGGAAACAGATAAAAAGAAAAGCAGGAGGGAACATTATGTCAACAGTACAAATCATGAAAGACACCAAAGTGGCGTCAAAAATTCGCAATAAGGATCTTGCTCCCCAGGGGAAACTAAAATTAGACTGGGTACAGGCACATATGCCTCTGTTAAACGAAGTGAAGCAGCAATTTGAAAAAAGCCAGCCTTTTAAGGGGTTGAAAATTGCTATTTGTCTCCATTTGGAAGCAAAAACCGGCTATCTGGCACAGGTGGTTCAAGCTGGTGGTGCTGACGTGGTGGTCTGCGGCAGCAACCCATTGTCAACTCAGGACGATGTGGTGGCAGCCTTGGTAGACTCTGGTATTACAGCCTATGCGTGGCATAATACAACGGATGAAGAATATCATGAATTAATCAACGATACCTTGGACTTTGAACCGGACGCCATTATTGATGATGGGGGAGATCTGGTAAAGATCCTTCACAGCCAACGGCCAGAACAGGCAAAAACCATTATTGGCGGTTGCGAAGAAACAACGACAGGCATTCATCGGTTAAAGGCCTTGGAAAAAGACGGGCTTTTGGAATTTCCAATGATGGCGGTGAATGATGCCTATTGCAAATATCTTTTTGATAATCGCTATGGAACAGGTCAGTCTGTGTGGGATGGTATCAACCGAACAACCAACTTGGTGGCCAGTGGTAAGACCGTAGTGGTTATTGGTTATGGCTGGTGCGGTAAAGGGGTTGCTATGAGAGCTAAAGGGCTAGGAGCGAAAGTGGTCGTAACGGAAATTGACGCTATTAAAGCCTTAGAAGCTCATATGGATGGATTTGATGTGATGCCAATGGAAAAAGCGGCTTCTCTGGGGGATGTCTTTATTACAGTCACCGGCAACCGTGATGTGATCAGTAGCCGTCATTTTGATAAAATGAAAGACGGCGCTGTTATGTGTAACGGAGGACATTTTGATATCGAAATTAACAAAATAGAGTTGGGAGAAAAAGCGGCAACCCAACGAACCGTTCGTAACAATATTGAAGAATATCGGATGGCTGACGGTCGAAACCTGTTTCTGATTGCTGGCGGACGATTGGTGAATTTGGCGGCTGGCGATGGCCATCCAGTGGAAGTGATGGATTTAACCTTTGCCTTACAGGCCTTATCCCTGCAACATGTGGTCGAAAACAAAGGAAGCTTACCGGCGAAAGTATTGTCCGTTCCAGAAGAATTGGATCAGTATGTGGCAAACCTTCGCCTGAAAACCCTGGGTATTACCATTGACCAGTTGACATCAGACCAAGAAGCTTATCTGAATAGCTGGGCCTAATTCAAAAACCGTAGAACAGAAAACGATTAAAAAGCAAACGATTAAAAAACATAAAAAAGCCATGGGGTTATGTGAGAAGCCTCATGGCTTTCTTAGATGGTCAGGAGGTTAATAGCATGGAGAGCATCTCTTCTGCAGGATCGATAATCTCTAGAAACGTGTGGGATTCAAGGGATTTTTTGAGATAAGGAAAATGAGTACATCCTAGAATAAGGGCAGGTACACCAATGGTTTCGAAAAATTTCAGCAAATGAAAAAGGCCCTGCTCCTGCATGATTGTCTCCGGTGGGGTAGCCTTTTCGATGGCAATAACCAGTTGAAGCAGGGCGGTTCCCACTACCTGAGTCGTTTCCCTAGCCTCCATGATGACGTTTTCGATACCCCGTAGCGACTGACAGTTAGCCGCCAATAACCCTACCTTGTCATAAAGATGGGCGGTTTGCTGATAAACGTTTAAGGGAGTGATGATGCGAAGACCAGTTTCTGTTTGAAGTTCTTCCAGATTGATGGCGGCACTTAGCGAATTGCAAAAAATACATACCTTGCTAATACGATGAGTTTGTTTCATCAAAAGGATTTCTCTGGTGATTAACCGTTGCAGCTTTAGAGGATAAAGCACTTGCAAAAGGGTGGCTTCTTCCGGGGAAGCGGAAAGACCGACGCCGATGGTTTTGACGCCCCGCTGTTGAAAAAAAGTGACCCCCATATGAGCATCAACAGGCGTACCGCCAATGATACCGATAAGATGATCTGTAAAACGGCCTGAAGCATTGCGGATGTAACTCATAGAACCCCTCCTTGTCTTATGTGCAAAAACTTCGGAATAAAAACAATATTGACACAACTATCTTATCACATAGAGGGTTGAAAAAGCGATCAGAAAAAACAGTGATCCGCTGAAAATAGGAAAGGTGAAAATAGGAAAGGAAAACATTGCTAGACGACAAATAGTATGCTATGAATGGTGTGAGGGTATTAATCAAATAAGCAAGTGAATAACTCGGAGGTGAAGACCAGATGGCAATTCTTATTACTGGTGGAGCGGGCTATATTGGAAGTCATACGGTTACCTATTTTCAGCAACAAGAAAAAGAAGTAGTGGTAGTGGACAACCTGCAGACCGGTCATCGAAAATCCGTGGAAGCGGATCATTTTTATCCACTGGATATTCGGGATCAGGAAGCCTTAGACCAGGTATTCAAAAACCATAAGATTCAAAGCGTCATTCATTTTGCCGCCAGTTCGCTGGTGGGAGAAAGTATGGAAAAACCCTATGAATACTATCACAACAACGTATATGGCATGTTGTGTTTATTGGAAGTAATGAAAAACAACGGGGTGAAAAACCTGGTTTTTTCTTCTACCGCCGCTGTCTATGGCGAGCCGGAAAATATTCCGATTCAGGAGACGGATAAAACAGATCCAACCAATACCTATGGAGAAACAAAGCTTGCCATGGAAAAAATGATGAAATGGTTTGATCAGGCCTATGGAATAACATACGTTTCGCTACGGTATTTTAATGCGGCAGGAGCCCATGAGAAAGGGCATATAGGGGAAGCGCATGATCCGGAAACCCATTTAATTCCACTGGTGCTACAGGTTCCAAGGAAAAAAAGGCAACAGCTTTTTATTTTTGGAGATGATTATCCTACGATGGATGGAACCTGTGTAAGAGACTATATTCATGTGATGGACTTGGCTTCGGCTCATTATTTGGCACAGCAGTATCTGGTGGCAGGAAACAGGAGTGATGTTTTTAATCTGGGAAATGGCAATGGATATTCTGTAAAAGAAGTAGTGGCAGCAGCGAGAAACATTACCGGTCATAATATTCCGGCTGAAATCAAAGAAAGACGACCGGGAGATCCGGCCACTTTAATTGCATCCTCCGAAAAAGCAACAAAAATCCTAGGCTGGTCCCCACGCTACCCCACCTTGGAAAAAATCATTGAAGACGCATGGAGATGGCATTGCCGTGAAGAATAAGTTTTTAGCAGCCCCCCTCTTCCAAAAGAGGGGGGCTTTGTGAGTGCTGGTTATTTACTTAAAAAGATGAAAAAAACAGCTTGACAAAAGCATAAGAGCTGACTATACTAAGAGTGTACTAGCTGTACTACTTATAATAATACAGTGAATTTGTCCAGAGAGTCGGAAAAAATGTGAAACGAGGTGAATCAATGTTCGAACTGGATTTAAGGAGTCGAATACCCATCTATGAACAACTAGTAGAAAGGATTAAAGAAATGATTATTACAGAATTATTGAAATCTGACGAACAACTGCCTTCTGTTCGATCTCTGGCACAACAATTAACCATCAATCCAAATACCATTCAAAAAGCTTACCGGGAACTGGAAAAACAAGGATATGTTTATACGGTACAAGGTAGGGGAAATTTTGTTTCACCAGTAATGGAGAAAATGCAAAAGGAAAAGAAGGAGGAATTACGGCGAGAACTAAAAAAATTAATGGCGGAAGCTTTTTATCTTGGAATGGATCAGAAGGATATGCACCAAATGATCGATGAAGTGATGGAACAGCAAGGGGGAGGCGAAAAGAATGATTAAAATCAGCGGATTAATCAAACGCTTTGAAGATACGGAAGCATTAACGAGCTTAACCATGAAAGTCAATAAAGGCTCTATTTATGGGTTATTAGGTTCCAATGGAGCAGGAAAAACCACTCTGTTAAAAACCTTAGCAGGTATTTATCAGGAAGATGAAGGCGAAGTGCAGATTAGCGAGGAACCTGTTTTTGAAAATGAAAGTCTGAAACAAAGACTGATCATGGTTCCGGACACCTTGTATTTTTTCCCTGGTTTTACGGTAGAAGAAATGGCGGATTTTTACCGGAAAATTTATCATCGCTGGACAGAAGAACGATATCGACAGTTAGAAAGCGTTTTTGGTATCAGTCGGCAGCAAAAGATTCAAAAACTTTCCAAAGGGATGCAGCGTCAAGTAGCCTTTTGGCTGTCCTTATCAGTAATGCCAGACATTATGATTTTAGATGAACCTCTGGATGGTTTGGATTCGGTGATGCGTCAAAAGGTAAAAAACTTGCTGGTGCAGGACGTGGCGGAGCGGGAAATGACCATTATTATTTCTTCTCACAATCTGAGGGAAATGGAAGATTTTTGTGATCATGTCGGGATTTTGCATCAGGGAAAACTGCTATTGGAAAAAGACTTGGATGAACTTAAAAAAGACATTCATAAAATTCAGATAGCCTTTAAGGAAACGCCGCCGGAAGAGATGTTTCAGAAAATGAATATCCTTCATACAGAGAAACGGGGCAGTGTTCACCTGATGATTATCCGAGGAGTGAAGGAAAAGCTGATAGAAGAATTCAAAGCCTTTCAGCCGGTCATTGTGGATATCCTTCCATTAACCCTGGAAGAAATATTTATTTACGAAATGGGGGATCACGCCTATGAAGTGGATCAAGTCATTTTTGCATAAGGGTGTTATAGAAACTAATCTAAAACGCTTTGTGTGGGTAGGTGGCACTTATTTTATCCTGTTGATGTTGCTTTTGCCACTGCGGGTACTGATGACCCTGCCATCCATGGAAAACTACTATTTTAGTGATCAGATCTTTACAAGGATATATGCCTTTCAGGGCGAACCCTTTCAAATGTTTTTAATCCTTACCGTACCCTTGGTAACGGCGATTGTCATGTTTCAGTACCTTCAACAAAAATCGCCAACCGATTTTTTTCACAGCATTCCGCTGCCGAGAAAAACCTTGTTTTGGAGTAATCTTACCAGTGGGGTGTTGTTATGGTCGCTTCCTATTCTGGCAACCGGTGGGATCAGTTTTCTGATCCGAAGCTTTACGGAACTTCATCTTTATCTGGAGTCAGCAATGATCTGGCAGTGGATGGGCACCAGTTTGCTGATGAATGCGGTCATCTACTGTGCCTCCATTACGGTGGGCATGTTCTCCGGCGTCATTTTAGCGCAGGGAATCTTTACCTACATTCTCTTGCTGCTACCGGCAGGTATGTTGGTATTGATTGCGTACAATCTGAACAGTCTGTTGCATGGCTTTAGTGGAGACTTTTTAATGAGAGAAGATTATTTGCTGTTTTCGCCGGTGATCCGTACCTTTGGACTGTATGCGGATCTGCTTAGCCGGTCAGAAGTACAGGGATACCTGGTGGCATGCGTCATTCTCATTGCTCTTTCCAGAGTCTTGTACCAATACCGGAGAATGGAAAGATGCCGGCAAACCGTTGTTTTTAACGGAATTAATATGATTTTTCTGATGGGAATTACTTTTTGTGTCATGTTGACAGGCGGCTTATATGTTCAATTAGCCAGTCGTCATAACGGAATCTGGGTGTTTGTGGCCTACCTTCTTTTTGCCCTGTTGGGACATTTTATTGCCTTAGCCGTTCTCAACAAAAGCTTTCGGGTCTTTAACCGAAAAAGTGCTAAAAGTTTTGGGATTTACTTGTTGGTGGTAGGAGCAATCCTAATGGGAATTGTAACGGATATTACAGGTTATGAACAGCGTGTTCCGGATCCGGAGAAGGTGGAAGCCGCCTATTTTGACTGGGGTTTCTGGAGATATCATCATAAATGGGATGATTTGGACGAGGAAGGGATGGATTATCTTTACCGACATCCAGAAAGCATTGAAAAAATCATTGCCCTTCATGAAGCGATTGTGCAACAAAAAGAAGGAAGGTTTTTGCGGCATCCTTCCTATAACGGAGATTTCCGAGGCATATCCTTGGTGTATCACTTAGAAAATGGAAATCGTCAAATCCGAGAATATACGGTGCCTTACGAAGACTTTGAAAGCTATTTCCGTCCTATCCGTGAATTAGCGGAAGATAAAAAGATGGAATATCCGGTGCTGAGACTGGAAGCGGAAGACGTGTCTCATATTGAGTTTCGTTCCTATGAATTGGATAAACGAAAAATCCTGCAGCAGGAAGAAGCAAGAGAAGTACTGAAGATTATTCAACAAGAAATTGAAGAAGCGGATTACGATGTTTTATATGGTGAAAGCAGTCATCGACATCAGGGATCTCTTCGTGTCCGGCTGACAGATGGAAAAAGTAAGGCGATGGCTCCTTATTATGGCGGAGAAATCTATGTAGCCCGTCATCCGGAGTTTGAAACCTTAGAAAGATGGTTAAAAGATCAGGGCTATTATGAAGATGTTACCGTAGTGCCGGAGGATATTTATCAAGTATCGGTTCAGATGGTGCAAAATGAAGAAGAATGGGAACTGATGGATAGAAATGGTTTTATGGAAGTAGGGAATGGCATTATCACCAAAGAGAAGGAAGAGATTAAAGAAAGCTTAACCCGCTATGATCCTTTCTGGCGGCGGGATGACCATTTTCCGGTGTATGTGGTCGGTTTCTTTGACGAATTTGATAACCAGCTATTTATGGGAACCTTTGAATCAGGGAATTTACCAGAATTTATTTACCTTCAATAAAGCAATAAAGTAAAAGAGCTAAAAAAATCCTGAAGATCAGGATTCAATCATGATCTTCAGGATCTCGACATCTGTTTCTTTCATTCCAATTTTGGCCATCCGGCAAACACTGCGGATGGTCTCTTCAATATCTTCCTTTAAAAGACCGTCACCGGCTTCAAAATACTGATCTTTTTCTGCTAAGCGGAAGGACAGGATAGCCGCATCCACAGAAGAAGCGATTTTAGCGGCACAGGAAGCTTTTGCACCATCGCAGACAATGCCGGAGGTATTTGCCAAGGTGTTGGCAATGGATCTGGCAATGACAGGAAAAGATGCCTGATGTAAATAGGCAATAGCCGCTGTGGCACCACAAGAAGCACTGACCGCACCACAAAAAGCAGATAATTTGCCAATGCCGGTTTTGATATGAATAGAGATCAGATTACTGAGTGCCAGGGCTCGATACAGAGTTTCTTCCGGTACTTCCAGGTATTCAGCAAAAACAATGACGGGTAAAGAGACGGTTAGCCCTTGATTTCCACTACCGGAATTAATGACCACTGGCTTGGAACATCCACTCATTCGAGCATCCGAACCGGAAGCGGCATAGGCTTTTGCTTTGTTATCCACCGCATCTCCATAAAGTTCCAACAGGGTTTTGCCCACATTGGCACCATAAGGATTGGCAAGACCATCTTCGGCAATGGCTCGGTTCATAGTGACCTGATCCTCCAAGACGGGCTTTAGTTTTTCCGCATCTACCTGACGGATATAATCATAGATCCCTTGAATGCTTAAAAAACTTCGATCCACCTGTTGGTTTTGAGTGGCATTGACATCTATCGTAGATTCCTGTGGAAGAACCTGTTGGTTTTTAGTGATTTCAATAATACCGGTGTGACAGTCCTTTAAGGTAACACTGGCTTCTTCCTGTCCAGTACGAAGGAGAACTTTAATGTAGAGTCCTTCCACCCCTTCGGCCAGCTCCACCTGGCATATCTTCTTTTCCAGCTTCTCTTTTGTTTCCTGAATATGCTCATCCGTAACCAAAGTCAATACTTCCAGCTTTCGTGACGCTTCTCCCCCAACAGCTCCAAGAATGGCACTGGTTTCAATGCCTTTCATACCCGGTGTCATCGGTACGGTGACGCCTTTTACATTTTTAATGACGTTTCCACTGCATTCAACAATCATAGACTCCGGCATCTGTCCTAACACTTCCCGGGCTTTGGCGGCGGCATAGGCAATAGCAATTGGTTCCGTACAGCCTAATGCCGGTACCAGTTCTTCTTCTAATACCTGAATATATAAATCCTTCAATGGAAAACCCTCCTTTTCTCGTTCATCCTCTATTCTTATATAATTTTTGTAAGCTGTCAACAAATATTACCGAAACTGGTGGGAAATCCTTGAAAAAAGGGAAAAAAGAGGAAAAATGGAAAACAAGAATAGTGCTTGATTGCCCATTTTGAATATGATATGATACTTTTGTAACAAGACAATTTAATAACATTTGATGGTGTCTGTTTGATTACGAGAACAGATTAAAAGGGAAGATGGGTGAAAAGCCCACGCGGTCCCGCCACTGTAATGCAGAGCTATTAGTCATATCCACTGTTGAAACACAACAATGGGAAGGAGACTGATGTGCGATGAAGCTGAGCCAGGAGACCTGCCATGAAATGCTCCATATTTCTCACGGGAGATGAGAAGGAGAATAGGAAGCATCCGAAAAACCTTGTTTTTCTGGTTGTTCTTAACTGATGACTAATGATAACAATAGTTCAATAAACACTTCTCCCGGAATCTGGAGGAGTTTTTTTATGTCTGCGTTTCTGGAAAGAAAGTGGAAGGCCTGTCTCTGCAGAGTGCAGAAAGCAAGGAAATAAAAAGGGAAAGAGAAGCATAAAATAAAAAGTGTCAAAAGAAGCAGAAGGGAGGAAGGAAAGATGAAAATTTATACGCGGGGTGGCGATCAGGGAGAAACCAGTTTATGGGATGGTCAGCGAGTAACCAAAGACGAGTGTCGGGTGGAATGTTATGGAACCGTCGATGAGCTGAGCAGTTTTCTGGGCGTGGCTCGGGCCACTGTAAAAGATCAGGAAGTCAAAGAAATCTTAAAAGAAATTCAACAAGCATTGTTTATCCTAGGTGGTGAACTGGCAACCCGAAATCCGGAAAAAATGAGGGATACCATAACAGAGGAACAGGTGAAAAAACAAGAAGAGCTGATTGACCGTTATATGGGCCAGTTAGAAAAACCCTTAACCTTTGTAGTGCCTGGAGAAACCCTTTCCTCGGCACATCTTCACGTTGCCAGAACCGTATGCCGCCGTCTTGAGCGACGAATTATCTGGTTAATGCGGGAAGAAGAGATTAATGACTGTTTGCTGCGGTATGTGAATCGACTGTCGGATACCCTGTTTGCATTGGCAGTGAAAGAAGAAGGCTGTTAAAGGGCTTAGTAGCCGATAATGGATTTGCTGGATGGTAAAGGATTAGGTGGGGAGGTTGAGTTCGTTGGCAGAAAGAATAACATCATTAGAAAAATTGACTCATCGGGAGGCCAAATTGTTACAGCTGATACGGGAAACCCAGCATGGAGAAATGCGACTGATTATTCAGGATGGTCATGCCATTCGCATCGAAGACTGGAAAAAATCCATGAAACTATGAATGGTCGGAACGCCGGAGATTTGGAAAAGGATAATCGGGCCGATCTCTGGTGTTCTTTAGCTTGCCTTAAGACAAAGAAAGAAGGGTGAGGTTGTTGAGTGTGATGGAAATCGTTGCTAATCCCTTTCTTTTGATTGGGATATGTGTACTGGCAGGTCATTTGATGGGTCAAATAGAAGTGAAAGAAGTAAAGTTAGGTAGTTCAGCCGTGCTATTTGCGGGGATACTGATCAGTTATCCACTCATCAGCTATCTGAAAATAGCAGCGGTTCAATTGGTTCCAGAAAACGGGCAACTGATACCAGGTTCGCTGTTTCATTTAAGCTTGATGATTTTTATTGCTTCCGTTGGCTTAATGGCAGCAAAACATATTCGGCTGGTGATTCGCCAATATGGATATCAATTTTTACTATTGGCGTTAGCCATCACAACAGCCGGGGCATCCGCCAGCTATTTTTTTATGAATTTTATGTATCCAACCTTGAGAACGGCCATTCTTGGTACGTATGTAGGAGCGTTGACCAGTTCGCCTGGCTTAGCAACGGCCCTTGAAATAACAGGAGTTGAAGGTGGTGGAGAGCAATCCATGGTTGGCCTTGGTTACTCTATTGCCTATATCCCCGGTATTATGGCGGCGGTTATCTTTGTGCAACTAATTTATCGAAATCATAAGAGAAGCAGAAAAAATGACATAAACCAGGAAAGAACAGAAGCAAAAATGAGCAAGGAAGAGAGCGAGAGCATTGAAAAAGGTCAGAGAGCTGAAGGATGTTTTTGTATAGCATCTTTTTCCTTCGTTTGCGTGACCGGCATCATCCTTGGAAATATTTCTTTTTATATGGGATCATTTTTGGGTACCTTTTCCTTAGGGACGACGGGTGGTGTTTTAATAAGTGCTTTGCTGCTGGGCGACAAGAAAAAATTGGGTCCTTTTATTTTCCTGATGGAAGATAGCCAACTGGGGGTTTTGCGTGACACCTCTTTAAACTTGTTTTTAGCTATCGTAGGGCTTAATTATGGGTATCAGGCACTGCACATGCTGAAGGAGGTCGGAGTTTCCTTATTATGGGTGGGAACTATGACGGCCGTAGTCAGTATATTGGTCGGATATCTGGTAGGAAAGCATTTATTAAAGCTTCCTACGGTTTATCTTGTAGGAGGAATTTGTGGTGGAATGACCAGTACACCGGGACTTGCTGCTTCCATTGATGCGTTTGAAAGCGATGAAGTAACCGTGGGCTACGGAGCGGCTTACCCCTTTGCACTATTGCTGATGATTCTATATACCAATATTTTATATCGATAAAAGAACGGAGGCTTAGCGATGAACATTCATGAATATCAGGCAAAATCCATCTTAAAGAAATACAACATAGCTGTACCCCGTGGATTTGCGGTTCACACAGCAGAAGAGGCGGAAGAATCAGGCTGGAACATTCAAACGGATATGGCCGTTGTGAAAGCACAAATTCATGCTGGCGGTAGGGGAAAGGCTGGCGGAGTGAAAGTGGTAAACAGCCTTAAAGAGGTGAAACAAGCAGCGGAATCCTTATTGGGAAAAAAGCTGGTCACTCATCAGACCGGACCGGAAGGCCGAGAAGTAAAAACCCTGTTGATTGAAGAAGGCTGCGATATCCTAAAAGAATATTATGTAGCTGTAACCTTGGATCGGGAAGCATCCCAGGTAATGATCATTGCTTCTGAAGAAGGAGGAACGGATATTGAAGCCGTAGCCGCTGAAACTCCGGAACGGATTCACCGTGAACTCATTGATCCGGCTATAGGTCTAGCGGATTTTCAGGCCCGGCGGTTATGTGATGCTATCAAAATCCCTTTGGAGCAGGTTTCGGAAGCTTTGTCTATCTTAAAAAATCTTTATCGGTGCTATATAGAAGAAGATTGCTCCATGGCTGAAATAAATCCTCTGGTCACGACAAAAGACGGTGGCATGATGGCCTTAGATGCAAAGTTAAGCTTTGACGAAAACGCTCTTTTTCGTCAGCCCCATCTATTGTCCTTCCGGGATCAGAATGAAGAAGATGAAAAAGAAACCAAAGCAGCGGCGTACGATCTTTCCTATATTTCGCTGGACGGCAATATTGGATGCATGGTGAATGGCGCCGGCCTGGCCATGGCGACCATGGATATCATCAAATACTATGGCGGGGATCCGGCAAATTTTCTGGATGTAGGTGGTAGTGCTACGGAGGAAAAAGTCACCGAAGCTTTTAAGATTATCTTATCAGACTCCAAGGTGGAGGGCATTTTTGTCAATATTTTTGGAGGCATTATGCGCTGCGATATTATTGCAGAAGGAGTTATGAATGCCATCAAAGAAATAAACCTTCAGGTACCTTTGGTGATTCGGCTGGAAGGGACTAATGTTAAGGAAGGAAGAAAACTCCTGGAAGCATCGACTCTTTCCATTCATACGGTGATGAATATGGACGAAGGCGCAAAAAAAATCGTGGAACTGGTAAAGAAAAAAGGAGGTGCGGTTCAATGAGCATCTGGGTAAATGAAACATCAAGAATCCTTATTCAGGGCATTACCGGAAAAACAGCCCAGTATCATGCCCAGCTGATGCAGGAATATGGCAGCACCATCGTGGCCGGAGTCAGTCCTGGGAAAGAAGGTCAGGCACTGTTGGGAATACCTGTGTTTCATACGGTGCGAAAAGCGGTGGAAAGAACCAGTGCCAATGTGAGCGTGATCTACGTACCGGCTCCCTATGCCGCCGATGCCATCATGGAAGCTGTGGATGCTTCTTTGGACCTAGTGGTATGCATTACAGAACATATACCGGTATTGGATATGGTAAAAGTGAAAAAATATATGGAAGGCAAAAGAACCCGGCTGATTGGACCCAACTGCCCGGGAATTATCACGCCGGAAGCTTGCAAAATTGGCATTATGCCTGGCTACATTCATCGAAAAGGAAGAATCGGCGTTGTTTCCCGATCTGGAACCTTGACTTACGAAGCGGTCCACCAGTTATCTCAAAGAGGTATCGGGCAGTCAACTGCCGTGGGCATTGGCGGCGACCCGATTCATGGTACCGACTTCATTGATGTACTACAGGCTTTTCAACAGGATGAGGAGACAGATGCCGTAGTGATGATTGGTGAAATTGGAGGCAATGCCGAAGAAAAAGCCGCCGCCTGGATCAGCGAGCATATGAAGAAACCGGTGGTAGGCTTTATTAGCGGAGAAACCGCACCTCCCGGAAAAAGGATGGGCCATGCCGGAGCCATTATATCAGCAGGAAAAGGAACGGCCAAAGAAAAAATAGAAGCCATGAAAAAAGCCGGTATTTATATGGCAGAAAAACCTACCAGTATTGGAAAAACTTTAGTAGAAGCGTTAAAAAAAGAAAATCTATGGGTCGACGAATTTGAATCCTATCAGCATAAAATTTCGAAAGCCTTAAAATAAAAACAAAATAGTTTCTACTGACTGGAAAACCAGAGGTAGCTAAGAACTCATGTATCCGATGATTAGCATCGAAAATTCCTTCTTAAAAGAGGAGATAAGCGGTGTTGCCTTTTCGGATAGAAATGAGTTTACTAGCTACCTCTGGTTTTTTATATATAGCATCATCTGAATTACATAGAGGAAAGGGGCGGATGTAGGAAGCGGTGCAAGGATAAGGGAAAGAAAGAACAGCAAAAGAAAGGGAGGCATAAGAATGTCAAAAATGGCATGGAAGCAACGTATTGCGTTGCTAGTAACCTTAAGTATGGTACTACCTTTGTTTAGTCCATTTGTAGCATGGGCGGAAAAAGATTTGGTGGAGAAACACACTGAATCAACGAAAACAACAGTTACGGAAAAGGTTTACCAAGAGGTGGATCAAATCCCTGAAACGAATGATTCGGATGATCAGAGTGATAGGAAACATCTGGATACAAAGGAAGAAAAGCCAGAAGAAAAACAGGAAGATGCAGCTTATGAGGAAGCGAAAGAAACAGAAGAGACAGAAGAAGTAGAACAAATAAAAATGCAAAGCAATGATGAATTTGAGTTTGATGAAGAAAAAGGAATTATTTTAGGATATCGAGGAAAAAATCCACCAGAAGAGCTAATCATACCATCTACTATTAACGGAGTGGATGTGAAAAAAATAGGTGAAAAAGCTTTTCACTTCTCTTCTTTTGGCGGAAGTATTAATAGTCAGATTAAAACACTTGTGCTACCAGAAGGGCTTGAAGAAGTAGGTCCATGGGCATTTCAGGGGAACTTGATTGAAGAACTGAAATTGCCTAACACCTTGAAAACAGTAGAGAAACGAGGGTTCTGGGGGAATCAGATTAAAGAAATTACCTTCTCTGATCATTTGGTAAAAATTGGAGAGGATGCTTTTGAAGGCAATAAGTTGAAAGAAATTCACCTTCCTGAATCCTTAAAAGAAATAGGAGCTATGGCTTTTAAGGATAATGAACTGGAGCATGTGACGTTATCTTTGGGACTTGAAGAAATTGGACAGCAGGCATTTACCTTCAATGCCCTGGACGAAATTATTTTGCCTGATAGTGTGAAGGATTTTCCATCCAATGGAAGAATTTTCTGGCGGAGCAATACAAAGAAAGAGGATGGAATCCAGCGATATACAAAGATTTATAATAATGGGGATGCAACAGACTTAAATACTCAAGGAATTGTTAATCCTGCTTCTCTGACGATTCATTATGTAGATGAACAGGGGAAAAGCATCAAGGAAACGGAAGGGATTACAGGTCAGGAAAAGCATGCTGTATGCGATGAAAGCTGGAGTCTGGTAGTGGGTAACCAACGCTACTTGAAAGATTATAGAACCAGTACGGGGAATTTTAGGGACTATAATTTTACAGAATCCTTGGGAGAAAACTATTTCCGAATAGGAAATACGATCACCTTTGTACCAAAAGAAATTCCTGGATATCTAGCTCCAGAACCTATTGAAATAACACTTGAAGAAAAGCATAACGAAAGCAATGTTGTTTATCAGGAACTTGGCTCTATCGCTTTGTCGTTGGAAGGTGAAGGTGTTAAAAGCCTGCCGGAAGCCGGCACTATAGGGATAAATCAAGACGTAAGGATTTATGTCATTCCTCCGGAAGGCAAAGAGATTGATCGGTTTTTAGTCAATGGTAAAGACAAGCAAGAAAGGTTGGAGTATAGGAATTTACGCTATGAATATTCGTTTAAAGCGATAAAAGATACAGATGTAGAAGTGACTTATCGTAGCGTTGGAGAATCGACCCAAGAATTGGAGATAAAAGTAGAAGAAAAAGCTTTTTTACTTGGAGAAAAGGCCCAGATCACATTAGCCTATCGGGGTGAACTGGTAGAGCCACCGTTTGACGGGATTCAATGGAACGTTGATGATGAATCTGTGGCATATCTTGATGAAAACACTGGAGAAATAATAGCTCTTAAATCGGGTACATTTATTTTAACAGCTATGTTAAAGGATGACAGTACCCGTCAGGATCAAATAGAAATAGAAGTATTATCTTTTCCCTCATCGATCCGGATAGAAGCGAATGATCATACGATGGTGCCGGAAACAGAGGTAGAGATTTCTTCCTTAGACCTAAGTCAATATGGCATTAGTCGAGAATTTGACGAAGTACGACCTATTCATGTTATTATTGCCGGACTGGAAAGTGTTGGCATAGATTGCAGTGATAGTCAAAAAGGACTTAATCATAATAATGGTACCTACATTGATATGATTGATGGATTAGCTACCTTTAGTACGGGTCCTGGAGATGGGTGGATGTATTATGTGGACCATCAATGGGCCAATTTAGGGGTAGATAATTATCCCATCCATCCAAACCAGGAAATTGTTATGTTCTTTGTGGAAGACTATATGGATAACACCTATAGCTGGTTTGAAGAAAAAAGGATCTATACATCAACAGGAGAAGCAACAGAACTGGTGTTGACTGGATCTCATTATGATATGTGGACAGATGAAACAACCACCGGACCTGTAGAAGGTGCAAAGATTCTACGGGAAGAAGAAGCTTTAGAAATAGCTGGCGAAACTTTTACCACCGATGAAGATGGAAAAGTATCCATCGTTTTTGCCAAGCCGGGAACCTATCATCTATCGGCTGAAAGATTTTCGACAGAAGGTAAACGAGATATTTCCAGACCTTATGTAAAAGTAGTGGTGGAAGGAGAAGAAAAAGAGCCCACCCCCTTTGAAGTGGAAATCAAAGGGTTGACAAATCCCTCCTATCAGTCAAAAGTTACAGCTGAAGTGGAGTATCGGGGCGATTTTCAGAAGCCGGTATCGGTTCAGTTAGAATATGATGGTCAAATCATAGAAGCTGAATCATCAGGCGAATATGTGCTGAATCTGGCGGAAGGCATCAATGTGATTACGGCCAAAGCTACCGATAACCAGGGGAATGAAGTAACTGATAGAAAGATAATAAACTATAGCCAGATCAAGGTAGTGGATTTTAAACCAGCTCCTGGCCAGTTTACCAATACAAACTGGACAGATGCCAGTAGGCTTCGGTCAGTTCCAGATGGAGGAATCTCCCTGGGTGCTTTTGGCGGGTATGTTATTGTCGAATTTGAAGAACCTGTGAAAAATGATCCAAGAAATCCATACGGCATGGATTTTACCGTGTTCGGAAACCCCTTTGAAATAGCAGGACAACCGAATATCTACAATCAGGAACCAGGTATTGTAGAGGTAAGTAACAACCTGGAAGGACCATGGTACGTACTGGCAGGTTCGGAGCATTATCAGGAAGATACGTACCACGATTATCGGGTGACCTATACCAATCCGAAAAAAGAAAAAGCTACCAATGTTCCCTGGCAGGACAATAAGGGAAATCAAGGCCATGTGAAAAGAACGATTTATGATAATCCTATGTATCCTGAGGCTGAAGCCTTTCCAAACATTGATCAGAATCAATATACCCTGACAGGCGTATCGATTCTTAATAATTTGGCAGGAACGGAGGTAGGAACCAAGGCGTATCAGGTAGGATTTGGATATGCGGACAGCACTCCTACTGCTTCTGGTGCAGATTTTCAAGGCCCTCCCAACAATCCTTACCGATTGGGCATTCAAGGGTACGGTGGCGATGCCATGGACCTTCGTTGGGCTGTGGACCAACAGGGAAATCCGGTAAAACTAGATGAAGTTCGGTACGTAAAAGTGTATACCGGACTAATGAAGCATGCCGGAGGATTTGGCGAAATTTCCACAGAAATAACCGGAATACGTCCCAGCACGCCAGTGGAAAACAAGGTTCATCGCATTGAGATTGCAGGAGATTTAGAATTAGAGCCTGGCCAGAACAGTCAGCTATACGTAAAGGCTTTTGATCAAGCAGGAAAGGAAACCATTTATCAGCAAATAGACTGGAGCATTGAAGATAGCAAAGTAGCCGATATCCGAAAAGAAGCTGGGCTTGTAACCGGTTTGCGGGATGGCAAGGTTCAAGTAACCGCTACTTTAGCAACAGATCCAACGGTACAGGATACTGTAGAGCTGGTAGTTGGGTCGCCGGAAACGGTTATTCCTAAAAGGCTTCACATCACTAATCCAACAGGAAATAACACCCTGCAGGTGGGTGGAAAAACACGGCTTACACCAGTAGTGTATGATGAGGCAGGTCATATCATTGAAGGAATTGAAGACGATGCCTTTGTTTGGGAAAGTCAAGAGGAGAGAATTGCCTCCGTAGAACCTTGGTTCCTTGCAGGACGGTGGGAAGTTGAGGGCCACGGTGTTGGATACACGACTATCCAGGCTGTTTATGAAGGGATAGAAGGCTCGGCCGTCATTCGGGTCCTTGAAGAAGAACTTAATGTACGCACGGATGATAATCGCAGGATTGCCGAAAACGCTTGGAAAAACGCTTTGAAAAATGCAAAAGCCTTGCAAAGCGAAAAAGTATATTTAGGCGTTATCAACACCAATGCTGATCGGGAAGGGGATACGCTTCGAATACCAGTGGCATTTTTGCAACAAGCAAAAGAACAAAAAGTCACGTTGGTAGTAGAGGCTAAAGATTATGGTCTGGTCATTGATCCAAAGGCCTTTGATCTATCACCCTATAAGGAATTAGATTCCTCGGAGTTGCGGATTAGGACCAGCATGTTAGAAGCTGAGAGCCTACCAGCTTATCAGGGAAAAGAAACACTGGGAAGAACCTGGAAGCTGGCAATGAGTTTTTATGATGGAGAACAGATCCTAGAAGAAATCAGCCAGTTTTCCGCAGGCACAGAGGTTCAGTGGAGGATGAAATACTGGGGTCATGAAGGGGCAGATCAGGAAGCCAGCCGCATGCATCCCTATATTCTGGAAGACAATCAAGAAGCCTATATTGGACATTCCGAATATCATACTGAATCGCAGCAGCTTCGATTCTCCTTAAGAAAACCAGCCCTGGTGACCACGGTGCTGGGTGATTATGAACCGATAGATAAAGAAGAACCAGAAGAGGAAGAACCAATAGAAGAAGAACCAGAGGAAGAACTTGAACCGGGAAGTTTGGAAGAGGCGGCTCGCCAGTTGGTTCGATACTACCAGAATCAGCAACCCAACAGTCCCACCAGCGATTGGGAAGCCTTTGTAGGCCTTTGGGGACTTGGAGAAAATTTCCGGCAAGCGCCATGGCCAGTCTATGGATGGCAAGAAAAAGATCCAGGATTTGACGCCATCACCTTTGGAAATGCACATATCCATCACATTTACAGCCTCTTAGGAACCGGGCACAATCCAGCAGAAGCCTTTGAAACCAATCGAAATCTTTTTTCAGAACTGGCCCAACAGCAAAATGAAGATAGTGGTTATTTCGGAAATCTTGGAAAACATATATGGGCGATGGTAGCTCTGGATATTGGATTAGATATTGATGCTGAAATACCGGAATGGAATGCAGCGGCAAGGCAAAAAGCCATTGACGCTTTGCTGGCTCAACAAAATACAGACGGCAGCTTTGGCCGATTTAGTCATATTGACTATACCGGTTGGGCATTAATACCACTTTCTCGGTCAGAGGGTGTTGCTGTAGAAAAAGCCATTCAAGACGCTAAAAGCTACCTGAAATCCATGCAGGAACCTGATGGAGGTTTTGGTGGCACAGGTAGTTGGGATGTGGCCAACTCCAACAGTATTGCATGCGTTATTCAAGGGTTGATAGCCCTTGGAGAAGACGTTCAGAATCCAGAAGGCCCATGGGCTAAAAATGGCAATACACCAGTAGATGCTTTGCTGAAATATCAACGAGAAGATGGGGCTTTTAATTGGAAAATGGATGATGAAGGCTCCATTGGCATGGCAACCAAACAAGTATCCGTAGCTTTATCGGACTTGAAATCAGAAAGATCTACTTGGTATCAAATGGGCACAATCTCCTTTGAAACCGTTGATGATTCAGGCCTTACAGCCCTCATTGAAGAAGCAGAGGAAAAAGAAAACGGGCAATATACTGCTGTTTCCTGGCAACGAATGAATCAAGCATTGGAAGAAGCGAAAGAACTGGTGAAAAACCAGTCGGCAACACAGGAAGCCGTAGATCAAGCGGCAGAAAAATTACGGGAAGCCCTTCATCTGTTGGTCAGACGAGTAACCCTGTCCCAGGAGGAAGGAAGCCATCGGATTAGCCTGGAAGACATGGAGGAAGAAGTAGAAATAGAAATAAGTCCAGCCGATAGTCATAAGGAAGTAGAAATTCTGCTTTCTTCGATAAAGCCGGCAAGAATGAACCTGCCAGCCGACACTCCCCTTCCTGGGATAAGGGCAGAAAACGGGAAAAGCGTTTTTGAGATAGAAAAAGGAACACAGATCACAGAGGGAGACAGCTCTCGATTTGACCTGTTAATTGAAAGACCGGAAAAAGAAAGCGAGATAGAATCGCTTTTGAAGAAACACTTAACCAGCAACGGAAGTCGTTCTTCCATAAAGACTGTTGGGAAGGCTCTATCTCTTGGAAATGAAGAAAGAATAACCTTAGATCAATACGCAACCCTTACGTTTCAGGGCGAAAGTGGCAAAGAAGTAGGTTATCTTCAAAATGGCACTCTGAGTCTTGTTGAAAAAGTAAGCAATATAGAAGAAGCTGAAAAGCAGGGCATGGAAATCTTTGCTTATGATAACGGAGAAAATCTCTTGCTTCGCACCACGCACTTTACAGATTTCTTTGTGTACAGCTTGGAAGAAGATGAGAAAGACGAAGAGGATACCGGCTCAGATCAGGAAGATGAAGAGGACACTGGATCAGATACCGGATCAGATACTGGCAGTGGTGGCCCAGGTGGTGGCGCTGGCGGTGGTGGCGGTGTGGTTCCAAAACCGGAAAAAGAAACCGTAACCATCTCTATTGATAAAAAAACCATAGATAAAGGATATGTCCTTCGTCCTGTCGAAGTGGAGTTAAAAAAAGGAGATTCAGCCTGGGACGTATTAAAGCGAGAAATGGATCGACGATCCATAGCCTATCGGTATAGCTTCTCCGAACAATACAATAGTGTTTATGTAGAATCCATTGCGGGAGATGGCGAGTTTGACCATGGTGAGTTCAGTGGCTGGATGTACAATGTTAATGGATGGTACCCTAACTATGGTGCCAGCCGATATGAGTTAAGGCATGGCGATAGAATGCAATGGCGCTATACCACCGACTTGGGAGAAGATCTTGGAGAGGATTTAAGCAAGTGGGAGAATGATGGCGACAGCGGCCATACGGTTGAAATAAGAGCAGGTGAGAAAAAGCCGGTTCTTCAGATTCCGGAAGATATTAAAGAAAAATATGTGATTAAGATTGATGAAAAGTTAAAAGATATTGAAGTTCTTCGCATTGAAATACCAGAAATAGAGGAAGTAGTAGCACTTAATCTGGCGGAAAGCAAAGACGCCCTGCCGGCCATGATCGCTGTTAAGGAAGACTGGGAGTTGGAAATCGAAAAAGATACGGCTTTGCTTTCAGAAGAAACAGAAGTACAACTCTTTAGTTTAGTAGAGCAAGAAGCCATTGAATGGCTGGAAAACCAGTGGGTAAACTCAGATACAGAAGAAGAAAAAGTAGTTAAAAAAGCGGTGATGATGGGACATCCAGAGAAAAAGATATCCTTCAGCATACCGGTTACTCTTAGTTTGAAAAATGGCCGGAACTTACAGGTCGTCGTAAAGAGTGAAGAAACCTTAAGAGAAATTCCTGTATATGAAACAGAAGAAAAAGCCAAAGAAGCATTAGCGGAAGAAAAAGAAGCTAAAGAAGCATATGCCTATTTGGAAGGAGATACCCTTCGGGTAAAAACCCTTCACTTTAGTGATTTCTTCTTTTATCAACGGGCAGAAGAGGTAGAAAAAGTCGAAAAAGTTGATGAAGCAGCTGAAGCAGAGAAACGGCGACAAGAAAGACTAGAAGCCCTGCTTCTATACGAAGATGAGGCGCAAATATCAGATTGGGCTAGGGAAGCCATGGCAAAAGCCGTAGATACGGGAGTGATGCGAGGCTATTCACAGCAACTTCGGCCACAGGATGCGGTAACCCGGGCAGAGTTTGTTACATTGCTGACCAGTGTTGTTGAAACCGACGAACATCAAAGAAGCCTTCGATTCCATGACATTACATCGGATCATTGGTATTACCAACCAGTGATGAAAGCCGCCGGCAGTGGATGGGTATCTGGTTATGGCGATTACTTTAACCCCCAAGCCCCTATTAGCCGTGAAGAAATGGCAGTAATGCTGGCGAAAGCCATCGAATTAGAATACTGGAATTCAATCCTTGACACTTCTGACGCTGAACTGGTTTCTCCCTGGGCAGCAGAATCCGTATCCGCAGTGATGGCACATCGTTATATGAATGGAAATGGCCATCAGTTTATGCCAAAAGAAATCACAACCAGAGAGATGGCTGCGGTTGTGGTCATGAAAGCCTTTGACAGAGAAACAGAGAGGAAGCAAAAGAATATCAGTGCTGCTTCTGACCTGACAGATCCAGTGAAAGAGGAAGAAGCGAAGGAAGACGAAAAGGTACAAAAGGAAAAAAGGAAGGAAGATAAAGACAAAGACAAAGCAAAAGAAGCAAGTGAAGAAACAACCATAGGACGGCGTGAAGCCGTCCTCCAGAAAAAAATAGAAGAGACCGCTTCTTTTATGAAAATCATGGTGCCAGATCCCCAGGTAGCCAGTGTAGGTGGAGAATGGACGATTTTTTCCATTGCTAGATCCCATGTGGAAGTACCAAAGACCTATCAAGAAAAATACCTGAAAAACGTGGAAAATACCATGAGAGAAAAGGAAGGGATTCTTCATCCTATTAAGTATACCGAGTATGATCGGGTCATTCTGGCCCTTACTTCTCTGGGAATACCCGTAGAAGATGTGGCCGGCTATAGCTTATTAGATCCCTTAGCAGATTTTGAAACCGTATTAAAACAAGGGCTGAACGGGCCTATTTGGGCATTAATTGCCCTAGATACTGGCGGCTATACAATTCCTCAAATTCCAGATTTTCCTACCCAAACCAGCAGAGAAAAGTTGATTAAGGAAATACTGGACCGGGAGTTACCTGGAGGTGGCTGGTCGTTGACAGGAGATTTGCCGGCAGATACGGATATTACTGGAATGGCTATTCAAGCTTTGGCACCTTATCAAGATCAATCGGCGGTGAAAAAAGCTACTGAGAAAGGATTGGATTTTTTATCTCGGGAACAATTAGAGGATGGGAGCTTTCAAAGTGCCTGGGGCAACGAAGCCAGCAGCGAAAGTATTTCTCAGGTTATTGTGGCATTAACGGCTTTGGGGATCCATCCAGAAGAAGATCAACGTTTCATTAAAAATGGGAACAGCCCCGTAGATGCCTTGTTAAGCTTTTACGTGGAAGGTGGAGGATTTCGCCACATTCAATCCGGAGAGGTAGACCCCATGGCAACGGATCAGGGAATGTACGCATTGGTGTCGTATCATCGATTCTTAAAAGGATTGCCAAGGTTGTATGATATGACTACTGTTACTAGGGACGGAAAAGAATGAAGAAAGCGTTGTTTAAAGGAAAAAGAACCCTTTTAGATAAAAGAAAATAGAAAACAGGCAGGGGCATATAATGTCGCTGCCTGTTAGTAGGTGGTGAAAAAATGATCAAAAAAAGATGGAAATGGTTGTTGGCATTGGCTGTGATACTGAGTGCTTCTTTTTTGATAGATGATTTTCAGGCCTGGCGTTATGAAATAGCACCCCGGGTAACCGTGGAAGACTTAGAAAAAAATCCGGCACCGGTGATGCCCCATGAAAAAACAGATCAGGAGGAAGAATCATTTTCGGATCAACTTAATAAAGGAAATGATGCATCCGATGAAGAGGCAGAAGAGCCGAAAGAAGAGCCGAAAGAAGAAAAGGTAGAAAAAGCTTCGCCAGAAACGATAAAAAAAGATGAAAAAGAAATACAAGAAGAAGTGACGGAAGAAAAAGCAAAAGCAGAAGAGAAGGAAAAAGCAAAAGTAGAAGAGAATGAAAACTCAAAAGCAGAAGAGAATGAAAAAGTAATAGAAGAAGATAAAGAAGAGAAAAAAGAAGTAGAAACAAAAAAAGAGGAAAAGAAGCGAAGAACCGAGCAAGATCAGTACCTTACGGATCCAGTGCCAGAAGGAAAACCAGAACCTGTTGAGTGGCAAGAAACACAAGTAGATTATGGAAAGAAGAAAACCGTTATCCTGTCGGTCACTTGTCATACTATTTTGGAGAATTTGGAAATATTTAATCCAGACAAAATGGAGGTACTTCCAAGGGATGGCATCATTTTTCCGGAAAAGGAAGTTGTTTTTTATCCCGGAGAATCTGCCTTTGATGTGACCCATCGGGAACTAAAAAATGCAGGCATTCATATGGAGTTTAGCATGACTCCGATGTACAACAGCAACTATGTGGAAGGCATTCACAATCTTTATGAATTTGATACGGGTCCGTTAAGTGGTTGGATGTATGCGGTGAATGGCTGGTTTCCCAACTATGGTAGCAGTCGTTATTTGTTGGAAGCCGGAGATAAGATTGAATGGAAATATACTTGTGACTTGGGAAGAGACTTAGAAGGAGGCGCTTCCTCATGGAATTAGTAAAGAATCACGGTTTTTCCAATAGCCATCCTGTTGTCTTAATGACTTTCTTTATTGGGGTACTGGGAGTAACCATGTTTCACATGCATCCAGTATTCTTGCTAATGTCCCTGATTACTGGTTTTATCTATAACTGGAAACTCAGAGACCGGGCTTATGTGAAAAAGCAAAGTGTTTTTCTGGTAGTGATTATGGTGACCACGGCCCTTATGAATCCAATGTTTAACCATGCTGGCGTAACCATTTTGTTTTATACTAGAAACGGAAATCCTGTTACCGCCGAATCCATTTTTTATGGCCTAGCATCGGCAGTAATGTTTGCTGCCGTTATTTTATGGTTTTCCTGTTTTAATGCCGTCATGACTTCAGACAAACTAGGCTACTTATTTGGAAAACTTTCTCCCGCTCTCGGGATGATTTTTTCCATGGCATTACGATTTGTACCTCTTTACCAGCATCAAATCAAACAAATTGCCATGGCTCAAAAAGGGATCGGTAATGATTTTACCCAAGGCTCCTGGATTCAGAGGGGAAAAAATGGCATTAAAATCCTATCCATTATGGTTACCTGGGCCTTGGAAAGCGCCATTGAGACGGCAGATTCAATGAAAGCCAGAGGCTATGGAACCGGAAAAAGAAGTCATTTCTCTATTTATTCATGGAGTTTTCGGGACAAGGTTTTATTGACATGGATTGTCCTGTTTTTCTTGGCGATGCTGGCAGGTGGTGTGGAAGGATATGTGCAAGTCCGTTACTTTCCCAGCTTTCGCTTGGCAAGCTTTAATGGAGCTCATAGTCTTCTTCTCATATGCTTTTTTTGCCTGTGCAGTTTGCCAATTTTTGTCACCAGATGGGAGGAATATCAATGGCGTTGTTTGACATCCAGAATATCAACTTCTGGTATCCCGGACAAAATCACCCAGCTTTAAAGGAAGTAAACCTATCCATTGACGCAGGAGAAATGCTGGTTCTTTGTGGTGCGTCTGGTTGTGGAAAAACCACCTTGTTGCGGCAATTAAAGCCAGTCTTAACGCCCCATGGCAAGAAAGAAGGCGACATTCTTTTTAAGGGAGAGTCCTTAGCATCCTTAGAAATGAAAGACCAGGCAACGGCTATAGGCTACGTGCTTCAAAGTCCAGAAAATCAAATAGTGACGGATAAGGTGTGGCATGAATTGGCCTTTGGCTTAGAATCTTTAGGTGAAAAACAGGAAGTGATTCGCCTCAGGGTAGCTGAAATGGCCAGCTTTTTTGGAATCGAAGACTGGTTTCACCGATCGGTACATCATCTCTCTGGGGGACAAAAGCAATTACTAAACCTGGCGGCTGTTATGGTGATGCAACCAGAAGTGTTGATTCTGGACGAACCCACAGCACAGTTGGATCCTATTGCAGCCGTTGAATTTTTAGAAACTGTTCAAAAAATAAACCGGGAGCTGGGAGTAACCGTTCTCTTATCGGAGCATCGGCTGGAAGAGGTGATTCCTATGGCCGATCGGTTAGTTTTGATGGAAAAAGGAGAAGTTAACTTGAATCTTTCTCAGGAACTACTTCGAAAAAATAATTTCACCAAAAAGCAGAAAGACTATGTGACAACGACAGCAATGCGGATTTATGGAGAGGTAAGATCTTCGGAGCGAGGAATGGAATACGGTCCGGTTACAGTGAAAGAAGGGCGGCAATGGCTGGATACAATCCAAAGACAGGTATCGGCGGACTTGGGAAAAAAGCATTCAAATTCCTTGAAAAATAAAGAGAATTCCTTGGATAATAAAGAGAATTCCTTGGAATGTCAGGATCTTTGGTTTCGTTATGAAAAAGGTGGAAAGGATGTGTTAAGGAGTTTTAATCTTTCAGTTAAAAAAGGAGATTTTCATTGCTTACTGGGAGGCAATGGAGTTGGCAAGTCTACTTTTTTACTTTTGGCAGCAAAGATCTTGGAAGCTTATAGAGGAAAATTCAAAAGGAAGGATAAAAGAATCGCTTTATTGCCTCAAAATCCTAAAAATCTTTTGGTGAAAAAAACCTTGATAGAAGATCTGGAAAGTATGGAAATAGATGGAGGCCCGCCATCTTCCCAGCAAATAACTAGCATGCTGGAGTTTATGGGCTTATCAGATCTGACAAAGGCTCATCCATACGATCTGAGTGGTGGAGAACTGCAACGGGCGGCTTTGGCAAAAATATTAATGATATCACCGGATTTACTGCTGTTGGATGAACCTACGAAAGGCTTGGATCGTCCCTTTAAGGAAGCCTTAGCGAAACGGCTGATCGCCTTAAAAGATCAAGGGATGACGGTTCTAATGGTTTCTCATGATATTGAATTCTGTGCCCGCTATTCGGATACCTGTTCGCTTATTTTTGATGGGCAGGTGGTTAGCACAGAACCATGTTACCAGTTCTTTGCTGGAAACCGATTCTACACCACAGCCGCCAATCGCATGGCACGTCATGTAATGCCGGCGGCCATTACGGAAAAGGATGTGATTCAAGGATGCAAAGCTCTTTTTTGTCCCTGAAGAAAGCTAGGTGGCGCCTAGTGATATCAGCCGTAATGATCCTGCTATTGATTCCGGCCACCATTCTGTTGGGAGTGATGTACTTAGAAGATCGGAAGTACTATTTTATTAGTATGTTAATCATATTCTACACCTTACTTCCTTTTGCTCTTATTTTTGAAGAAAGAGAACCACAGGCCAGAGAGCTAATGATTATTGCAGTACTAACCGCTTTGGCAGTAGCAGGAAGAGCTGCTTTTTTTATGTTGCCTCAGTTTAAGCCGGTGGTGGCGATTGTGATTATTGCCGGCATCAGTTTTGGTGCAGAGTCTGGGTTTTTGGTAGGGGCCATGGCTGGCTTTGTTTCAAATTTCTACTTTGGTCAGGGTCCATGGACGCCTTGGCAAATGTTTTGTTTTGGGATCATAGGATTTTTGGCTGGTCTTATTTTCTTTAACGGGAAAATACGAAAATCAAAAAAGAATCTATGTATTTTCGGGGTGTTGGCAACCTTTTTTATCTATGGAGGGATTATTAATATCGGTGCCCTGTTTATGTTTATGCCTGTATTTTCTTTGGATGCTTTACTGGGAATGTATGTAACCGCCTTTTGGTTTGATGTGATTCATAGCATTGCTACCGGTTTTTTTCTGTTTTGGTTGACGGATCCGATGACGGAAAAGTTGGAACGGGTAAAGACAAAATATGGTTTGTTGGAAGACCGGTAAAGGGGAAGAGAAAAAGCGGGAAAGCCTTTTGGCTTTCCCGAGGAATGCACTAGATAATTAATGAAGGTTAAGGAATTTGAGCAAGGGTTTCTTCATATAAAGAAGATAGAAAAGCACCGTCCACAGGTCCCTTGCTTTGGTAGGTATAGGTTGTTTCCTGTAACTCCCCTTGGTTAATATAAGGAGTGGATAAGCTGAAAGCATCCAGTAATCCATCGGATAAGGTATAGGTCTCGATGGAAGGGTCTTGGCTGGAATCGGGCAATTCTTTGGTGACAGTAACCGTCGTTGTATTCCCTGATGTTTGAAGGTCCACGTCTAAAATGTCCCAATGATGAAATTCGTTTTCTTCATAGGGAGATCCGGAGGAATGGGCCTGTAACTGATGAAGGAGATTTTGAAGATGGGTACCCATAAGGTCTAGTCCTGCACCCAACATATCATTTTCGTGGATATCGGTAAGTTCGCCTTCGGTTTTGATTACCTGGTAGTTTTTTTCATTTACAATGCCAATGGTAAAGGAAGTGATAAAGTCATCGGCAGAAGGATCGCCTGCCAGCACATACTTACCTTGACGTGTAATGGGTGCGAAACCTGAGTCATACTGATAACCGGCTTCTATGGCCGCAAGAATTTCATCTACCAGTGATTTATAAGCTGGTAACAGAGCTGTTGTTTCGAGGGTGGAAGTCGCTTCTTTTCCGGATTCTTGCGATTCTTGTGTTTCTTGATTTTGCATGGTCGTTTCTCCTTCGGAATCAGAGCTTGCCTGGGAAGAAGAATCACCACCGCATCCTGGCAATAACAGGAATAGCATGAGGAGGATGATAAGTTTCTTTTGAAGAGGGTTCACTATTTACTCACTCCTTAGATTTTAATTCTTTACTTGGTATAAACAATGACAATTTCTTTGGTGCTGTTGATCCAATCAGCTTTTGCATCCAGGTTTTCGGAGGCGAAACGAATCGGTACAAAGGTACGCCCACTCTGAGAAATAGGGGCAACATCCATTTGATCAGCATTTCCATTTCGATGGACTTGATTTTGATTTAACCACATATCGACTACTTGATTTCGTGCATGAAGACTGATCTTACTTTCACTTCCATCCCAGTGAATCTTCCCTCCCATAGCTTCTACAATGGCGCGGATAGGCACCATGCTTCGGCCGTTAACAACAATAGGGGTTGTTCCACGGCCTGGATCTATTTCTTGAGTTTCTCCATTGACAATCATCATAGGATTGTCTAGCTGAAGAATAATAAATCCTTTTTCTTCTCCTACATGAGTAATGCGGGAACCTGTTTTTTTAGTAAACTTGGCAATCGCATTTCCAAGACGTTCTTCAATGTTTTCAAGAGGTTTTGCTTCTGCCAGTACCGGTAATACGGTGTAATGGTACTCGGTGTCTGGTTCTACATTCACGTCCACAAACCGTGTGGCGGTGATGTAAAAGTCGGTGACGGAGAGGCCTAAATCATCACGGCTGGTAGAACGGAATACTCGATATCCTAAGGCTTGATCGTTTTTCGACCATCCCATGCGTATGCCAGAGTCAAAGACTTCACTGCTACTGTCTTCAGATTCCGCTATGATTACTGGTTTTTCTTCCGTCACAGGAGCCGGTTTTTCTTCCACTACAGGCTCTTCCACTACAGGTTCTTCCACGACAGGTTCTTCTGCTGGTAGAGGAGCATCTTCCAGACGCTGATAAGTAGCCGTACTTCGTTGAAGCTTTCCAGTAAATGGGTGGATTGTCTGTGAATTGATCACGAAGGATTGGCCCTCATCTCGCAAGGTAAGGGTGGCGGTTTCTGACCATGCTACTTTACGCTCTCCACCTTGCTGGAAATATCTAAGAGAATCCAGTATCCATTCTGTTTCGCTAATTTGTATAATATTTCGTAGTTGCTGGTCTCCATTTTTAACGGGATAAAGGCGCCAGGCAGAAGTGCCAATATCGTAAAACAAACCTTCATCTCCAGCGATCTGGAGAACCTGCTTATCATTTCGTTCCCACAATCCTTCAATAGCTGTGTTGTCGGCCCAGGCTGTGAGTGTTAGGGTCATCAATACCAACGTCATCCCTATTATTCCCGTCAATCCTTTTTGTATCCATTGCTTATTCATTGAAATCCTCCTTTGAATTTTGGTCTATTGCCTCTACTGCCAGTTCATTCCCATGAGGTGGTTTCACCTCCTTTCATTTCCATGATAAAGTGGGTGTTTCTTACGTTAAATCCTGAACTTTAGAATCTTTTGCCCGTTGCTTTAGAGCAGCAATAGCTTTTTGGCATTCAGCCAGGGTGTGAAAAGGCATGCTGGTCATGATGAGATCTCCTTTCAGGCCATAGGCCTGAAAAAACACCTGCCCGGAACATTCCTTATGAATAAGAAAGCAGGGGTAAAAAGCAGGAGGATGGCGATCGATTATCTCATATAGGTCGCTGAATTTTCGGAGCTGTACAATGCTTTCTTCTAACTGGGCTCGATCGGCATAGCTGCGGGAAACCATAGAAAAATCTTCTTGATGGCAGAAGACAAAGTAAAATCGCCCAGATGGGTTCAGTTTAACTTGAAAGAAAGCCATGACAAACCGCCTTTCTGCGAATAAAACCAGCTTTATTATTCGAAATAATTGGATTATAATAAGTGTACGACAGGGGGGAGTCACTGGAATAGTGCTGAAAGGGTAAAGAAAAGTCATCGTTTAACCAGTAAAGTCACAAAAGAAATTGGTTTTCGTGACGAAGGAGAGAAAAAAATGACATTTACGCCGGAACAGGCTGTGGGAAAGTTAACCATTGCAACCTCTAACATGGTAGCGGCAACATGTATGCTAATATTGGCCCTGTTTTTTTACTATCGTTCTCAAAAAACACCGCTGCTTTATTCCTATTTATCGATTTTAGGGCTACTGATTCTTTGGACAGGATCAAAAGTAATCAAAACAGTAACGCCGAATGTAACCTTGCGATGGTCCTGTGTGGTGATTCAATATGTAGGGGTACAGTTTTTGGGATTGTCCATTTTTATTTTTGCATTATTGTATGCCGGATATTCTCTGCCTAAAAAAGAACAATGGGCATTTCTGCTGATTCATCCAATCATCAGTTTTCTTGCTGTGGCAACCAATCCGCTGCATTATGGGTTTTATTCTGTATTTGAATATGGGCGGACCCGTTTTGGCTGGATGTTTTTGCCAAGTCAGTTTATCTTGTACGGATATATTTTAGCAGGGATGTTCCTGTTGGTTCGGCGTTCTTTTGATTCTCGGTTTCATGCAAAGAAAAAGATCATCTGTCGTCTTTTTGCTTCTTGTGCCTTGGCACCACTATTGATCAATTTTTACTATATTACGTTTAAGCTTACAGATATTCCATGGATTTTTCCTTTTCGCCCCTTTGATGTGACGCCTATTGCCATGGCACTTTCCATTACTTTTTTTGCCATTCCGGCCAGTATTTATCGGTTTTTAGATATTGTGCCCCTTTCTCGCCAGCATGTGTACGATCATTTCAAACAGGGCGTTATATGGTTGAATCCTTCTTTAGAGATAGTGGATATGAATCCGGCCGTAAAAAGCTGGCTGCCATCCAATGGACTGAAAGAGACAAAGGCGTTTGTTTTTGAAGGTTCTTTTGAAACAGTGATCTCGTTTTTCTTTAGGCAGGATCAGGAGAAAAATCGTCAGAATTTGTGGCAGTGGATCATTTTACCGCCGACAGAAGAAACAACTTCTTTTAGGACTGTCTGCCGGGATCGTCACTTGAAATGGAGAAAAATGAGGATAGAAAAGGATCTGACAGCCATCCTGTTTATTGATATTACAGAAATAGTGGGCATGCAGGAGCAGCTTCAAGCTTCTCAAAAGAAGCTGGAAGCCATGGGGGAACAACTGGAGAATCTTGCAAAAAAAGAAAAAGAACTGGCTGTTTTTCGAGCTCGTTCTTTGGTTTCGCAAAATGTACATGATTTTATAGGACATAGTTTAACGGTGGTCATGGGAAAACTTGAACTGGCATTGTTAGAGAAAGACGGAAAAGTCCTGGATCAGTGTCTTTATGAAGGGAAAGAACTACTTCTCAACAATTTGACAGATCTACAGGATTCCCTTTGTCAGCAGGGTTCTCCTCCGGTGTCTAATTTAGAAGAGGCGATTTTGTCGCTGGCAACCAGCCCGCTTCAGTTGGAGGTAAGGTGTCAGGGAACACCTTATGTGTTGGAAGCTGAACAAAATGAAGCTGTTTATCGGTTATGCCGGGAGGCGATTACCAACGCTATTCGGCATGGTAGTGCCAAAACATTGCATATCTTTCTCCGCTATCAGCAACATCAGTTTGAGGTATATGCCATCGATGACGGTAGTGGTTGCACCCATGTAACGGAAAGTTTGGGGCTGAAAGGAATTCGTGAACGGATAGAAGTTTTGGGAGGAAGAATTAGCTTTGGTTCTGGCGAAGGAGGTGGTTTTCATATCTATGGTGAATTTCCTCTCGCAATTCCGTCTCCATCCTGTTTATGATCGCTTAAATCAGTTGGTTTTTAAGGGCATAAACCGATATTTGCGTACGATCCTGAAGATTTGTTTTGGAAAGCAACTGAGATACTTTATTTTTGATGGTTCCTTCGCTATAGTTTAGAAGAAGAGCAATTTCTTTGTTGGTTTTTCCTTCGGCAATTCCTTTCATAATTTGCAGATCACTTTTCGTAAACTGTATTCCATCAATTTCCAAAGTGGGAGCATGGTTAGCAAGAGCAGGTGTATTGTTTTTTAAAGTAGATTCATAGATTTCACGATGCATGACCATAATGTCCTGGGCGACACAAAAAAGAGCAGCCAATAATGCTGGTGGTTTCATGCTTTTCAGTAAATACCCGTCGGCGCCAGTTTGGAGTGATTCTCGGACACTGAAAGGATCTTCAAAAGTGGTAAGCATTAATACTTTGACAGTAGGATACTGTTTCTTAATAGCGGCAAGGGTGGCCAGACCATCCATTTTAGGCATCCGGATGTCCAGCAGTGCTACGTCCGGCTGGGTTACTTTCATTAAATCCAAAGCTTCTAACCCGTTCGAGGCACATCCTACTAAATGGAAACGTTCATCACTGGTAATGACTTCTTCTAACATACTTCGGAATAATACCTGATCGTCGGCTAGCAAAAGTCGGATCATAGGAACCTTATTCTCCTTTCGTTGCCATCTGGCGTACTGTTTGACGCAGTTGTTTATATAAACAGCCAATCTCTTCACTAATACGGGCAATAGCGCTTCGTTTTTCGTTTACGGCCAGGGACTTATTCTCCTGCAGTCTTTGAATCTGGTGAATATGATGCTGAATGCTACGAATAATACTGAGGTTGAGGTCTTGCAATAAACGATCCTTTTCCTTTTCAAATTCAAATTGTTCCAGCTTTAATAAGGAAGATTGTCGTTGTTGGTTATATGCTTCTATTTGTTTGTTTTGGGTGTCGATAGAATGGATCAATGACAGTTCTTTTTCGGCTGGATGAATGAGCATAATCGTTCCTACCCATATACGATGATGATCCAGCACTTTTGATAAAACCATATAGCTTTTGAAAGGGTGCAATAATAACTGGATGTCCATCAAGGCGTTCTTAGCATCTAAATGGTTTAGAAATAAATGAAGGCGGGTAGATTCTTCCTTTGAAAGCAATAGGTTTACTTGGTGGAGAAAGCTTGGCAGGTGATGAAGCTCTGTCACTGAATATAGCGGATAATCTTGGTGATTGCTACTCATTAGGTTAAAATCACTGTCGTAAATGCATATCCAGTCTTCCATTGCCTGAAATAAAGAGGCCAGAGGGAGCGGTAACGATGGTTCAGGGTTGGAATTACTTTTCTGGCGGGTAGTTTGCCAATAAAAAAAAGCAGCGAAGAGAAGCGTGATACTGGCTGCCCAGCTTAACAGGTAGGTGAATTGCTGGAAAGAGGTTTTTATAGGCATTTCCAGCATAGCAATGATCATGATCTTTAGGCAACATACTCCTGCTATTAAAAAGGAGGCACTATGAAACCACCATCGGGCAGGAAGGCTTTTCTGACGGTAATAGCCATAAAAATTAAGGATAATCAATCCCAAAAGGAGCGATAGCCAGCCAATAGCGCTTAAGAAAGATTCCATGGTATACATGCGGCTCATGGGCTAGTTTTCCCCCTTTTCATTGATGGTTATTTTGAATAATCTAACTATAGCGAAAGCGATGAAAGAAGTCAAGAAGTCAAGAAGTCAAGAAAGGAAAATGAATATAGACAATCCTTATCAAAATAAAAAAATAGATAGAGAATATCTATTGGCTGAAATCTCTTCCTTCTGCTATGATAAGACGTGTTGGGCAAATGTCAGATAAGCATACATATCAAGCAAAGTGAGGGATTAAGATGAAAAAAATGGCAAAGATAGTAGTAATAGGATTGATGATGGTGACCATGGCTGCTTGTGGCAATGGAGGTGGCAGCGGTGATACAGCCGCAGAAGATCAAAACTTCGACGGAGAACTGCTTTTTACCGGCTCCTCTACCCTGGCGCCTACGATTTCTCAGATAGCCGATGAATTTCAGAATGAATTTGGAACCTGGGATCAGGTAGATGACTCCTTGCCGGCGGAAACCATTCAGATCAGTGTATCTACTGGTGGATCCGGTGCTGGAGCAAAAGCTGTATTGGATGGAACGGCGAACATAGGAATGTTGGCTCGTCATGCACGGGAAGAAGAGCGAGAAGCTTTAGAGGAATATCAGGAAGCCATTATCGGCATGGATGCATTACTGATGGCCGTTAATCAGAATAATCCCCTAGGGCAGAATCGTTCTGAAATCACAGCGGAAGAAGTGCAAAATATTTTCTCAGGCGAATGGACTCATTGGAACCAGGTAGATGAAAACCTGCCAGAAGAAGAAATTGTGCTATTGGTTCGTGATGTAGGCGGCGGTGCTCATGGAGTGTTTCAAAATGCTATGATGGGCGAAGTGGATGTGACCGAAACGGCCATTGAAGTTCCTTCCATGACAGGGTTAGTGGATCGATTGATGAATAATCCATTAGCCATGGGATATGCTTCTTTTGGTGTGGCAGAAATGCATCAAGATGATTTGGTAGCTTTTGTTTTGGATGGAGTGGAGCCAAGTCTTGAAAACATCCTTGATGGAACCTATCCAGTAGCCAGACCTTTAGTATTGGTATGGAATGGAGAATTGAATCCAGCAGAAGCTGCATTTATGGAATATATTAAATCTGAAAAAGGCATCCAGATTCTTGATGAAATGGGATTTGTGCCAGTTCAATAAGGAATGAAAAAAATGTTCTATCATCGATTGGAAAAACTTTTTGCCACAACGGTACGTGCCTGTACTGTTGTGGCTGTATTCATATTAGCCCTGGTGATTTTTTTGATTTTCCGGGAAAGCCTGGCGATTTTTCAGGAGGTGTCGGTGAAGGATTTTCTCTTTGGAGCCGAATGGAGGCCTGTGTCTCACCATCCTAGGATTGGTCTGAGGCCAATATTGGCAGCAACTTTAGCCTTGCCACTGGTGGCCCTTGTGCTGGCACTGCCGATGGCGGTGGGGGCCGCTTTGTTTTTTGCATATCTTTGTCCCGGGCCTCTACGAAGACCATTACGAAGCCTTATTGATATCATGGCTGGTATCCCCTCGGTTATTTATGGAATGCTTGGTTTGGTATACCTGATTCCTCTAATGGAAAATCTTTTCTCCATGAGTTCCGGAGATTCCTTACTGGCCGGTGGTGTGTTATTGGCGATTATGGTACTTCCCTTTATGATTTCTGTTATGGCAGAAAGCATGGAAGCAGCAGGCAGTCAGTATCTAGAGGTTTCTAAAACCCTGGGCGTTTCCCATCTGTATATGTTACGGGAACTTATTTTACCCTTATCCTTAAAAGGGATGATTGCCGGAGCTGTTTTAGGGACTTCTAGGGCTATGGGAGAAACCATGGCGGTGATGATGGTGGTAGGAAACTCACCCCTGATGCCAGATTCTTTGCTGGGCAGAGTCAAGCCGATTCCTTCACTTATTGCTCTGGAGATGGGGTCTGCACCCTTGGGAAGTCAGCACTACCATGCTATTTTTGGAGCCGGTTTTGTATTGCTGATGTTGCTTTTAGGGATCAACCTTCTTTTTTACTGGCTGCGCAGGCAAATAGAAAGCAGAGGTGAAGTTTCATGAAAGAAGGTGTGAAGAAACATTGGAAAGACTATGTTCTTCAGAGCTGGATCTATGCTTCTCTTTTGGTGGTTATGGCCGCAGCCGCTTTTATTTTTGGAAGCATTTTTATCCGGGGCTTTTCAGCGATTGATATGGAATTTTTAACCGCGTCACCACAGGGAAGGCCACTAGGCAGTGAAGGCGGTATTTTCCCCGCCATGATGGGTTCTTTAGCCTTAGGGCTGATCAGTACCTCTTTGGCAACTATCTTAGGGTTGTCCGTAGCGGTCTACCTTTTTTTGTATAATCAGTCCGGTAAAATAGATGCCTTTGTCCGGCTGATTGTTCAGTGCATTGCTGGAATACCTTCTATTATTCTAGGATTGTTCGGATATACCTTTTTTGTGGTTCTTCTTGGATTTGGCCATTCTTTGCTGGCTGGCGGACTGACCTTATCCATCATGATTTTTCCGGTCATCGTGATTAATACGGAAAAAGCTTTGCGGGAAATGGTTGCTCATCAAATAATGGCTTCTCATGCCCTGGGGGTATCAAAATCCTATAGTTTTTTTAAGCTGGTATGGCCGGCACGAAAAAAAGATATTCTTTCCGGAATCCTGCTGGGGACGGTTTATGCCATGGGAGCGACAGCGCCTATTATTCTAACAGCGGCGGTTGTATCCGCTTCTGTACCGAACTCCTTGTTTCGTCCAGTCATGGCCTTACCCTATCATTTGTACTTTATGGCAGCAGAGCGGATCTCCATGGAAAACGCTTTTGGAACCGCCTTGGTGCTGCTGAGTATGTTTTTTATAGCCTATGGGATTTCTTTTTATTTATTTCAGGATAGGAAGGAGGAAGAAAAATGACCCAGGCCATCGCTATTAAGAACTGGCATGTTCATTACGGAAAAACAGAAGTATTGAAAGATATTTCTTTAGAAATACCAGAAAAAAAGATTACGGCTCTGATTGGCTCCTCCGGTTGTGGCAAAACCACTTTGCTGAAATCCATTAACCGACTAACAGAAGAAGAGCCGACAGCTACTACTCGAGGAGAAATCCAGTTAAAAGGAACTTCCATTCAAAGCCTGCCTCTGGAAATCCTTCGACGACGTATAGGGCTGGTATTTCAAACACCGACACCCTTTCCCTTTTCTATCAAAAAAAACATGGAATATGGCATTCGATACCATGAAAAATTAACGGCCAAAGAAGAAGTCATGCTGATTGAAGAAAAATTAAAAATGGCGGGGCTTTACGAAGAAGTAAAGGATCGGATGAACTTGTCGGCCGTAAGGCTTTCAGGAGGACAGCAACAGCGTCTTTGCATTGCCCGTTCCCTAACCTTAAATCCGGATGTATTGCTGTTGGATGAACCTTGTTCTTCTTTAGACCCAAAATCCACGGCTGTTATTGAAGAAACCTTGAGACAATTAGCAAAGGAAGTGAGCATCGTTATTGTAACCCATAACATGGCTCAGGCCAAAAGGATCGCTGATTATACCGCCTTTATCAGCAACGGCGTTTTAGTGGAAGTTCAGGAAACAGAAGCACTTTTTCAAGAACCGAAGCAGGAGGAAACCAGATGTTATCTGGAAGGACTCATCGGCTAAAACCTAACAAGAAAGGATGTCCTTATGTCACTTATTTTGAATATACCAGGAGACCAAAGGTATGAAATTGAACATATTGTTTTTGACTTAAACGGAACCTTGGCCATCGGCGGGCAGCTATCTGACGAAACGGTGGCTTTATTAAAAAACCTTTCAGCACAGGCATCACTCCACATTATTACAGCCGATACCCATGGGACAGCTCCACTCATTGAAAAACGTCTGGAAGGAGCAGCGACGGTAAAAGTGGTTCGTGGTTCACAGACCACAGAAGATAAAGAGGCCTTTATTGAAGCTTTGGGAGCCAGTCATACCATTGCTGTTGGTAATGGAGCCAATGATATGGCGATGTTTCGTAAAGCGGCTCTGGCCATTGGAATAATTGGCGGAGAAGGTGCTTTTGCTCCCCTAATGACCGTGTCGGATATAGTGGTGACAAACATTGAAGCCGCATTATGTTTATTACTAGAGCCTAATAGAATGATTGCTACCTTGCGTCGATAAAGGAAAGGGCATAGGATCCATAGAAGATATTTTAGGACCCATCGAGAAAAACAATGATCCCTCTTTCTTTTACGCATTGCTACAGAGAAGGGCAACTCATATAATAGAGGTGTCGGCAGATGCTGTAGGAAGGAGGCATAAAATGGATAGAGCATTACAGATAGAGAAGGAAAGCCTTGAGTAAAAGGTTTTAGAAGCAAAAAGGGTTTATACAACCATGCATAATCATCCAAAGCTCTTAAGGATTGAAAAAACAGCCCTTGAACGAAAGAGGGCTGTTTTGCAATGTATACACTTAGAATTGACAGAATGGTGCGAATTTCGCAAAAAAATAATGTCGCATAAATATACAACGTATTTTGGGAAAGATAATTTGACAGAACTGACTGAAAAGTGGTAAACTGACTTTGATTTGATTCAAAATATTGCTACATATCAAAAAAGGAGGAAGGTAAGCATGAGGATGATGAAAAGAAAAAGTAGCTGGTTGAGTTTATTGTTAGCAGCCGCATTACTGCTCAGTGCTTGTGGGGGCGGTGGAACATCAGAACCAGCAACACCGGTATCGGATATTCCAGATGAAGAGATGGGAGACGTGGTTCCGTCCATTACAATCTATAGCTCTTTACCGGAAGACAATATGGTGAATTATGAAATGGCACAGGAAGTAGTGGAGGAATTGCAGAAACTAGGCGTTGATGCAACCGCTCAGCCCATGGATTTTGCCGTATTATTGGATGTACTGTATGGAGATGAGAGTGATTTTGATGCCTATACCATCGGCTGGTCTGGACGTATTGAACGACTGGATCCGGATATGTTTATTCACTCCATTAACCACTCAGCGAATGCAGAGCCGGGTGGAAACAACACCAACCGTTACCGGAATCCAGCCTTTGACGAGCTGGCAGATGCCCAGCGTCGTGAAATGGATTTAGATGCCCGGAGAGAGTTGGTATGGGAAGCACAAAAGATTTTAGCAGAAGATGTTCCTAAAATAACCCTATACTCAAGGGCTAATATGCAGACTTACAACAAAGAGTTGTTTGAAGATGTGATTAATATTCCTGGAGAAGGCTTGTTTAATGAGTGGACTCCCTTCAGCATTAAGCCTAAAACAGACAAAACCGTCTTAACCGTGGCTAGTAACGTAAACATTGATGATATGAACCCATTAAGCTCAAGAAGTGTTTATGGTTGGAGAAACCTAAGACTCATCTATGATAAGCTGGTTCGGATTTCTCCTGATATCGAGCCGGTGCCATGGGCCGCTGAAAGCTGGGACATTGTGGAAGACAATATTATTGACGTAGTCCTTCGTGAAGGCATGACCTTCCATGATGGAGAACCAGTTACCGTGGAAGACGTGAAATTTTCCTACGAATTATTTATTAATGAAAATGTAGAATATTTTGCATCCTTTACAGAGCCTATTGAAAGCATTGAAATTACGGATGAAAACACAGTGCGATTTATCCTGGAAGAGCCTTATGCACCATTTATCACCAACACCTTGGCACAAATTCCAATTTTGCCAAAACATATCTGGGAAAACATTGACAATCCAGTGCAATACGGCAACGAAGACGCCATTGGAAGTGGACCTTTCAAGCTGGATCGTTTCCAGACAGGCGAAGAACTAGTATTATCTAAGTTTGATGATTATTTTGAACCGGTACACATTGATGGGTATATTTTCCAGATCTTTGCTTCTCCGGAAGGAGTTTTGACAGCTTTGGAATTAGGCAATGTTGACATGGTATCTTATGATTTAGTGCCAGCTCATACGGAGCAAATAGCCAATAATGCCGATGGTCAGTATGATCACTTGGAATTAACAGAGGCAGACGATATCGGATTTTTCTATCTTGGGATGAATCTGGATCGAGCACCTTTTAGCAACAAAGATTTCCGGATTGCGATGGCGCATCTGGTAGATTATGATCTTGCCTTAGACGTTCATCTTAATGGATACGGAGCACGTGGAGGTGCTGGTTTAACGATTGTAGAAGCCAATGAGTTCTGGCATAATCCGGAAGTACCTATTTATGATACCTATGATCCAGAGATGGCTAAAGAAATTCTTATAGAAGCTGGATTTACCTGGGATAGCGAAGGCAAACTTCGGATGCCAGCGCAATAACCATCCTTAAGAGTCCTGTTTAACAACACTTAAAACATGAAAGTCGATATCTCGACTTTCATGTTTTACTTCATACTCACTAAAGCGAGAAGCGTGATCCTTTGCTGTTGGTGTGTCATGAACCCGCCCTATTATTCGGAATATTAAGTGAATTTCAGAAGCATCTTAATCCTCTACAAGGAAGGTGATAGCTTGTTAAACTATTTTTTACGTCGATTACTGGTCATGTTACTAATGATTTTTTTAGTGTCAACGATGATCTTTTACCTTTTTCGAACCATGCCGGGAGATCCGACGGCTTTTGTGGTGGATCCATCCATTCCGCCAGAAGCAAGGCAACAATTATTAGAACGCTATGGATTGGACGGAAGTCTCTGGGATCAATATAAAGTGTTTGTATCTGACTTGGTGCGATTAGATTTTGGAGATTCTTTCTTTTATAATCGTCCAGCCATTGAAATTATAAAAGAAAAACTGGCAGCCACCTTAATTCTGATGCTGACAGCCATGGTGTTTGCCTATACCATTGGTGTTTTTGGAGGTGCCTGGATGGCCTGGAAAAGAGGTTCCCGATTGGAATCCTTAGGGATTACCATCTCTCTTATTTTCAGATCAGCGCCTACCTTCTGGGTAGGGCTGATGATGATTCTTCTTTTCTCTGTGCGGCTAGGCTGGTTTCCTGCCCAAGGAATGCGGACAGCCGGAACCGGTGGAGGTACCTTTACAGAAATATTTTTTACCCTGGACTTTCTAAAGCATTTGATTCTTCCTAGCTTAGTAGCCGGTCTTTACTTTGTAGCGACCCCTATGTTGATTATGCGAAACAGTATGCTGGAAGTCATGTCAGAAGACTATATTGAAATGGCTCGGGCAAAAGGGACAAAGGAAAGAAATATTCTTTACCGTCATGCGGCCCGAAATGCCTTATTACCGGTAGTAACCGCCGGAGCACTTTTTATCGGTTCTTCCATTGGAGGACAGGTGCTGATAGAAGTTGTTTTCAGTTGGCCCGGTTTGGGACGGGAAATTGTGACAGCGGTTACACGGCATGATTACCCTTTGGCGCAAGGATGTTTTATTATTATTTCCGCTATGGTTATGTTTATGAATCTGGTAGCAGATATGTTATACGCATTCTTAGATCCGCGTATTTCTTACAAATAATCGGAAAAAGAGAGGTGAAAGCATGAACGTTGCAGCATTAGAGAAGAAAGGGAACAGCAAAAGTGTTTTCAGGCTGTTTGTAAAAAATTTACGTCGGGATAAATTGGCACTGATAGGTGTGGTTTTACTGATCTTCTTTTTAACGGTGGCCGCCTTTGCCGATGTAATTGCTCCTTATGGACCCAGAGATCGGCATTATGATGAAGAAGGTAGTATTCGTCGTTTGGAACCGCCTTCCCGTGCTCACCCTTTTGGAACCACCGATGTAGGTCGTGATATTTATTCTCAGGTAGTATTGGGAACCAAAACCGCCTTAATGGTAGGCTTATTGGCAGCGCTGCTGGTAACCGTTATCGGTTCTGTGGTGGGAATTATTGCAGGTTATTATGGAGGATGGATAGACACCATGATAATGAGGGTGGTCGACTTTTTCTATGCCATTCCGTTTATTCCTTTTGTGATTGTGTTATCGGCCGTGATGAGGCCGAGTATTTGGAATGTTATTCTGGCAGTATCCATGCTTTCCTGGCGGACGGTGGCAAGGTTGGTACGTTCTCAGGTGCTTTCCATTGCCAAAAGGCCGTATATTAAAGCAGGACGGGTGGCAGGTGCCGGTGATTTGAGGCTGATGTTCAAGTATATTCTGCCAAACGTAGTCCCGTTAATCTTGTTGGAGATGGCATTTATGGTAAACTGGGCAATTGCCGCTGAAGCCAGTATTGCTTTTCTTGGTTTTGGCGATCCAGCGGTTCCCAGCTGGGGCCAAATCCTGCACATTGTCTTTAGTACCGGTAACTCCCGTGTAGCCTGGTGGTGGATTACAGCTCCCGGTGTTGCCATTGTTCTGTTGCTTCTGTCTATTTTCTTTTTAGCCAGAGCCTTAGAAGAAGTCGTAGATCCAAGATTGAGGGGGCGATAAAATGGCACTATTGGATGTTAAAAATGTCAGTATTGAATATACGACAGAAGACGGTGTGCTAAAAGCGGTGGAAGATGTTTCATTTTCGTTGGAAGTAGGAGAAAGTGTGGGTTTGGTTGGAGAGAGTGGTTGTGGCAAAACGACCTTGGCTAAATCTGTTATGAGACTCCTGTCGAAAAATGGTCGCATCAGTGAAGGACAGATGATGTTTAAGGGAGAAGATCTGGTAACCAAAACCGAAGAAGAAATTCGCAAACTTCGGTTAACGGAAATTGCAATGGTCGCTCAAAGTGCGATGAATGCATTGAATCCGGTATATACCGTTGGAGATCAGCTCATTGAAGGGATACAAATTCATACGGATATGACCCGAGAACAGGCCAGAGAACGTGCCATTGAAGTATTCAAAATGGTTGGCTTGGAAGAGAAACGGCTGAAAAGCTATCCGCATCAGATGAGTGGCGGCATGAAACAGCGGGCCATTATTGCCATGGCCTTAACCCTGAATCCTTCACTGATTATTGCGGATGAGCCGACTACAGCACTGGATGTAGTGGTTCAGGATCGAATTTTGCAACAGGTGATTGAAATTCAAAAAAAGATCAATAGCTCCATGATCCTTATCACTCATGATATTTCCGTTGTGTCCGAAACCTGTGAAACCATTATTGTAATGTATGGCGGAAAAATAATGGAAAAAGCTTCTACGAAAGCCTTTTTTACGAAACCGGTTCATCCCTATTCCCTAGGACTTAACAATGCTTTTCCCAGTATTCATGAAATTGGCGAAGAGTTGATTTCCATACCCGGATCACCGCCAAATCTGATGCAAGAGCAGGTTGGGTGTCGATTCCGTGCCCGATGTCCTTTCCGGACAGAAATTTGTATGGAAGAGCAGCCTCCTTTGGAAGAAGTGGCACCCAATCACCTTTCTGCTTGTCACCATAATAAAGAAGTGGAAAGATTCCGGGAAGAAAGTCAGAAACGGGAAACCTGGGAAAAAGTAAGAGAACGGATTATTGAAGAAATAAGGAGGGATGTCTCTTGAGCGGAAGCCCTTTAATTCAAATTGAAAATCTGAAAAAGTACTATCCAGTGAATAAAGGATTTAAGGATATTTTTAATAAAGAGAAAAAGTTTGTAAAGGCCATCGACGGGGTTGACCTGACCATCGATAAAGGAGAAATCCTAGGACTGGCCGGCGAAAGTGGTTCTGGAAAAACCACCACCGGCGAAATTTTGGTAAGACTTCAGGAAGCAACAGATGGCACGATTACCATTGATGGTCACCCATTGAATCTTAAAGACAAACAGGCACAAAAAAGTTTCCGGAAAGAAGTGCAGATGATTTTTCAAGATCCTTACGAAACCCTAAACCCTCGTTTCAATGTGTTTGAAACCATTGCCGAACCTCTGCGAATTCATGGACTGAAAGATAAAAAAGCTCTTTATGAAAAAGTGATGGAGGTCCTTGAGATTGCGGAACTGAAACCAGCAGCCCATTATGTTCACCGGTATCCTCACGAACTGTCCGGTGGTCAGCGGCAACGGGTCGCTATTGCCAGAGGGATTGTGGTCGGACCGAAGGTATTGGTTGCGGATGAACCAGTTTCGATGCTGGATGTTTCCATTCGGGCTGATATTCTCAATCTGTTAAAGGATCTTCGAAAAAAAATGGGTCTTACCATGCTCTATGTTTCACATGATCTTTCTACGATCAAGTACTTATGTGATCGTATTGCCATTATGTATCTTGGGAAAATAATGGAAATTGGACCGGTGGATGAAGTAGTGAGAAATCCGCAGCATCCTTACACTCAGGTATTATTATCCGCCGTACCGGTAGCCGATCCCACTTATGAAAAAAAGCGTATTCTGATTGATGATGAAGCACCAGATCAAATCAATCTGCCGGAAGGTTGCCGCTTTGGGCCACGTTGCCCTTACGCCAAGGAAGCTTGCAAGACTTGTAATCATGATTATACGGAAGTATTTGAGGGTCATCAGCATGCTTGCATTTTTGCCAAAGAAGAGCAGATTAAAAATGAAGACCACTAAAAAGGGTTATCATAAAAAAGAGGAAAGAGACGGTCTGAACTGACCATTGTCAAGCAGATAAGTAATTGAAAAAAACTATGATATTAGTGCTTGGCTTCGATCTCCACTGGAGCTAAGCACTTTAGGCTTTTTTGAAATCTGTTTTGTTTGTAAAACTTAAGCTACAGACTCCGATAAATGAATCAGTTTAACACTTAATACAAGCTTTGAAAAAACTTATTCATAGCCGCATGTTCTGGTATGTCTAAGTGTTTTAACATTATCATATAGTTCTAAAAGGTCTATGAAATCCTTGGGATTTTCGGTATAATGATAATTGTATATGGATTGAAGCGTGGGGTTCATTTGTTGCATGGCTGTGCTCGAATGAAGGGACCCAGGCTTCTTTTTTATGGTGTTGAAGTAATGCTGGATATTGATACTCCAGGTATGGGCACCATAGCTTCGCAAATGTTCGGCTACCAGCTTTTCCTGATGATACAGTAAGATTTTTTCCGGATATACTTTAGCAAAAACAAACCGGCCCACTAAGTCATCAGGAACTGAATACTTGTTTTCATCGATACTGACCACGGCGTATTTATTGACTCTCAGTTCAGAAGTCCTTGCCGTATCATAACTTGGCATCCATTCAAGCAGGTAGGGCTTTTCTTCCTCCAGGATATCCGCCGGGCTTTTCCCTTCCTGGTATTCTGTCGGACGAGCGTTGAGTTTTTCCAACGTCTCCTGTAGATATTGATTCGCTTGTTCCAGGCTGTCAAATGTATCCCGTTTGCTGAAAGCTTTTCTTCTGATGTATTCAATACTTCTCTCGACGTGGCCTTTTTCATTCCCTCTACAAACATTGCAAAACCGATATTGAAAGCCATAGTACAGCGATAACTTTAACAGATCTTCCGTCGCTTCCTTTTGGGTTCTACTGACAAATCTCTTTACAGCCACCTTCATATTGTCATAGACCACCGTCTGATAAATCCCTCCAATCTCATTAAAGAATTTCACATGAACATCTAAAAAGTTTTCCATCTTTTGGTTGTGATACAAGTTCGCGTACCGATAATTACCTTTTGCGCTGGTAAAAGCGGCCATTTGAACCATTTTTGGTTTCCCGTCAATCGTTAAGTGAACATACCCCCAATCAAATTCGCAGATCTCTCCTGGCTGATATTCCTGCCTGACATAGGCTTCCTTGACAGTCTCCGTATATTCTCTAATGTAATTACAAATGGTTGTATAGCTAATGTCAAACCCTTCCTCCACTAAACACTCATAAATATCAATTTTTTTCTTCTGTTGTTTGCTCCTTCCTGTTGATTTTTTCTTTTCATTCTCTCTTATGAAAAAATGAATGCGATCGATGATTTCATCTGTCAGCTTCTTTCGTACACGATTGCTACTATCATATTTAGGTGGTGCCATAAACTCATTGATGATTTCTTTATCTTCTGGATCCCCCTCAAGAACTCTTTGTTTTTGCTCCTCATATTTTTCAATATACTTCCGGATTGTCTTTCTGGAAATACCTGTTTCCCTGTTAATATCTCTCTGTGATTTCCCTTCTCTAAAATGTTTTAATATGATTTCCTGTTTTTGCACTAAACGGATCATCCCCTTAGCCCCCTATGAAATGTCATAGGGTTAATTGTACTTCTTCTGGGGGATTTTTCAACTAATATGGTGGGGTATTTTTAGATTATCATAAACATGTGAAAAATACGTTTGAAACCTTAACGAAAAAATAAAGTAAAAATAAAATAAAAATAAAAGAGGAATTTCAAAATAAATGTCGAATATTAAGATACATAAGGACATTTCCATAAATAGACCGTAAATGAACGGCCTTATAGGAAGGGGGATAGGTTAAAAAAAACATTATAAATTGGTAAGGGAAAAAAGAAAGCATTTTAGGTTGGATGCCAGAAAGGATGTGATAGAAGTGGAAGAAAAAGTTATTGGCTATAGGAGGGAGTTCCATCTTTATGCAGAATCGGGATGGAAGGAATTTCGAACAACATCCAGAATTATTGAAATATTAGAAGGATTAGGATTGGAAGTGAAGTATGGCAAAGAAGTTATTCATATACCAATGGTGATGGGAAGGGACGCTGAGCAAGAAATTTCAAATCATATTGAGCGTGGTATAAGACAAGGCGGAAACTCAAAGTTTATTGAAAAAATGGAAGGGTATACGGGAGCTGTTGGAATTTTAAAAACTGGAAGGCCCGGACCAGTTATTGCGATTCGTTTTGACATAGACGCTAATGACGTGATTGAGCGAAAAGATTTGGAGCATAGACCTACAAAAGAAGGGTTTGCGTCTGTCAATGAAGGGATGATGCATGCCTGTGGACATGATGGTCATACCGCTATGGGACTAGGTTTAGCAGAATTGCTGATAAAAGAAAAAAAAAACCTAACGGGTACTATCAAACTTATTTTTCAACCAGCGGAAGAAGGCGTAAGAGGTGCTAGAGCGATGGTAGGGAAAGGTTTATTAGAGGATGTGGACTATTTTCTAGCTGGGCATTTGGGGTTTAATCTTCAAACTGGATTCATTGCCCCTAAAACGACAGGTTTTTTATCTACGACTAAGATGGATGCATATTTTTATGGAAAAGGATCTCATGCAAGCAATGCACCAGAAGAAGGAAAAAATTCACTTTTGGCGGCGGCTACGGCAGTGCTTAATATTCATGCGATTTCACCTCATAGTAAGGGTATAACTAGAGTTAATGTAGGGGTGATGCAAGGAGGAATAGGGCGCAATGTCATTCCACCAGCAGCTACTTTGAAAATTGAAACTCGTGGTGAGACACCTGAATTAAATGATTATATGTATGATAAAGTCGCTGGAATACTGAATTGTGCTGCAAAGATGTATGGCAATAACGTCTCTATGAAAAAAGAGGGCGAGGCACTTGCGGCTGATTGCGACGAGGAATTAGTTGATATTGTTAAAGAGGTAGCACTGGAAAATAAAGAAAGAATCACAGGAGTCATTAATGAAAAGTATTTGGGTGGAAGTGAAGACGCGACTTTTATGATGAAATCAGTGCAAGAGCGGGGCGGCTTAGCGACTTATATCTTTTTTGGTGCTGAAACGAAAGCTGCTCATCATAACGAAGGATTTGATTTTGATGAAGCAGTTTTAATGAAAGGGATATGTCTTTATAAGGATGTCATACTCAAAATAGCAGGAAGGTAGAGAGGTCGAGAAATATTTAGGACGAAAAGTTGTACTTGTAGCAGATAAAAATAAGATTTTAGGAGGTAATGCCAGTGAAGGTACAAATAGAGCAAAGATCTATGCTGAACAAATTTCTTGATTTTGTAGAAAGGTCTGGGAATAAATTACCACACCCTTTTACTTTATTTGTTATACTATGTGTCGTAGTTATGATGATTTCTTTGGTTGCCAGTCATATGGGCATTTCTGTTATCCATCCCATTGATGGTCAAGAAATAATAGTCAAAAATTTACTGTCTGGTGATGGGCTGCAATGGATGGTATTGAATTTGATTAGCAACTTTACGGGTTTTGCGCCCCTGGGACTTGTGCTGACGATGGTACTGGGGATAGGGCTTGCTGAAAAAGTAGGTTTTATGTCAGCCTTTATGAAGAAGGTTATGTTAGGAGCACCTGAAAAACTATTACTATTATCAGTTTTTTTTATCGGGATTGTAGGAAATATTGCGTCTGACGCGGCTATTATCATTGTGCCACCCTTAGCAGGTGCGCTTTTCTATGGAACGAAAAGAAACCCTTTAGTGGGTATAGCGGCTGGATATGCAGCGGCATGTGCTGGCTTTACAGCAAATATTTTTATTGCTGGTACGGATGCGTTGCTTGCTGGGATTACTGAGGAAGCAGCACAAACTATACAACCTGGTATTGAAGTTTCACCAGCTGTTAATTATTATTTTATGATTGCATCCACATTTGTTCTTACGGTGGTAGGGGCGTATATTACAAAAAGGTTTGTTGAGCCGCAAGCGGGCGAATATATACCTGAAGAAGATTTTGAGTTGGCAGAAGATGAATTTAAGGTCTCGGCGATTGAAACAAAAGGTCTTTTAAGATCAGGAATTGCAAGCTTAATTTACTGGATGGCAATAGTGATAATGTTGATTCCCCAAGACTCTCCTTTTAGAGGGGAAGGTGGTACCCTTGTGCCGTCACCATTTTTAAGAGGGATTGTACCCTTTATACTATTCTGGTTTATCGTTATAGGTGTGGTTTATGGAATAACGGTGGGTACTATTAGATCTGAATCAGATGTTCCGAAGTTAATGACAAAGGCAATGGAAGGGATGGCTGGGTATATCGTATTGGTTTTTGTCATTGCTCAATTTGTTCAGTATTTTAACTGGACGAATATAGGTATGATCTTAGCGGTCAGTTCGGCAAATCTGATAGAAACATTGGGCTGGTCCGGATTACCGATGGTATTAGGAGTTCTTTTGGTGAGTACTGTGGTCAATATTTTTATTGGAAGTGGTGCTGCCAAATGGGCATTGCTGTCACCAGTGTTTGTGCCAATGTTCATGCTGCTAGGATACTCACCAGAGTATGCTCAGCTTGCTTATAGAATTGGTGATTCAGTAACAAATGCGATTACGCCTATGTTCCCGTACTTTCCAATTGTTTTGGGATTTTTTGCTAAATATGACAAAGAAAAAGCTAAAATCGGGACGGTTATGTCTATGGTCATGCCTTATACAATTGCATTTATGGTAGTATGGATGATTATGTTATCGGTATGGCATATACTTGGATTGCCGTTAGGTCCAGGCGGAAGTATTCTGTTGTAAGTACGATTGGTTAAAGATGGACAATATTAAAAAAGAGGCTGATAAATATGAATGAAATTGTTAGAGACAAAATAGAAGCGAACGAAGCATGGATTATTAATCATCGAAGAGCTCTTCATCAGATCCCTGAAAAAAGTAAGGAAGAATGGAAAACAAAAGAATATATTAAAAAGTCATTAACAGACCTGGGAATTGAAGTTAAGGAAGGATATTACAACACTGGTTTAGTTGGAGTAATCTACGGAGAGCAGGCAGGACGTACCATTGGAATTAGGTTTGATATGGATGCGTTGGAAATGGAAGAAAAGGTAGAAACTGAATTTAAGTCATTGAATAAGGGGCTTATGCATGCTTGTGGGCATGATGGTCATATGGCTATGGGACTCGGCTGTGCCAAAGTCTTAAATGAGATGAAAGATCAGATATGTGGTGTTGTGAAGCTTGTGTTTCAACCAGCCGAAGAGGATGCTACGACAGGTGGTGGTGCACAACATATGATAAAAGATGGTGTGCTTTCAGATGAGCCTAAAATAGAAGCTATGGTGGGAATGCACATATGGCCTAAATTGAAAGTAGGGGAAGTTGGATCGCGAGTGGGTCCCATAATGGCGGCCTCAGATCCATTCAATGTGGAAGTTGTTGGAAAAGGGGTTCATGCATCACTCCCCTATATGGGAATCGATCCTATTATAACGGCTTCGCAGATTATTGTTAATCTTCAGTCTGTGATTAGTCGAAATATAAGTCCTTTCGAACAAGGCGTTATGTCGATAGGGATTATGCAAGGTGGAACTCAGTACAATACTATTCCGGAGAGGGTGCACTTTTATGGAACAGTACGAAGTTTCAACGAAGAAACACGTCTTCGAATTCATGATCGAATGAAGACTGTCATTGAAAAAGGTGCTGAGGCAATGAATGCAAAAGCAAAATTTAACTATACCTTTGGATATCCAGCTGTGATAAATAATGAAAAAATGGTAAAAATTGCAAAGTTTTCCACTGAGGAAATGCTTGGTGAAGGATCCTATATAGAAGTAGATCAACCTGCTCCGGGTGGAGAAGACTTTGCTTTTTTTGCTAAAGAAGTTCCTTCGGTTTTTCTTTGGCTAGGATACGGAGAAGAGGAAGAAATTCATCCACCCCACAGCCCACATTATGAGTTTAATGAAGCAATACTGGCTTTAGGGACAAAAGTTCTTTGTAAGACAGCCTTAGAGTGGTGTCGGTTAAATAAATAATAAAAAAACCCTTTGAACCACTATATGTGGTTCAAAGGGTTTTTTTTATAAGGAAATATCTGAAGAAGTGTAATGAAAACCTGATTAGATCTTCTCTAAGTGGATAGAATAATAGAGCTCATGTATTCTAGTAAAAGATGATGGAAGAACATAAAATGATGTATAATAAATCAACAGTAAGGTACTGTAAAGGAGCACATGAAAACCGAGAAAACAAAAATTCAGAAACAATTAGAGCGAGAAGCAATTGATTAATCATAATGAGATGGCATATAATTGTAACCATAGTGACACCCTTTCTTTTTGGTAGAGGTTTACTTGTGGTGACTCAATTATACTGCCTCAAAGGGGGTGCCACTATATTTTTTGTAAAACTCGCTAAAAGCAATAGATATATGAAGTTTGAAAGTGATTTAGGTTACAATACGAACAGTAAAATGAGGTGGTAACATTGAAATTTACAATTGGATTAATTGGAGCAGAGGACTCAGTAACGATAATGGATAAAGTTTCGAAAGAATATGAAAAAGAAGCAGTGTTTATTCCTCTGCCGTATAGATGCAAAGAAGATGCTATATGCCTGGCAGAACAACATATCGATAAAATGGATGCAGTTATTTTTTCAGGGCATGTACCATATTACATTGTGATGAAAAAAATGAAAATGGAAATTCCTAGTCTTTACTTGCCGCATAGCGGAACGAGTATTTACCAAGCGCTTCTGAAAATGAAGAATAGTGGCAGGAACATTGAAAAGGTGAGTTTTGATAATGTCTCAACAACAGAAATGAATGAAATTTACGAAGATTTGGAGATGTCCAGTAAAAATGTTTTTATAAAAGAATATGAGCAAAATTTAAAGTATCAAGAGTGGGCAGATTATCATACGAATCTATTTAGAAATGAAAAAACCGAAGCAGCTGTAACCTGTCTGAAAGAAACAAGCAAGATTTTACAAAGGGAAGGGATACCAGTGTACAGAGTATTAGTAACTCGCCCTCTAATTCGACAAGTAATTGAATCAGCGCTATATGAGGTTAAAGCTAGAAAACTTAGACATAATCAAATTGCTGTGTTGGTAGTAAATATAGATGAATTCAAAAAAGAAATCAAGAAATTCCCTTCAGAATATGGAGTGCAAAAGCTTAAGCTAGATTTTCATAGAATTCTTTTAGACTATGCTGAAGAAACTAAAGGTAGAATTTTCTCAATGGGAAATGATGAATACTTGATTTTTACTACGGGTGGATCTTTAGAAAACTCTTCAAAAAACCATGGTGAAATAACACTCTTAGATATAATCCGGAAAAAGCTGAAGATGAGAGCAAGTGTTGGTATAGGGTTTGATACTACTGCCTATGATGCTGAGCATAATGCACGAATTGGTCTTGAACATGCAAAAAAATATGGAGGGGATTGCCTTTTTATAGTTGATCAAAATCATAGAATCAAAGGACCGCTTGGAAAGGAGCATCAGCTTGAATACAGGCTGGCTTCGCTTGAGGAAAAAATTATATCTGTAGCTGAAAAAACAAAATTAAGTGTAAAAAGTGTTAATCGAATTGTTGCCATGATGGATAAACATGGATGCAAAGTTACGGCAAAAGAGTTTGCCCACTATTTGAGAATGACTGAACGCAGTGCTCGTCGAATTTTAGGTGCTTTAGAGGAAAAGGGATATTCTAAGATTGTTGGAGAAGAAAGTGAAGGAAAAGGAAGGCCTAGAAAGATATATGAGCTACAATTATAGCACAGAGACACTTAGATTATGTTGATCGATATGCAAATAAAGCCTTGTTGGTATTATCATAGAGAAAGGTTGAATAATCAGAAGGAAACGAGAGGTGAAAGAATGCGTTCTTGTGATTGGCAGGAAAAAACAGAAAGGATTCAATACATTGCAAATTCAGGAGTATTAGTGGAAATAGGGAGCAAAAGGATCCTTATTGATGCCTTGACTAAGTCGAAGATTCCCATGTTTAAAAGTACGCCGGAAGATATCTATCAGCAACTACTGAACCAGGAACCGCCTTATGATCAGATCGATTTTTTGCTAGTGACGCATCAGCACAGCGATCACTTTGATGCAGAGCGGGTGCTTTCTTTTTTAAGAAACAGTCAAAAAACCAAAATCATTGCACCGGAAGAAGTGATTTTCTCTCTTAGGAAAGAGGCACCAGATGTTTCATCAGAAAGATTATATGGAATGAATCCTGCTTTGGGACAGAGTGAAACCATCTACTTAGAAGGGCTTCGAATAAAAGGGATGGCCATGCGGCATGAAGGGGAAACGGATACGGCGATCCTTCACTTAGCCTATCTGATGGATGGAGGAAAAAAGGTGATGCATTTAGGTGATGCGGCACCAGAAAAAGAAAATTTCGACACTTTTCAGCTAAAAGAAGAAGTGGTGGATGTGTTGCTAGCTAATTTCCCTTATGCGGGCATTCCAAAAGCAAGGCAATTGGTACGGGAATATATTGCCCCCAAAAAAATGGCTGTTATTCATTTGCCAGACCCAGATAAAGACAGGTGGGGTTGGAGAAAAGCTACTCAGAAAAGCTATCTACGCAGCAAGCAAGATTTTGTAAAAACGGTTTTTTTCAAAGAAATGGGAGAGAGGATAGAAATATAAGCCTTTATTCGACTGATCGGGAAACACCATTTTTTCTGGAAGTATCTTTGCTTTGGTAGAGAATATCATCTGCTATTTTAATTACTTCATCTACAGAGCCGGAAGAACAAGTAGCCCTTCCAAAACTTACAGATAAAGGGATATCGGGATATCTGTCGCAAATTGGTTGAAAGAGTTCCAAAATTCGTTCTTCAACAACGGAAATTCCGGGTTCATCGGTATCCATTAAAAGCAATAAAAATTCATCCCCTCCAAAACGAACCACCACATCATTTCTACGGGAAGATTTTTCTAAGACAGTTGCAAACTCTTTGAGGACTTGATCGCCTTCTGGATGACCATAGATATCGTTAACTTTCTTGAAATGATCAAGATCCATCAACAATAGGGAATAGGTGATGTCTGGGAAACGGCTGTCTTCCATCAAACGGGTTAGAAAATGGTGCAGATACCGGCGGTTAAATAAGTTGGTAAGAGGATCGGTAATAGAATATTGATAAATTCGCTGATGTTCATCGTTGAAGGAACGGTTTAGGACAAAGATCAACGCAAATAGGGTAATTGAAACAACTACAAAATTAATAGACAAATCGAAGGCTCTGAGATAAGGATCGGAATAAAAATAGTACTGCTCCGGATGCTGTGGTTCTAAATGAAGGAGAATGATCATCAAGACTGTAAACAGGGCAGGGAAAATGTATTCCCATGTTTCTTGAATCACAATGAAACAAAGGAAGAGCATCAAGACAGCATAAAAAGACATAGCGCTATAAGAGCCGGGCGAAGTAAGCCATGCGGCAGGTAGGTATACCAAGCACAAGAAGCATAAAAAAAGCAAACGAATTCTTTTGCTTTTTTCTGTAGGATACCACTGATGAAGAAAAAACATAAAGCCAGCACCGAGAAGGGGCGAAATAATATTGGATACAGGACGGTAATTGATAAGGTTAATAAGAGCAACAACGATAAACGCCACCAACCCAATGCGGAGGCTGGTGAGAAATATTTGATCTTTCATATTGGTTAAGTGACTATTCCTAGGAATGTGCCAATTCAATACGATCCCTCCAATTCTATAAGAAGGTTCAAGGTCTGCGGCTTAAGGATAAAAATAGTACCTGCTACCTATTTTAACACACATTCGTCCGATGAAAACCCTAAAAAAGAAACTTGTCAAAAAAACTTTTTTGCTTTTCAAGCGTAGTAAAAAAGAAGCAGAAAAAAGGTGAAAAGAGCATAGAAAATCCGTAGCAGAAAAGAAACAGAAAAAAGGTGGGATAAAATGATGGTAGGAGCATTAGTGATTCCGTTTATCATGTTTGCTTTGTTAGGGCTGCTGGTTATTGGAGTAAAAGGTGGTTCACACCAAGGAGGAGAAGAAATGATCAAAAATGTATATATTTATGTAGTGCTTTTTGCAACACTGATGATGACCATTGGTGGTAGTGTTGCCGCCTTTATGGCGCTGGCGGATATCGTGGCACCGACACCGTACTATCAATCTTATGAAGATTATCGCAGATGGAACGTAGACCGGGTTTATGATTTGGAAGGAGAAGAAATCAGCTCTCAGGTGGCAGAAGAGATCAGAGGACAATATGATGCCATGGTGGCAGAAGAGCAACAACGATATACCAATCGGGCAAAGAACAATTTGATCAAAAGTTTTGGATGGATAGTTATTCCGTTACCGATTTTTTTATACTATTCACGAAAACTTAAACAGCATAAACATAGCGAGAGCCAACTTACTTAGTTGGCTCTAGACTGAAGACAAATTATGTAGACATGGTAATTTGAGGCGAGGACATCTAACAAAGAGCTTGTATGTGTTTTTCGAAAAAGAGAGAAAACCGGTAGAAATCCTTGTTTGAACGGAGTACCCGCAGGGCACGAGTGAGTTTGGATTTCTGTTTTCGACCTTTCGACCAAAACACACAAGATCGTAGTGTTATAACCGAGTTCAAATTACTTTGTCTACAACCTGGAGCCAACTTACTTAGTTGGCTCCTCGTATTTGCGAAGAAATAAATTTTCGAATTTCTGAATAATCCTTGGTCGGATAACACTGGGTTTGTTTTCCATAGCGACTTTTAAAGCGTAGTTTCGTTAAACCATTCTTCTCTACCCGTATCTCATCAAGGTCTTCCCATTTTTCGATTTTTCCCAAAAGGGTGACTCCGGTAAACTGAAGAATTCCCTTCTCATGAATACCAGCCGCCATAAGGCCGGACAGGATGTAGACACTGGCTGCAAGCACCAGTAGATAATTAGTCCAAAAATGGCCGGTATTATAGGTAATGCCAAGAAAAACCAAGGTGGAAAGCCCGACAGCCGTAAGGCGGCTTCTGGTCATAATGCTTTGATAGGTGCACTGTTTTCTTTTCTTAAAATTACTAAGGCTGCCAAAAATAAAGGCGAACAACAGTAGGATAAATAAAGGGATGCTTTGCATAGGGAAGTCCTCCATTCGTTTTAATCATTCGGTACGACATTAAGTATAGACACTCGGCTGTCTTTTCCGCTTCGTTTGCTGTCAAGACGGGTGTTGGTTTAATTCGAAGACTTTTGAGGAGGCGGTGAGATAAGAGCAGCACCAAAAGCTAAAAGGGGAAAAAGAAGCATGGTTAACAAAATAAACTGATAGTCGCCAAAGGTATCGTAGGCAAAGCCAAAAGGCAATGGTCCCAAAGCCGAGCCAATGACCATGGCCGTCATGCCCATTCCTCGAATGGTGGCCAGATGCTTTCGACCAAAATTCCCAGGCCACCAAGCACTGGTGCTGACATGGTCGGCACTGATGGAAATGCCGTGAATCACCGCATAAAGAATCAAAAATGGCTTTGTGGGGCTATAAAGCAACAATAAAATAGCGGCGGCCATCAACAGATAATTAAAGGCTTTTAATTTGTAGACAGGAAACCGATCGCAAGCCCAGCCAATTAAAAAAGTAACTGGTAGTTGTACCATTGCCGTGATACTCAAGATCAAGGCTGCGAAGGTCACAGGAAATCCCTTTTCACTGATGATAGAAACAATATGAAAGGTGATCCCTGTTGTAATCATAGAGGGGACCAGCATACAATAAATCATCATCCAAAAAGTTCGGGTCTTCGTCGCGTCTCCAGGTTCCCAATCCGGGGTCATAGGGGCCGTAGGATTTGTCTCTTTAGAGGAAGTGATGTCTTTGGAATCTGCTTCATAAGCCATTCTACCATCGGGTGCCATGCCGATATCTTCTGGCCGATTCCGAATCAACAAGGCGGCCAAAGGTACCATCAAGGCTAAAAGCCAGAAAGCCCAGAAACGCCAGGCAAGGCTGGCACCGTAATGGAGAATGAGATAAGTACTGATGATGGGAATTAAAGCAGGACCAGCGACGCCGCCTAAGGAAGCAATGCTAAGAGCAATGCCTTGCTTTCGATGAAACCACTGTGGTGTCAGAGTCGTGGAAAGCAGTGTCATAGAGCCTTGCCCAAACAGTCGGATCATTACAAAGCCCAGTACCAACATCCAAGGGGCTTGCATAAAACTCATCCAAAAACAGGCTAGGGCAAGGGATCCAGCAATAACTGGTGTCATAAAACGATGGCCTTTCTTGTCGATCAATCTGCCAGAAAAAGGCATTAAAAGACCTGCCGTTAAAGTGGCGGCAGAATAAAATCCAGAAATGGCAGAGCGACTCCAGCCTTCAGATTCAATGTAAGAGTCGATAAAAACAGAAACATTATACGTTTGGCCCGGACCAGAGAAAAAAAGGATTAGGCCACTGAGGAGGACAATGATCCAGCTATATCCAGGAAAAGCCAGTTTGCTTTTAGGTTGAGTATTTGTGTGGGTTTTCATAAAAGCTCCTTAGGGTGGTATGAGTCAATAGAATAGTCTAGGGTTCCTTCTGTATAGAAGAAAGATAAACGGTGCAGAGCTCTGGTCATGGCAACATAAAGCAATTTCGCATCCAAAGCCTCTAGGGTAAATCGATCTTCTAGGGTCGTAATGATAACGGCATCGAATTCCAGTCCCTTGGATAAATGAGCGGGAATGACAAAAATGGAATGGTCAAAATGAAGGGTTTTTTCCGTCACCAAGACCGGCTTCAAGTCAGTTTTCTTCACAAGTTTTTTATGAAGGTTGGTGGCTTCTTCTTGAGATTTGGTAATAATGGCAATGGTGGTAAAAGACGCTTCCTTTAGGGACTTCACCTGCTCATGGATGGCATGAATCACTTGAGAAGTTTCTTGGAAACCCTTTATTGTTGGCTCTTGGCCGTGGCGTACCACTGGTTTGGCCTTAAGCAGGTGCTCTGTAGCCGACTGACTTAGTACCCAATTGGCCATATTCATGATTTCGATGGTGGTTCGGTAGCTTTGCTCCAAGGTTAAATAATTGGCTGGGTCTTGAAAAACATGATGTTGAAGGTAAGACCAATCTGTGATGGATCGGTACATATGAATTCCTTGAGACAGATCACCCAGGATCGTAAATTGATCTGTTCCTAGAACTTCTCGAAGCACATGGAACTGAAAATCACTGAAATCCTGGGCTTCGTCTATGACGGCATACTTTATGTCCAAATCTTCCTTTAGGCCGAAAAGCTGGTAGTGAAGGTAAGCCATAGGAGCTAAATCTTCAAGTTCCAGCTTGTTGCTGGCAAAAATTAAGTTGCTTTCCTCCAATAGGGAGCCAAGGGTTTCTGGAGTTGAAAAAGTAGTGGCTTTTTCCCATAAAAGCTTCTGGGAAAAAAGAGATTGATAGAGATTCAGCAAGGTGTCTTTTGGAATTTTTTTAATGTAGTGATTGGCAACATTTCGAACCTCTTTTTTAAGAGCCTCCAGTTTTTCGTCCCTTTCATTCATGAGGGATACCAGTTTATCTGTCCGTTGATCCGACGGTTCTTCCTGGCTACGAATACGGTCTAGGAGGACATCATACTCATGTTCTAAAGAGGCTAAGATTTTTTTTGAGACATTTTTCGCTTCCTTGGAAAGCATTTTTTTTAGGCGGTCAATTCGTTTATAAAGAGGTAAGTAGGAAAAATCCTCATGGACCATCTGGTGAATCGATTGACGGGTGAGCAGAACCTTATCCCCTATACAAAAGTCTTCTTCTGGCAGGAGAGTATCCTTCAATTGCTGGATATAAAGATCCAACAATTTCTTCATGTCCATGGAATTTTTGAAGGCGGCGGCTTCTTGCATGGATTTTTTGGCGGAAGCCAGATCTCCGGCAGGGTCATTTTTTACCAAAAATCGTAGTTTTTCATTGGAATCCGTCAGTCGATGTTTCTTACCAAGGATGGAAAACATCAAGTCGATATAAGTGGTCTGATGCACCCGTTCTGCTCCCAGCTCTGGTAAAACCCCAGAGATATAATCCAAGAACAGATGATTGGGAGCTATAATCATAAAGTCTTCTGGTACAAAAGTATCCGAGTAGGTGTAGATCAAGTAAGCAATTCGATGAAGGGCAATCGTTGTTTTTCCACTGCCGGCAACGCCTTGTATAATCAGTGGCTTTGTGATATCAGCTCGAATAATGGTATTTTGTTCCTCTTGAATCGTGGAAACAATATCCTTTAATTTTTCACCAGCATGATTTTCCAAAGAGGCCTGTAGAAAAGCATCAGATGTAGAAATATCTACGTCCATATACTCCTGCAGGTTTCCTTCTTCAATGGTGTACTGGCGTTTTTTATACAAATCGATGGCATAGGTACCGCCGGAGGCTTTGTAGCTGGTTTCTCCAAGGCGACCATCGTAATAGACACTGGCAATAGGAGCTCGCCAGTCCACTACCAGAGGGGTGTCCATGGTTTCGTCAAATAAAGAGACTTTTCCAATATAAAAAGCTTCTGTTTGCTCCTTGCCTTTTTGTTTCAAATCCATTCGTGCAAAATATGGTTTTTGACGAGATTTCATTAAGAGGGCAAAATTCTTTTCTAATTCATCCAGCATCTTTGAATTAAGCATAATACTGGAATAACTTAAACTGCTGTCTAGAAAATCCAAATGAAGATAAGCATCTTTTATTTCTTCCTTGAATTTTTCGCGGCTGTTTAAAAGGGTTCCAATGGTTTGCTCTAAATAATCTTTCGTTTCTTCTAAACGTTGTACTTCTTGGGGAAAATCTTCTTTATGGTCTTTGGGCATGAATAAGTCTCCTTCTGTAGTTTCATATAGCCAAAGGCAAGAAAAAGCTGCTTCTCATTAAAAAACGAAGCAGCTGCCTTTTGAGAAATGGCTTTATCGTACTAATTGTACCCGATACAAAGGATTATTGTCAACAAAGGAACCTTTTATGCCCAAGTTGTTCAGGGTGTTCAATATTTCAATGGGAGAAAGGGTATCTATTAAAAAAGAAGCCTGGGTAGGATCCTTGACCCTAGGTGTCAGAAAGAGAAGGTGAGAGAGATGACCAAGAAAAAAAAACAGAAGGAACTACTTGGATGGAAGCTAGAAAATAGTTATGCTACATTGCCGGAAAGCTTTTACACAAGACTGAAACCAGAGCCCGTCCCTTCCCCGCAGATGGTGATGCTCAATAATGCATTAGCAGCGGATATTGGATTGAACCCAGAAGAATTGGAAAGCCAAGAAGGAATCCAAGTATTGGCAGGAAACCAGATTCCAGAAGGTGCGACTCCTGTAGCTCAAGCTTATGCGGGCCATCAGTTTGGTCATTTTACCAGGTTGGGAGATGGTCGGGCCGTGTTGCTAGGGGAGCAAATCACTCCAGAAGGAAAGAGGGTAGACTTACAATTAAAAGGATCGGGACAAACGCCGTATTCACGAAAAGGGGATGGACGAGCGGCCTTAGGACCAATGCTACGGGAATATATCATTAGCGAAGCCATGCATGGTCTCGGTATTCCTACAACAAGAAGTTTAGCCGTGGTGAGTACAGGGGAGCCAGTGTTCCGGGAACATCGACTTGCTGGTGGGATTCTGTGTCGAGTGGCGGCTAGTCACATACGAGTAGGTACCTTTGAATATGTGGCTAAATGGGATACAAAGGAGCATTTAAGACAACTGGCGGAGTATACGTATCATCGTCACTATGCTGGTTTGGAGTCGGTGGAAAATCCGTATCTTTCCTTGTTGAAACAGGTGGTAAACAGCCAGGCAGCATTAATAGCTAAATGGCAGCTGACAGGTTTTGTTCATGGTGTTATGAATACAGATAATATGGCTATTAGCGGAGAAACCATCGATTATGGACCCTGTGCTTTCATGGATACCTATCATTCATCCACAGTCTTTAGCTCCATCGACTACTATGGTCGATACGCCTACGGAAACCAGCCCACTATGGCTGGTTGGAATTTAGCTCGATTTGCGGAAACCTTATTGCCCTTATTGGATCCGGATGAAAAAAAGGCCCTTGAAGTGGCCCAAGAAGTGCTGGCACAATATCCGGTTTTATTTCGTCAATATTGGCTGGATGGGTTTCGGAATAAACTGGGAATAGAGACCGGGTCGCCACAGGATATTAAACTGGTAGAAGATTTACTTCAATTAATGGAAAAAAACCAGATGGACTTTACCAACACCTTCCGTAATCTGACGTTAAACATAGCCAAGGAAGAAGCCAATATTGGGATCACTCCAGGAGAAAAGAAAGAAGAATTTAATCAATGGCTTCAGCGTTGGAGAAGACGGATAGCCCATCAAAGGATTCCTTTACCTCAAATAGCTACCAAAATGAAAGAATCCAATCCTTCCGTAATTCCTCGGAATTATTGGGTGGAAAAAGCCTTGGAAGCCGTAGTGACACAGCAGGATTTCACCCTTATGGAATCCTTGTTAGAAGCACTTAAAAATCCTTATGCGTATACAGAAGACCAAGAAAAATATGCCCAAAGTCCACCGCCCTTTGACAAGCCATACAAAACGTATTGTGGCACCTAAGAAGAGGAATTCCCCTCTTCTTAGGTTCTGTTATTAGGTTGATTGAACTCCAACAATACCTCTGTTCGTTTTTTATCCAAGGGGAACCCCAGCATTACTGTAGTACCTTCCATGGGTTTGGATATAATTTCCAAGGAAAGGCCCAATTGAAGGCATAATTTTTTGGAGAGATAAAGACCCATGCCAGTGGCGCTGCCCAAACGTCTGCCATTTTCTCCTGTAAACCCTTTATCAAAAACCCGATTAATATCACGTTCATTGATTCCAATACCAAAGTCTTTAATCATTAAAATCAGCGCGTTAGGCCGTTCTTCGCAAAAAATTTCAAGTCGCCCACGGTTTTCTTTACTGTAATTGATAGCATTGATGAGAATCTGTTGAACAATAAATTCTACCCACTTATAATCGCTATAGACAATATAATCTACTTCTTTCATGTCGATGGTTATTTTTTTTGCGATAAAATCCTTGGAATTATTTTTTAAGGCGGAAACTAATAAGGATTTCAGGGGAAAGGCTTTAATCAAATAATCCTCTCGTACGGTGTTGCTTCTGGCGTAGTAAAGAGCTTGCTGTACATAGCCTTCAATTTTTTTGAGTTGACCTTCGATTTTTTCTGTGGTGGGATTTCGTTGGTTTTCAATAATTAATTTTGAAGAAGCAATGGGGGTTTTAATTTCATGGACCCATCCCTCAATATACTCTCGATATCCCTGTTGCTTATCTCTGTGATTCTTTACCTCTTCATGCATATCTCGACAGAGGACCCCTAAAATGTCATTCAGGATTTGCCCGGTGATAAAGGTGCTTTTTTCCATTACTTCAGGCAATAAGTAGGTGGAATCCAATTCCTGTAAAGCGGTTTGGATCTGGTCATAATATCTTTTGAGCTTGATGGCTTCTAGCAGCATATGAGAGGTGAGAGGTAGAAACCATAAAACAAATAGCAATAAGATGAGTTGTGGATTTAATCCTCCGATGATCATGATCATGGTTAAGACAAGGAATAGAAGGAAATTAACCATCAAAAACAAGGCTTTATCTTTCATATACGCATATAGGGTCATTGGATGAGATACCCCATTTTTCGTTTGGTTTCGATGATTCCTTCTTTACCAACTTCCGTTAGTTTTTTTCTTAATCTAGTGATGTTTACGCTTAAGGCAGCATCATCCACAAAGGAATCTGTACTCCAAAGATACTCCATAAGGGTTTCTCTGGAAACAATCTTTCCCACATTGTTTAAAAGATAGGAGAGGATCCTGATTTCGTTTTTTGTAAGTTCTACTTGGGAATTTTCATAGCTCAGAACAGCTGTGGATAAATTAAGCTGTAATCCGTCATGATGGATCATTTCCTGCTGTTGCATTTGTTTTTGACTTCGCTGAAGAATGGCGGCAATTCTAGCCAATAAAATCTGTGTGTTGTAGGGCTTGGTGATAAAATCATCTGCACCTAAGTTCATGCTCATCAGCTCATCTCCTTCGCTATCTCGACTGGTGACTACCACGATGGGGGTATCTATTGTTTTTCGAAGTTCTCGACAAATATGATAGCCGTCGTAATAAGGAAGGTTGATATCGAGTAGGATCAAATCTGGCATTTCTTTCTTTATTTCCTCCACTGGATTTTCGAAAGAATCCATAGCCTTAGGATCATAGCCATATTTACGCAAGAATATTTCTAGTTCTTCCCGAATAACCTGATCATCTTCGACAATGATAATTTTTTTCACCAGAGCACCTCCAGTTCTTAGTTGTTGCTATGAATAATAGTTCGATACCCCATATAAGTAGCCATAAAATATCCGCTATAAATCACTATAAACAACATGGCTGTAATCAAGGCACTTTTTCCTATGTTTACAGGATAAAAAAGTGCAATAAAACGATTCATCACATGGATGGCAATAAAGGAGTGAAGGATAGCGACTATAAGGGGCAATGCAAATTGGATACTAATTTGTTGGAAAATACTTTGATGGATCATTTGATCCGTTGCGCCTATTTTTTTCAAGGAACGATAGCGTTCAATACTATCTCCAGCTTCTGAAACTTGTTGAAGGCCTAAAATCGCCATGCTGGTTACGAGGAACACGATGCCTAAGTAGATTCCAAGAAAAAGAACGATCGTTGTCAAGCCAGTGTTAGAGATCAACATAGATTCTCTGGTGTCACCTATAATAAAGCCAGAGGTCTTTTCTTGGAAAGTACCGTCTTTATACTTGGAAAAGATCTGTCGATATTTTTTTTCGGATATTTCCTGATAGTCCTCATGATACATGATGTTGAAGTGGCGTTCTTGAATGGGCAGACCTTCTATTTCTTCATCATGAAAGACAAGGGTTGGGAATAAAGATGGCATAGGAGTATTGACCAGATTATCTTCTAAAAGCACTTGGTTTTTCAGTGTATATATTTGTTGAGGCAGTGTTATGGTCGTTTCTTGATCCATATATTGTTGTAATACCCCTTTTACTTCAGAAAAATTACCTAATAGCAATACTTCATTTTTTTCTAATTCCATTGGTGCCTTTCCTTGTAGTGTTCTTCCTTTATTATACTCTGAAAGCTTGACGGCGGATACCTCTAGATCATAAAGGCTTAAGGCGTTGGAGCCATCCTCTAATGCGAATACTTCCATGGTTGTTAGGCCGAGGCCATATACATCGATCATGCTATATTGTTCCTGGTGATCCAAGCGTAATCCTACCTCTTTTAAAGAAGCGTGAATATCCGTGATTTCCTCTTCCGTCCTATAAGCCGATGCACTGGCGTCAAAAGGTGCGGATGTTTCAAAACTCTCTTCCATGGCTTTATGAAAGCTTAATCCAGTGGAAAGGACAGAAATGGTAATCAAAAGCATGAAAGTAATCATGGACATAGCTAAAAAGTTTGTATTCACTTTACTGCTTAGTTGTTTGATTGTAAAGATATTAATTCCTTTCAAATAAAATAGTGTACTTTTTCGTAAGATAAAAATCATCAACCCAGAAAAACTAAAGAAAAAAAGGATTGTTCCAAGAATTCCCAGGGCTAAGGAAAGAAGGAAGCTTGTTTCCATGGGCCGAAATCCTACGGTTAAGACTAGTTTGTAAGCCTTAAAAAGGAGGGTGATGGATGTCAAAAAAAACAAGATATATAAGGGGGAACTTTTGATTTTCATTTCTTCATTGATCTTAGAAGCCCTTAGAAGTTTAAGGACACTTACCTTGGATAAAGAGCCTATGGTAAATAGAAGAGACACAAGAAACACAATCCCAAAATAAAAGAAGGTTTTCTTCATGGCTTCCAAAGAAAGCACAAAGGCATAGTCCTTCATAGGGATTTCAAATAAGATGGTGGTAAAAAGAGAGATACCTTGGGACACGAAGAGGCCTAATATTAATCCGCTCATAAGGGAAGCCATGCCTACCATTAAGGTTTCAAAAACCAATATTGTTGATACCTTCCACTTGCTCATGCCTAAAATCATATAGGTTCCAAATTCTTTTTTTCGTCGTTTAATCAGAAAGCGATTGCCATAAATCACCAATCCTCCTACGATAAAAGATATAAAGATGGAAAGATATCCAATCACAGCGGTCAAATCAGCAATGATATCCATTTCCATTCCTTCTAGGGAAGCAAAAGCTTTTTGAGAACCAATGGAATTAAAGCTGTAGAATATGCAGACCGCTAAAGTAAGGGTCATAAAATAAATAGAATAATCTTTAAAACCCTTTTTCACATTTTTTAAAGCCATCTTAAAGTACATGCTCATCATCCCCTCCTAACAAGGTCATCACCTCTATAATCTGTTGAAAAAAAGCCTTTCGAGATTGATTTCCTCGAAGGATTTCACTAAATAAGGTACCGTCTTTAATAAACAAAATTCTTTGGGCATAACTAGCAGTAAATGCATCATGAGTGACCATTAGAATAGTGGAATTTAGGTCTTTGTTAAGGCTTTCAAAGCATTCTAGTAATAATCGTGCGGATTTAGAATCCAATGCACCTGTAGGTTCATCTGCTAGAATTAAGGATGGGTCTGTGATAATAGCTCTTGCAGAAGCCACCCGTTGCTTTTGTCCACCTGATAGTTGATAGGGATAGTGTTTTAGCACAGATTCGATGGCTAAATATTTTGCGACTGCTACGGTTTTATCATGGATAAGATGACTTTTTTCTCCCTTGATGGTTAAGGCTAAGGCTATATTTTCATAGGCGGTTAATGTGTCTAAAAGATTAAAATCTTGAAATATAAATCCTAATTCATTTTGGCGAAAATGGTCCATAGCCTTGGCCTTAAGCCGTGTAATATCTTGTCCCTTGACGTTAATACTTCCAGTGGTGACTTGATCAATGGTTGAGATGCAATTAAGCAATGTCGTTTTTCCACTGCCTGAAGCACCCATAATTCCAAGAAATTCCCCTGCTTCTACGTCGAAACTGATACCATCCAAGGCTTTTGTCACATTGCCTTTATTGCCATAATATTTTTCTGCATTTTGGACACTTAATAATGATTTCATATGGATCCTGCCTCCTATTTCTTTTCCTTGTTATAAAACAGTATCCCTAAGGACACGTTAGTCATGACGATGAGTAGGTTCCTACCCTCATAGGCTTATTATACGTTGCTTTGGAAATACCTGCCATGGATTTACCTTACAGGAAGCTTTCATTTTTGTAAGGTTTCTGTGAGCTCCTTGGTGGTTTAGGATGGTGACTGGTTTGTCATAAGGAAAAAACCAAAAAAATCATATGAATTCCCCCTAAAATAGGAGCCAAAGGAAAAAGAGGATATGGAAGAGTTTTGTCGAAGAATGCTGGAGAGAAAGAAGCCTTCCATAGATCCGTCAAAGATATTTTGGTTTTAAGGCAGCAAAGGAGGGACCCAAATGGCCGCTGAGTTCAAAGAGTGTTTAAGGAAAGAAGAAAAGCTCCTTATAAGAACAGTAGCCTTGTTTCTTAGGGTAGTGGTATTCATCCTAGGAGTGGGGATAATAGGAGCGATCCATGTATCTACAGAGACAGCCTTTGGCTTTTATCCTGAAATACCACATGGCTATGAATTGGAAACCAGAGAGAGCGCAGAAGAAACCAAGGAACATCCGTCACCTTCTGCAAATAAACAATCCGTTGTTCTGCAACTTCGATGGGAGCCTCAATTTCAGTTTGCTGGCTATTATGCGGCTTTGTGGCAAGGGTATTACGAAGAAGCTGGTTTGGATGTTACCATTCGTTCTGCTTTTGATGAGACAGGCAATATCCGACAAGCTACAGAAGAAGTACAAGCTGGAAGAGCGGATTTTGGTGTAGGAGCTGTGGATATTCTGTTTGCCAACGAGAACGGAAAACCGTTGTCGGTGGTAGCCGCTATTTTTCAGCGAAGTGCCGTAGCTTACTATCGGTTGGAAGAAACTAAAGTCAATAACGTGGTGGATTTATTAGATCGGAAGGTAGCCCGGCGTCATTTAGACCTGTTGGATGTAGAACTTCAGGCAATGTTGATCGCTGAAGGCATTGATCCGGTACAGTTGCCCTATACGGATAAAAAAAGAAGCTTTACGCTGGAAGATCTGACCAGTCGTCGCTATGAGATTGTGCCATCCTATCTAGACAGCATTTTATTGGAGGCTCGGGAAGCGGAAGTGGCGGTTTCGGTCCTTCGACCACTGGACTATGGAATCGATTTTTATGGAGACTCGGTGTTTACAACGGTAAAGCTAACACAGGAAGATCCGGAAATGGTAGAAGCTTTTCGGAAAGCTACGCTGCAAGGATGGCGTTATGCTTTGGAAAATCCCTTGGAAATGGCAACCCTCATTACAGAAAGCTTTGAGCATACCAGGATTGATCAAGGTTACGCCAGCGGTCATGAGGGGGATGATTACTTCATGTATCCCAGCGAATTTCTGGAATATAACAAATTTCAGGCACAGCAGGTCATGGAATTAACCTATTATCCGGTGGTAGAACTGGGAAATCTTCATCCTTTCCGATGGGAAGAAACCCATCAGGCACTCAGTCGGCTTGGATTAATCACTAAGCCCTTAGAGATGAACTCCTTTATCTTTGATTATGAAACTTTGGAACAGGAAACACAGCAACAACGGCAGCAGCGGCTTTTATTCTTATTACGACTGGGCCTTTTGCTACTTATAGGATTCTTGTTGGTAGCGGCTACTTCTCGCCGTGAGGCTCACCGGATGGAAAAATTGTTTCAAAAGGAACGGGAAGAGAATAGTCGAAAAGAGGCTTTGATGATTTATCAGGCAAGAATGGCGGCTATGGGAGAGATGGTTGCCCATATCGCTCACCAGTGGCGGCAACCTCTCAATAATCTGGGTTTGGTACTGGCGAATTTGGAAGATGCCTTTCGGTATGATGAGTTGGATGAAGATCAGATGAATCGATCGGTTAATCACAGTCGAAGATTAATGAAGCGAATGTCTGATACGATAGATGATTTTATGCAGTTTGCGAATCCCACCCTTCAGCCTGATTATTATGAAGTGAAGCTGGCAGTTCAGGAAGTATTGGACTTAATGGAAGCCCGGCTTCGTGCTTATGGAGTCCAGGTTTCCTTGGAAGGGGACGACAAGATAACCGCCTATGGGCATCGCAACCATTTTTCTCAGGCCGTATTCAATCTGATTGCCAATGCGATGGATGCCTTAGCGGAGCATCAGCCATCAGACCCAAGTATAAAGGTTGGCATTGAAAAAGATCCTCCCTGGATTATTTTATCCATATCTGATACGGGTGGTGGGATACATCCATCTATTGCTGAACAGATTTTTGAACCCTATTTCAGTACAAAACCAGAAAAACAAGGGACTGGACTAGGGCTTTACATGACCAAAACCATCATAGAAAACAGCTTAAAAGGTCAGATTCACTGGGAAAACCATCAACAGGGAGTCACCATGATCATAAGAATGCCCGAAAAGAAGGAGGGGAAGCTAGATGACGGAAAAGAAAACAGAACCCATGACCGTACTTAAACAGCTGAATGTTCTTTATGTAGAGGATGATCCGGAGACACGGCAGGAACTGGCCATCTATCTGAAACGGCGGGTCGGACGGCTGAGGCTGGCATCCAATGGAACAGAAGCCCTTCGTTTTCTTGGAGAGCGGCCACCTCACCTAATCATCACCGATTTGAAAATGCCAGAGATGGATGGCCTTACCATGATCAAAAGACTTCGGGAGAAGGGATGGGAGATGCCTGTTATTGTCACTTCGGCTCTTTCGGACAGTGAAACCATTATCGAAGCCGTAGGAGTGGGAATTGTCCGGTATGTGGTTAAACCCATTGAGTTAGAAGAGTTGTTAGAGCAGATGAATCAGGTAGCGCAGGAAATTATCAAAAAAGAAAAATGTTTGGTGGTGTTAGGGGAGCAATGTTTGGAAACGGCTGATGAGTTAGCGGAGATGGAGATTAAAATCAAAAAAGAAGTGACTCATTTTATGAAAACAACAACGGGGAAAGGGCCCAGAGACCTTCATGTTTCCTTGACGGCAGGCAGGATTGAAATCCGTGCCCGAGGATGTCTTACCCGGCTGGAAGAAGGTATTCTGGTCAATCGTCGCCATTATAGCTTGGTCGATTATCACCGTCGCTTGTTTTATACGGAAAATCAACAGACCTTAACAACCTGTCTGTCCCAGGTCACCGGGTGTCCGGTAAAGCTTCGGGAAGTGGTCTGTGATAGCCGGAAAGATCAGGAAAAGCTGGTATTGGAAATCCCATAATGAATGAAAAGGTTTTCCTGGAATCTCTTGCGTTGGAAAAAGGAGTATGATACAATAAATTCAGAAACTTAAGAGTATTCCACCTTGGCGGGATGAAAAGCCTGCTAGGTTCTTCTTGAGTAGGAGGCAGTAAAAATTTCATAGACAGACCGTAACAACTGGAGATCATTAGAAAATGACGCTTTAGGTGGCCGGCGCAATGAGGGAAATTCCCTCGGTTTGTGCTGGCCTTTTTGTATGTCCAAAAAACCGAGGGAGGGAAGCAACACAAAGCTTTTGAAAAGATGGAAAAGATGGAAAAGATGGAAAAGATGGAAACAGAACTAGAAGAAAAAAAGGAGGAAAAACAAATGGAAAAAGCCGTTAACAACCAATCACCCCGCAACACTTCTGTTTTTGATGTCAATGGAATTCCCACCATGGGAAAAGCGGTTCCTTTGGGATTGCAGCACGTTTTGGCCATGATTGTCGGGAATGTAACGCCAGCCATTATTATTGCCGGTGTGGTAGGGCTTAGTTCTTCAGACCGAACCTTGTTGGTTCAGTGTGCCATGTTTATTGCTGGAATTGCCACCTTGCTACAGCTCTACCCTATTGGTAAAGTAGGGTCCGGTTTACCAGTGATCATGGGGGTAAGCTTTGCTTATGTGCCAACCATTATTGCCATTGGCGCTCAATACGGAATTGCTGGTATTTTTGGTGCTCAGCTGGTAGGTGGTGGCGTTGCTGTTTTGGTAGGGATCTTTATCAAACACGTCCGACAATATTTTCCGCCTTTAGTAGCTGGTACCGTTGTTTTTACCATTGGACTTTCTCTATATCCCGTTGCGATTAATTATATTGCGGGTGGTGTTGGCTCAGCAACCTACGGTTCTTATGCCAACTGGGTGGTGGCACTGATCACCCTTTCTGTAGTATTGTTCTGCAATCAGTTTACCAAAGGTTATTTCAAACTGGCTTCTATTTTAATGGGGATTGTTGCTGGCTATATCATTGCTTTTTTCTTTAACATGGTCAGTTTTGCACCAGTAGCCGAAGCTTCCTGGTTTGCCGCACCGAGACCACTGCATTTTGGGATTGAATTTTATCCACCGGCAATTCTTAGCATGGTGATTATGTATATCGTTAACTCAGTGCAGGCCGTAGGCGATTTATCGGCTACTACGGTAGGTGGCATGGGTCGAGAAGTGACAGAAAAAGAACTTTCCGGAGGGATTATCGGTAACGGAGTTGCCAGTATTGCCGCTTCTTTGTTTGGTGGATTGCCGACAGCTACCTACAGCCAGAATGTAGGGATTGTAGCCATGACAAAAGTAGTCAGTCGATTTGTGCTTGGCATTGCCGCCGCTTTTATCTTATTGGGAGGATTTGTACCAAAATTTGGAGCTGTGATGACAACCATCCCTCAAAGTGTACTGGGAGGAGCAACCATTACGGTCTTTGCCATGATTACTATGACCGGGATTAAACTTATTATTCAGGATGAACTCTCTGGCCGCAATATGTCTATTGTTGGACTGGCTGTAGCTTTAGGAATTGGCATTACTCAGGTACCGGAATCCTTAGCACTTTTCCCTGACTGGGTCATGATGGTTTTTGGTCAGTCGGCGGTAGTAATTGCAACCATTGTGGCTTTTACCCTTAATCTGATATTGCCTCAAAAGACCTTAGCTGATGAACAACAGGAACGAAAAGAAATGGAACAGGAGGGGTAAGGAATGATTTCTGTTCAAAAAGTCATAAGGCCTGCTACGGTAGATGATGCCTTTGAAGCATTGCAGAAAAATCGTTTCGCCACCTTGTTGGGCGGCGGCGGTTTTCTGCGAATGGGAAGTAAAAATATTACCACCTTGATCGATCTTTCAGATTGTGGATTAGACAGGATAAAAGAACAGGAAGACCACTGGGAAATTGGAGCAATGGTGACCTTAGGAGAATTGGAAAGGCATCAGGAGTTAAATCGCCAGTATGATGGACTGCTGGCGGCGGCGGTGGAAGAAATCGTAGGCGTGGCGCTACGCAATGTGGTGACAGTGGGAGCTAGTGTTTATGCTAGGTATGGCTTTTCGGATCTGATTACCGGATTATTGGCCTTGCCGGTAAAACTTCGCTTATATCAAGGAGAAGAAGTAAGTCTGGAACATTTTCTACAAAATGGGGTAGAGGGAAAAGATATTTTGGAAGCCATCCTTATTGAAAAAGGAAAATGTCAGGCTGGCTTTTCTTCTCTTCGAAAAACCTCTGGAGATTATGCGGTGCTTAATACAGCGGCAGCTATCACTGGAGGAAGGCTACGAATTAGCGTAGGCGCCAGACCGGGAAGGGCTTCTTTAGCTCATGAAGCCATGGCTTTTCTGCAGGAAGAAGCAGAAAAGAATGCTGATCTTCAAAAAGCCGCCGTGATTGCGTCGGAGGAATTGAATTTTGGAACGAACCGGCGGGGAAGCAAGGAATATCGGAAACAATTATGCCAGTCACTGGTAGCTAGAGTACTTCGGGATTCCATGGCAGGAGGTGGACAGCAATGAAACTAAATACCAAAATCAACGGGATGGAAAAAATCTTGGAAATAGACCCAAAGGATTACTTGGTAGAGGTACTGCGGGAAAATGGGTACCTGGGGGTGCGACAAGGCTGTGATACTGGCAACTGTGGGGTATGTACCGTTCATTTAGATGGGAAAGCCGTCCTTTCCTGTGTCCTGTTAGCTGTTAAAGCCGAAGGCAGAGAAATTACCACCATTGAAGGAGTACCGGAAAAGGCAGCAAGGATTGCCAGTTATTTTCTGGAAGAAGGAGCGGATCAGTGTGGTTATTGTACCAGTGGAACGGTAATGAGTATTCTTTATCTGGAATCCCTTCATTCTCAGCCTTCGGAAGAAAATATCATTCATCATTTGAAAGGAAATTTATGCCGTTGTACCGGTTATGTCAGTCAGATGAGAGCCATCAAATCCTACTTTGAAGGGAAGGCTGACAGACAGGAAGAAATCCCTGGTGAAGAAGGGAGGGGGCGTCGATGAGTTTGAAAATCGTAAAACAAAGCCTTCCTAAAATGGACGGTATGAGCCTGATGACAGGAAAAGCCGTCTACACCGATGATATGGCACCCAAAGACGCCTTGGTCGTGAAGGTCTTACGAAGCCCTCATGCTCACGCTAAGATTCTGGCCATTAACAAAAGCCGGGCAGAAAAAGTGCCGGGGGTGGTGTGTATTCTTACCCATGAAGACGTTATCCGAAAACCGTTTACAAGGGCGGGACAAAGCTATCCGGAGCTTTCGCCTCATGATAAATTTTTACTGGACAGCACGGTGCGGCACGTAGGCGATGATGTGGCTATTATAGCGGCTGAAAATCAACAGGCAGCGGAAAAAGCCTTGAAATTGATTAAGGTGACTTACGAAGCCTTACCCTTAGTGTTAGATATGGAAAAAGCGGAAGAAATGCCACCAATCCACCCGGAACCGGAAATCCTGGCAAAAGTTAATTTTGGATTTGAACCGCAACGAAATATTGCCGGAGTAGTTCAGTTCGAGTTAGGAGAGACGGATTCCGTCTTAGCGGATTGTGAGGTAGTGGTCCGCCATACCTACCAAACTCAGCGTCAGGCTCAGGCTATGATGGAAACCCAGCGAAGCTTTACCTATTTAGACCATTATGGCCGGCTGGTGGTGGTCAGTTCTACCCAGATTCCTTTTCATGTACGGCGAATTTTAGCGAATGCACTGGATATGCCTGCTTCAAAAATTCGGGTAATAAAGCCGAGAATAGGCGGTGGTTTCGGATCAAAGCAAACGGTTCATTCCGAGTTTTATCCGGCGTTGATTACTATGAAAACCGGCCGGCCGGCAAAAATAGTTTATAGTCGGAAAGAAGTCTTTTGCGGCACCACCTCTCGGCATGGTATGACCTTTGAGATCGCCTTAGGAGCTACCAAAGCCGGCATGGTAAAAGTTATTGATATGAACGGAATATGGGACACCGGCGCCTACGGAGAACATGCCTCCACCACTTTAGGAAGTGCAGGTAAAAAAGTACTGACCTTATACAATCGGGTAGAAGCCTGTCGTTTTAGAGGGAAAGCGGTTTACACCAACCATGTGCCAGGAGGCGCTTTAAGAGGCTATGGGGTAACCCAGGGAATCTTTGCTCTGGAATCAGCGATGAATGAACTGGCTCATCAGTTAGAAATGGATCCGGTAAGCCTTCGGGAAAAAAACATGATTCGTCAGGGGGAAACTACTCCTTTGTATAATATGGTGACAAAGGGCGCCGGGAAAGAACCAATGCTCATGAACAGTTGTATGCTGGAAACCTGTGTAGAACGGGGAAAAGAACTGATAGACTGGGAAGCTAAATATCCGGGAAGAAAGATAGATCATCACCGGGTGCGGGGAGTGGGCATGGCCATTTCTCAGCAGGGATCCGGATTGCCCAATATTGATATGGCCGCCGCTAGTTTAAAGCTGAATGATGACGGCTTTTTCAGCCTGACGCTGGGGGCTACGGATATTGGCACCGGATCAGATACGATCCTGACCCAGATAGCGGCAGAAGCCTTGGGCGTATCCATGGATCGGATCATTCTCTATACAGCAGACACTGATATTACCCCCTATGACAGTGGAGCTTACGCTTCCAGCACAACCTATACCACTGGCAATGCTATTTTAGATGCGGCGGAAAAAATGGTGAAAGAAATCATTAAAACAGCTGCCTTGTATTTTGAAACCGTAGAAGAAAACATTGACTTTGATGGAGAAAAGATCATTTGTCGGCACTCTTCCGAAAGCATTTCTTTAGAATTGTTTTCCCAAAAAATCACCTATCAGACGATTCATCAGCAACTATCCGTCACCGGATCTTTTGTGCCGAAGAAAGCAGCTCCACCTTTTATGGCCGGCTTTGCAGAAGTAGAAGTAGATCTGGAAACCGGTCAGGTCAGAGTCGAAGACTTTGTAGGCGTTGTAGATTGTGGCACACCCATCAACCCTATGCTGGCAAAAGTCCAGGCAGAAGGTGGCATTGTGCAGGGCATTGGCTTAGCCCTTTACGAAGAAGCGGAATACACAGAGAAAGGCAAACTAGTACAGGACACCCTGATGCAGTACAAAATACCGGGACGGGGAGAAATAGGAAATCTTCGGGTAGAGTTAGTGGAAGGGTTTGATGATACCGGTCCTTACGGGGCCAAGTCTATTGGCGAAGTAGTGGTGAATACCGTAGCCCCAGCCGTTACGGATGCTATCTACAATGCCTGTGGTGTTCGAATAAGAGAACTGCCAGCCACTTCAGAAAAGGTGTTTAAACAAATAAAAAAGCAAATGGAATAAAACAAGAAACGAAAACAAGAAACGAAAACAAGAGACGAAAGCCTAGAAAAATCCGATAGCGCATCGGATTTTTCTTTTTGAGCAAAAGCTGGAGGATAAAAAAGAAAAAAGTAGATTGAAAATTGAGACAAATTGGGTATGATTAGAGTAAGCTGATTCTGGCTGCTGTTTTTTCTAAGGCCACTGTCCAAAGGAGATGAGCTTATGAATCATCAAATAAAAATTGTTGAAGGACCGGATCAGGGGAAGGTGATTTCCCTGACTGAACAGGCGATATTGGTGGGGAGGGACGCTACTCAATGTCATTTGATTTTAACTGATGAAGAAGCTTCACGACAACATGCCAGATTTTCAAGAGATCCGACAGGCTCTCTATGGGTAGAGGATTTAGACAGTCGCAATGGAACTTATGTGAATGAAAAACCGATACAGGAAGCAAGAAAAATAAACAAGAAGGATAGGCTGCGAATAGGGAACAATCGCTTTGAAATCGATGAAACAGCTGCCACTGATCTTTCGCCTGCTTCGCCTTTAGTCGCTGAGAGGGGGTCGGATGGTATTGGGGCGATGAAAAAAAGTGAGGGCAGCATTTTAATAGGGAGGAACCCTACGAATCATGTGGTGATTAATGACCCGAAAGTTTCCAGAGAACAGGCCAGGATTGACGTTTATTCCGGCACCTGTTATGTGACGAATCTCAGCAGTCATATGAATACCTGCATTAATGGAAAGCCTGTTACGGAACCTACGATACTTCCTCCCTCCGCATGGATCCAGATTTTAGAGTACCAGTACTATTTTGATGGAAAAGCGTTGCTGAATTGTCAGGGGGAAGTCGTCGCAAACATTGTGTCGATTCAACCTGTCCATGATGGAAAAGCCTCCTTCTCAAAGGCACTAAAGGCTCCTGTTCAGGGAGTTGCAATCCTGCGGTGGCTAATTGGAAGTATTCTGGCATTGATTCCTATTGTTGGGTTTTTATCCAACGGCTACCGGTGTCGAATAATTAAAAATGGACAAGGGCAGGAATTTCAACTTCCTTTCTGGCAGGAGTGGTCGTCTCTTTTCTTTACAGGTATCCCCTTTTTTGTGATACGAGTAGGATACTATTTATTGCCCATGCTTTTTTTCTTATTGGTACTATTCTTTGCTCCGCCGGCTCCCGTCGAAAGCTGGCTAGGATTACTGGGGTATCTGAGAGGGTGGTTGTTGTTGATAGGAGTGGTTAGTATCTTGGTAGCAGCCAGTATTGTACCGATGGCATTGGCTATTTTTGCAGATACTGGAATGCTTCGGGAGGCAGGAAAAATAGAAAAAGCCATCACCATGATTCGCTGGAACCCCAAGCAATACGTTTCAGTTCTTTGTTTATTGGCGGGTTTATGGTTGATCCTAGGAATTTTTATCTTGTTTTTTCCTTATGCCGGTGCGGTGGCAGCTATCTTTGGCGCTTTTTACATTCATAGTGTTGCCTCTTTGCTTTTTGGAGAATATTACAGCTCTTGGAAAACCATGGCAGATCAGAATAGATCCTGGTGAAAGAGGTAGAAGGAGGTGATTTTGATGAAAAGAAGAAAAATCCTTGTCATAATGATGCTTTTACTGGCCTTTTCGGTATCGATGGTTGCTCATGCGACGGAGTATTATGAGGGAAACAATGCAAAGCTGAGGGAATTGGCGGAACAATGGCTTAACGAAAACCCGGACATTCGAAATGCGTCTCCTCAGGACAAAGCGGATTTTATGACCCGGAAATATATGGAACAACTTCAAAGAGACAATGCACCGCTGGATAGCACCTATGGCGATTCTTTTTCCAGAACGGTTACAGGTACTACGGATAGGATGGTTAACTGCTCCACTCATTATTTGAATTTAAGCGAATTGTTTAGAACCGCTGGAATTGACGACCGACGAATGGGGCAGGTAGAAGCGACAAAAACCGGGATCCGGGGAACGAATCTCTTTGATGTGAATCGGAATCATGGAACCATTACAGTGTTGGGAGATGATAATGTTTATCGAACCTACGATGTCTGGATTCATGCAAAAGAAAGAGAGGAACATAATGACAGAGAAGATGCCAGAGTGATGCAGGCTATCAGGAGAGGTTCTTTGACGGTAAGACCGCCGGAACGACATGATGTATACGGAGATGTGGACAATAGTCGGTATATAGGGATGCCGGTGGAGGATTGGAGTCAGCAAATGAATAACAAAGGGTACAGACAGTATGAATACCGATCTCATGCTACTCATTATGTGATTGATAAAGAACAGGCAGAGGGATTATTTATCAGCTCTGACAATATTGGAACCATTCCTTTGTTGCAGCGGTCAGGCTGGGGACGGGAGTATACTATTGTATCCGATAATGCTGGAGATGCGATTCGCATCCGGAATCTTTATGATTATAATAATGAACTTGATAACCGAAGAATGCCGGCGATTGCCAGAGGGTTGGAAGATCCTGGCTCCAATTTGGTCACTCCTTTAACGACCGATCCGGTTTTTCGGGTTAGCATTGCCGGGGAACGTCATATTAATGATCCGGAAGGGTCCTATGCCTATGCGGCTTCCGTCAGCCCGGCGGGTGAATACCTTTATGAATGGCGATTTGGAGAAAGCACCAGAACCGGCGGCGCAACCATTAATATCAGCTATGATCATCTGAAGGAAAACACAGAAGTAACCCTGGGGGTACGGGTAGCCAATCAGGAAGGAAAAGTCCTGACCTCCGGAGAAGCGGCGATTCGAATCACTTTTGATGAAGAGGACAAGGTGGCGGTCACTATTGATGGAGATCCGGTCAGGATCTATTTCCTAGAAGAGGATGAAGATTATCTGGAGCACTCTTTTTCGGCCAGAGCCAGTCAGTCGGGAAATTACACCTACGAATGGAGTTTTGGTGACGGTAGAAGCTGGAGTCAGACGCCGGGAGAAGGAAGAATTTCAGGCGGAACCATCACTTACGAAGAGATTACCGACAATGCTTCATTTATCCTGGGCGTTCGCTTGAAAGATGAACAGGGTGAGGTGTTGGGAAGGGATCAAATGACCATTAATGTGGTGAAAGATGAAGATCCGGAAGAGTTAGAAGAGAGAGAAGACATCATGGCCCGGTGTAACGAATGGTACGAATCGGGCAGTGGTGGTGCTGGTACTACCAGAACCACTTATGATATCAGTAGCTTGCCTGTAGGAACCAGTTTTGAGATGCGGTTTGATGCCTATAGCATTCCGGATCGGTTTATAGTAGAGTACGAGGGAGCCGAAGTATATAACTCTGGCTGGCGAGGTTCTCAAAGCAGAGCGGCAGCAAAGCCAGAATTGTATCCTGGCGGAGTTTCGGGAGCTGGATCGGGTAGCGTTTCAAATATCTTTACGAAAAACGAAGCCCAGCATTTTACGGTAACTGTTATTGGACCGGAAGCAGGAACAGCCTGGCAATATGCACTTCGTGCTAACTGTCCGGAAATGCTGGAAACCGAAGAAGGCGCCACACCAGCAGAATAATAAAAATAGCAAAAGCGCCAGAGCTTTCCTGGCGCTTTTGCCTTGAAGTAAATAGTTTAGAATGGTCCTAATTCAATCATTTGTGCAATAACAATGAAGACACCGGCCAAAACGGTCCAAAAAGCAAACAGAGGTAAAAAGAATCTGGCCCATTTTCCCCAAGAGATACCAGAAGCAGCCAACACTCCCATTAGAATTCCATTGGTTGGGTATAGGTAGTTGGTAATCCCATCTCCTAATTGGGAAGCCAGGCAAGCTACCTGACGGGTAATGCCACCCATATCAGCAAGCGGAATAATAATTGGCATGGTAATCATCGCCTGGCCACTGCCGGAAGGTACGACGACGTTAATGATGGTCTGTACCACATAAATCATGATAGCCGATACATTTTTAGAAGTTCCCATAATTAAGTAAGAAAGGTTGTGGATAATGGTATCGATAACCATGGCATCTTCTAATACTACCAAAATGGATCTTGCAAAAAGAATGATCAGTACCATTCCTAGTACATGCTGAGCCCCTTCAAGAAAAGCCTGACAAATTTTATTTGTATTAAAGCCAGCAATGTATCCAACAATAACGGTTTTTGCTACAAATACTCCGGATATTTGCGGGAAGCCAAATCCAAACTTTAAAGTTCCCATAATCATGAGTGCGAATAAAAGAAGGAAGGCAATACCGGCTGCTTTTAGCCGTGGGGTCATGGTTTGAACTTCCATAGAATTTTCGTGTTCAGATGCGTCAAAATTTATTTCTTCGTCAGCCACTAAACTTAAGGAAGGATCTTTTTTTACTTTTTTTGCATATCGACTAACATACCATAATCCGGTAAACAGAAAAACAATGGTAATCATGCCTCGATAAGCAATAGCAGAATAAATAGGCAGCTCAGCAATTTGATGAGCAATACCGGTAAAAAACGGATTAGCCACCGCAGGAGCAAAACCGGCAGCGGATCCAACTAGGACAATACCAAGGGCTGTCATTGAGTCATAGCCAAGTTTTAACATAATAGGAATCAGCAGCATAATAAAAATCATATCCAGTTCCCTCATGCCAGTAAAACCACTGTTAATAGCAATAACCGTCATGACCGCCAAAGCCAGCACACCAATTCCCTTATCTTTCAGTTTTTCAGTCAATCCCTGGACTCCTAAATCGAGTAGTCCGGATTTTCTTAACACACCAAAGGTTCCTCCGATAAAGACGATGAGCGCCATAGCGCCAGCGCCTCTTTCAAAACCATAATAAAAAGACTGGAAAAAATCGCTGATGCTAGTAGGGTTGCTTTCTACATACTGAAAACTGCCTTGTTCCACGATGGTTCGGCCATTGACTTCTGTTCGCTCAAATTCTCCTGCTGGAATAAAATGAGTTGCAATGGCCACTAGAATAACCATGATAATAAGTGGTAAAAATGGATGTAGACTCTCTTTCTTTTTTGGTTCATTTACAGATGTCGTCATGAAAAGCCTCCTATATTAGTTAGATTTTAAACCAAAAATGCCTCTGATGTCCCTCCTTTAGCCTTGGATATAATAAATTGATGCATACTATGTAAGCCATTGGATTCAATGGGTTACAATAATAGAATATAAAGAAAATTCTACATACAGCAGGATCCTTAGGGGAGCATGGTGGATAGAATAAAGCAAAGCCATGCCAATAGAACAAGAAAAGAAAGGAACAGGAATTATTACTGTCACATTTCAAAAAATGTCTATAATTGAAGTGATGCTTTAACACACAAATCCTATTCTACCATCTTTCTTTGGAAAATGTCTATGGCTTTAACAAGCATTTTTGAATGTATTTTAGAAAAAACAAGATATAATTTTCTGAAAGATTGCAATTTAACGAAAATAACAGTAAAATAAAAGAGATACGGTGCTCAAAACAAAAGAGATGGGCCTGGAAAGGGTGTGCTGTTATGAAGGGTTTCAAGAAAGCGTTGGTCTTGGTATTACTGATGAGCATAATGAGTCATGCAATCTTTCCAGGCTTTACGTGGGCAAATGCAGACCAACCTGGAATGAATTGCAGAATTAGCTTGGATGCTGGCTCGATCATTGTGATGCAAGGTTTGCACACGGAATTAAGAGCTACAGCTTTGCCGGTGGATAGATGCTCACAACAGTTCATCTACGCTTCAGCAGATGAAAGGGTTGCTAGGGTGGATACCCTTGGTGGTGTTGGATATGTATGGGGAATGACACCAGGACAAACACAAATTACTGTGTCTTCAGCAGAAAACAGGAGTGTTGTTACACGGATTGATGTTATGGTGATCCGATACGAAGGCATAGGCCAGGCTGAAATTCAAGAAATAGAGCAGGGCGGCGGGCCAGAATGGGTTCAAGGACCATCTCCTTGGGATCGCCCCTTCAGAGTAGACAAAGAGGCAAGAGAAGGAGCCAATTGGATTGACGATAAAGTAGCAGATTACTTGATTCCTTACAAAAACATATTCAATGCATTTAAGGAAGTGTTATGGAGAGACGATGTTCCGCTGCCAGTTCGGCTTTTGAATGCGGTGAAAGAGGTGGGCTTTGGTCTTTTAGGGGCAGCAGGAACGTTCTTGGATCATGTCCTTCAAATTACGGTTGGGGAGGATTGGTTTGCGATGCCCTATACCGTTATAATGGATCAAATGGATTACGTTGGTCAAATGATCCAACAATTTCTGCAACAGTATGCAAATCCGACGGTCAGCATTCATGGCGAGCGAGAAATAAATAAGTTAGAAGGGACATACACCTATACGGCTTCTGCTACACCAGCTAGAGAGGATTATATATATATTTGGAGGATAGGAGATCGGGAATATAGCGGCTCTTCCGTAGACATCGATTTTAGCAATCATGTATCCGTCCTTTCCAATAGAGCCGAAGTCCTTTTGACCCTTCAAGTGAAAGGGTCTGCAGATGGAGAGGTGCTGGATTCAGAAGAGGCCGTCATTCGGATCAATAGAGTTTATCCCATCATACTGGGCGAAAGGGAAATTAGACATAATTTGGAAGAAGGAGATGTGGTAGAACACTCTTTTGCAGCTCAGGCCAATATTAGCGGTGATTACACCTATGATTGGGATTTTGGTGATGGGAGAAGCTGGAGCCATAGTCCAGGAGTTGGGGCGAATTCTAGTGGGACCGTAACCTATGATTATGATCATTTTGATCAAAGTACGATCTTATACTTACAGGTCAGGCTTAAGAGTAGAACGAACCCAGAAGAAGTTTATGGCAGCGATTTGGTACCCATTAATATCCTTCTGGATGAGGAAGACGATGAATTTGAAGACCGAGAGGATGCCATCGAAAGGTGCAATGAGTGGTATGAGTCTGGCAGTGGTGGAGCAGGTACAACAAGAACCAATTACGATATTAGTATGTTGCCAGTAGGAGCCAGTTTTGATATGAGATTTAATGCTTATGGAATTCCAGATCGGTTTATTGTGGAATACGAAGGAGCAGAAGTATATAACTCTGGTTGGCGTGGGAATCCAAACAGAGCAGCCTCTAAGCCGGATTTGTATCCTGGAGGAGTCTCAGGACCTGGCTCTGGCAGTGTTATGGGAATGTTTGCTAAAAACCAAGAAAATCATTTTACCGTAACGGTAATAGGACCTGAATCAGGAACCGCCTGGGAATATGCCATTCGGGCTAATTGCATCATGATGGAAGAAGTAGAAAGGGTCCCAGAGGCTGATGAAGCCATGACCCTGGAGTAGATGTAAACCCAGACAGGGAAGAGGGAAAGGAGGATCATCCATGAGCTGGTATATAGAGGTAAGGGAAGGCTTTGATCAAGGAAAAAAAATTACATTAAACAATGGACCCGTGGTCATCGGCAGAGATCAAAGTCGATGCAACCTGATTCTTTCGGATGAGAATATTTCACGAGTACATGCCAGAGTGACAATGGATATTGCTGGGAGTATTGTAATTGAAGATTTAGGAAGTACTCATGGAACCCATGTGAATAGGCAGCAAATTCATGAACCAAGGGTTATTACAGCGGAAGATTCTCTGGTTCTGGGGGGCTGCAGCATTGGATTAGTTTGGGAATCATCCGTAGAAACAGAAAGAACAGAAGGAGGACAGAATCCTCCACTAGATGTTTTTCTGATTGGACGTGATCCATCCAATCAGTTGGTGATTGATGATCCAAAAGTATCTCGAAGTCATGCCCGTATTGAATGCCGACCAGAAGGCTATTACTTGACGGATAGCAACAGCACTTATGGTACCAGCCTTAATGGAAAGAAAATAAGTGGCACTGTACTACTTCCCATGGCATCATGGATCAGCATTGAGAAGTACCACTACTATTTTGATGGCGAAAAATTGATGACAGAAAAAGGAGAGACAGTAGCGGTATTGAATCCTAGGGTTCGTTCTTCCTCAGAGATGTTGATGTTTTCAGAGATTATGGCAATACCTTTTAAAGCAACAGACGTGCTAAAGTGGGGAATCGGATGTCTGCTGTCCATGATTCCCATTATTTCTTTTTTCGTTAGTGGTTATCGATACAAACTCTATCAAAATGGTATGAAGGGTTCTCTTGAGATGCCAGAATGGAACGACTGGAAAAATCTTTTTGTGACTGGATTCTTTTTTTCTCTTATCAAGTTTCTCTATTTTTTGCCACCGACCCTTTTATTACTCGCCATGACCTATATAGCCGCTAGTAGAGTAGACTTTACGACAACAAGGTTTATTATTGCTATTATTCCAGGGAGTTTAGCATGCCTTGGCATGGGGCTGATGCTGCCGATGGGATGGGGTCGTTATGTAGATAGTGGAAAGCTTGGAGATGCCTTTCGTTTTACGGAAATAATAAACGGAATTAGAGCGGTTTCTACCCACTACCTGAGAGGAGTAGCAGTGGTGATAGGGATGTTAATAATCATGGGTATGCTCTCTTGGATTCCCTATTTTGGAGCCGTATTGTTGGTCGTAAGTTCTTTCTTTCTTATGGTTTTTTCCGGTATTCTCTTTGGAAATCTCTATCGCCTTAGTCAGCAATACCTACCATAAACCAGATCTCATTATGAAAGAGAAAAGGAAACCTTAAAGATCCAGTGAATCCATTATGAAAATTTTGGACAGGCGGATTGGAAAGGTTTCTTTTTTTTGGAGTTGTCCAAGATTGGATAGACAAGGGACACCCGAAGAGATATAATTCGTGCTATTGATAATGAAAATCAATAACACATTTGAGAGGATGGATAGAATGAAAGCACTAGTAAAGAAACAAGTAAGTGGTAAAAGAATAGTGTGCCTACTATTGGTGGGTATGATTCTTATGATGGTAGTAGCCCCTTCAGCATATGCTCAATTAACCTTTGACCAAGGGGAAGAAATCATTCATGAGCTGGAGGAGATAGCCCATGAGCTAGAGCATGTGGAAGAATGGCTTCAGTTAATGATGATTGCTAGTTTTGGGATTTTAGTTGTTTTAGCAGGTCAATTGGTAGTTCAATACATGGAGTACAAAAAGAAGTAGGAGTCATTATAAATAATTCTAAGGTTTTGGTACAGGTAAGTACCCATAGATATACGGATGGAGAAACAGGAAATTACAGATTGATTGGAAGGTTAGGAAAAGTGAGGCAAGAAATCCACAGTAATTAAAGGGATTCTGATAGGAACACTGGTGATGAGTGTACTCAGGCTAAAAAAGGAGTATGTTTATGAAGGCTAAAAAACAATTGATACCAATCTTAAGTTTAATATTTATTTTATTACTGACATCAACTGCGTTTGCTCATCGTATGTTGATAGAGATTGAAAATGAAGGCTTATTAAAAGTAAAATACGATGACAATACTTCAGCTGGTTTTGCAGACGTTCAGCTATTCGATGAAGATAATCAATTGCTTTTAGAAGGAAAGACCGATGAGAATGGTTATTTTCAGTATGACACAGCGATAAAGTTTTATCGGTTAGTAGCAGACGATGGGCTAGGTCATCGTGCTAGATGGCGAGACGGGCAGACGGAGTCGCTGCATGGTGTGCCTATTTGGATGAGTACATTATTAGGAATATCCTTTTTTCTATTAATTGCGGCGATCATTCATTATCGCAGTAATCAAGGAAGGAAAACTCCTTCTTACAAAAGTAAAGTATAAAACATAGCATTCAAAGGAGATGTTGGAAATGAAAAAACAAATAAAAATATTGATCATGATGTTCGTATTAGTAATGGCTTTTAGTATTACAGCTTCTGCACACGAATTATGGATCGAAACAAATGAAGTTGGAGATGGAGAAGAAATAAAGGTTGAAGTGCTTTGGGGACACAGAGGAGATTTTTTAGATAATGCAGATCATGAAAACTATCGATTATTTGTGAGATATCCGAATGATACAGTAGAAGAATTAGAGTTAGAAAGAAGAGGAGTACAACCAAGAAGCTTTATAGTACCTACAGAAAAGGGTGAATATGTATTTTGGGCCGAAAGAAAGCCAAGCGCTTTTACACGAGAGGATATAACAACTTTAAGTGTACAAATGGCAAAAAATGTGTTTAGATTTGGGGAAGGAAATACAACATTAGAACAGCCTACGGATATGCCGCTGGAAATTATCCCATTAAGTAATATTGATAGGGGAAACTTTAAGGGGAAGGTTTTGTTAGAAGGTGAAACAGTCGAAGGTGCATCAGTTAGTGTTTATGGACCTGGAGAATCAACAGTTATGACTGAAAGTAATGCGGAAGGAATCTTTGAAGTAGACATTAGAGAAGCAGGCAGTTGGTTAGTGAAGGCTAACATAGCAACAGAAGAAGAAGGGGAAATGGAGGAAACAGCGTATACTCAAGTAAGCCGAACGACAACTTTAGTGTTTGATATAGAGCAAGAGGAGTTAGTAACAGATACTAATTCTGAAGCAGTTGCTACTGATGAAAGTATAATTAATACAAGTAATTCCAGCACAAATATGATATTTCCTGGAGTTATAGGATTGTTTTTAGGGGTTGCGGCTACATTAGTGTTTACGAAAAAAAAGAGCATGCGTAATATTGATAAGTAATTAAATTTGTCAATGGAAAATTAAAATATAATGCTTGAGAATCCATTCTCAAGCATTATATTTTTAAGTAAATTGATTCTTATCCTTTTTGGGGACCACTTTTTGTGATGATAGATCTAAAAAACAGTAAGACAGTATGAGATTCATTTGAAAAAAGGCTAAGACAAATCAAATCGATCGGCATTCATTACTTTGTTCCAAGCGGCCACAAAATCTTGTGCAAATTTTTCTTGTGCATCTTTGCTGGCGTAGACTTCAGCGATGGCTCGTAGTTCGGAATTAGATCCAAAGACCAGATCTACTCGGGTACCTGTCCATTTTACTTCGCCAGTTTCAAGGTCTTTTCCTTCAAAAACCCCGTCTTCATCTTTGCTGGGTTTCCAGGCAGTTCTCATATCCAGAAGATTGACAAAGAAGTCGTTGGTTAATTTTCCAGGTTGATCTGTAAAGACGCCATGGGATGACTGGTTGTAATTAATCTTCATTGAGCGGAGACCGCCGATGAGTACCGTCATTTCAGGGGCTGTCAATCCAAGAAGTTGAGCTTTGTCTACCAACATTTCTTCTGGACGGACTGAATATTTCTTTTTTGTAAAGTTTCGGAAACCGTCGGCTAAGGGTTCTAAGACGGAGAAACTATCCGCATCGGTTTGTGCTTCTGTTGCATCGGTTCGGCCAGGAGCAAAAGGAACAGTGATTTCTTGGCCCCCATCTCTTGCTGCTTTTTCAATACCGGCGGCACCGGCTAGAACAATAAGGTCAGCTAAGGATATTTTTTTACGGCCAGACTGAGCAGCATTATACTCCTTTTGGAGGTTTTCTAAAGTGGTCATCACTTTTTCTAATTGTTCTGGCTGATTGGCTTCCCAGTTCTTTTGTGGCTCCAGACGAATACGGGCTCCATTAGCGCCACCTCGCTTATCAGAACCCCGATAGGTGGAAGCGGAAGACCAAGCCGTATAAACCAGTTCATAGACAGATAAGCCTGTAGAAAGAATTTTTTCTTTCAGCTCAGCAATATCCTTTTCCTCAATCAGTTCGTGATCTACGGCCGGAACCGGATCTTGCCAGATAAGTTCTTCTGTGGGAACCTCCGGGCCTAAATAGCGACTGACGGGTCCCATATCACGATGAGTCAGTTTAAACCAGGCTCTTGCAAAAGCGTCAGCAAATTCTTCTGGATTTTCCTGAAAGCGTTTCGCGATTTTTCGGTAGGTTGGATCCATCCGAAGGGCCATATCCGCGGTAGTCATCATGGTCTTTACTTTTTTAGATGGATCATGGGCTTGAGGAGCCATATGTTTTTCATCCGGATCTACCGGAACCCATTGCCATGCACCGGCCGGGCTCTTTTCTAAATTCCAGTCATACTGAAACAATACATCCAGGTAGCTGGTATCCCATTGGATGGGCGTAGGAGTCCAAGCACCTTCAATTCCGCTGGTGATGGTATCGTCTCCTTTGCCGGAACCATAACTGCTTTTCCAGCCAAGGCCCTGTTCTTCAAGAGGGGCGGCTTCTGGTTCTGGACCTACATGGGAAGGGTCACCGGCACCATGGCATTTTCCGAAGGTGTGTCCACCAGCCACCAGGGCGACGGTTTCTTCATCGTTCATAGCCATTCTGGCGAAGGTTTCTCGAACGTCTCTGGCGGATTCCAAGATATTTGGTTCTCCGTTAGGACCTTCCGGGTTCACATAAATCAGCCCCATCTGGACAGCGGCCAGAGGATTCTCTAAATCTTCCCGCTCGCCTTCGTAACGCTTATCGCCTAACCATTCACTTTCGGAACCCCAATAGATGTCTTCTTCCGGTTCCCAAATATCTTCCCGTCCTCCGGCAAAACCGAAGGTTTGAAAGCCCATGGATTCCAGTGCGCAGTTTCCGGCTAAAATCATTAGATCTGCCCAGGAAATCTTATTTCCATATTTTTGTTTAATAGGCCAGAGCAATCGTCTGGCTTTATCTAAGTTGGCATTGTCCGGCCAGCTATTAAGAGGTGCAAAGCGTTGAGAGCCGGATTCGGCACCTCCTCGTCCGTCTCCCATCCGATAGGTTCCGGCACTATGCCAGGCCATACGGATAAAAAGACCGCCATAATGACCATAATCGGCGGGCCACCAGTCTTGAGAATCCGTCATCAGTTGAAACAAGTCTTCTTTTATTGCTTTTAAGTCTAATTCCTTAAAGGCTTGTGCATAGTTAAAATCTTCCCCCAGAGGATTTCTGGCAGGCGGGTTTTGATGAAGCATCTTAAGATTCAACTGATTAGGCCACCAGTCACGGTTACTGGTACCTCCGCTAGTGACGTTAGGATTTGTCATGCCGGTAACAGGACATTTTTTTTCTTCGCTCATGAAATGATCCTCCTTTTTCATTAGGCCAATAACGAATAATAACGCTGATAAGAGTGTTTGTTAAAAATAATGCACAGTTATCAGTATATTACCCCTTAATGGCAGGGAAGAAACAAAAAATAAAACTGGGAAAAGCTAGCGTGTTTCTAAGGCTTGAAGCACTTCCTTTTCGGACAAAGGTTTTGAGTAGTAATAGCCTTGTGCAATGCGACATCCTTCCCGGGTTAAAAAGGCTTCCTGAGCTTTTGTTTCCACCCCTTCAGCAACAACTTCCATTTGGAGGGATTCGGCCAGCTCAATAATGATTTTGGCAATGGTTCCATCGTCGTCATCAGGGATATCTTTCACAAAAGATCGGTCAATCTTTATTTTATCCACTTTGAACTTCTTTAAATAAGAAAGGGAAGAATAGCCTGTACCAAAATCATCGATGGACACTTTGATGCCTTTGCTTCTTAGCTCATCCAGAAGCTTAACCCCTTCCTGTTCATTATTCATCAACAGACTTTCGGTGATTTCCAGTTCGATACCGGTCATGGAAACATCACTTTTTTCCAGAGCCTTATCCACCATTTGGATCAGATAAGGATAGGAAAATTGCAGAGCCGATAAATTAACGCTGATAGTACCAGGAAATTGTTTTTGACGAAGGCTATTGGAAAAGGCACAGGCTTTTTCTAATATCCATTCTCCCAGGGGCAGGATAATTTCTGTTTCTTCGGCCAGAGGAATAAAAACGTCTGGCGGCGTTTTGCCGACATCGCTTTTCCATCGAACCAAGGCTTCCAATCCTACCCACTGGTTGGTATGCATATCCACCAAAGGCTGATATTCCAAATAAAACTCCTGATTTTCCAAAGCGGTAGCCAGTTTATTTCTCATTTCAAACCGGCGGACAGAACGCTTGTTTAAGTTTTCGTTAAAGAACTGAACCCATTCGGAACCTACTTCCTTGGCATAATTGAGGGCGGAAGTTGCTCCGGCTACTAACCCACTGTAATGTCTGGCGTCGTCCGGATAGACAGCCACCCCGATGGCGACTTTTAATTGAACGGTTTCGCCATTGATAAGAAAACGCTCTTGAAGTCCGTCGCTGATTTCTTTTACCCGACGGAATAGTTTGTCCTTTTGATCCGCTTCATCAATAAATAAAGCAAATTCGTCTCCGCCTACCCGAGCAGCAACGTGGGTGTCGGTAATAGCTTTTTTTAAGTAATTAGCCACCTGAATTAATACCTGATTAGCGTAATGATGACCTCTGGCTTCGTTGATGTGTCGGAACTCACGGATGTTAACCAATAAATAGGCAAAAGACTGGTGTGGTTTCTTTTCTAAGTATTCAATAGCCTTGGTTTGGATATAGGAAGCGGTATAAAGCTCGGTTAATGGATCGATATTTTGCAGCCGGAAAATAGTTTGTGCCTGTTGCTGTTCTTGCGTAATATTAACTAAATAACCCAAATAATAAACCTGATCCATTAAGGTTAAAGAGCGAAGGCCCATATGGAATAAAGTTTGTTCATAGGTTTCTGGGATATCAAATACGACATGGGTTTGATAAGTATGAGAATCGCCTTTGGTGACTGTCGAAAGATGATGAATATCCGTATGAAAATAGGTGGCAAGCACTTCTTGATTTTCCAGTGTGTCAGCAGAAGATTGAAGGGCTTCATAAAAAGCTTCGTTTCCGTAAAGCAACCTTCCTTCTCGGGTTAAAATGAAAGTAGCCTCCTGAGTACCGGCTAGAAGCTTTAGAATTAGTTCTAAACGATCCTGAATTTCCTTCCGCTGTCTGGTTTCATCGATCAGCTCCTCATTTTGTGCCTGTAACTCTTCTGTATACTGGCTGATGGTATGGCTCATCTCGTGAAGGCCGCGCACTAAGTCACCCAGTTCATCTTCCCGTTGATAATACGTGGCAGGAAATACCATCATTTGCTTTTCGTGCTCGTACTGGTTTATTTCTTTTGTGATTGAAGTAATAGGGGCTGAAAGCTTTCTACTGATCCATAAAGCTACCAGTGCAGCGAAGAGCATCATTCCGCTCATCAACTGATAATACCGGACTTTTAACTGTTCAAGGGGAGCCATGACTTCGTCCTTTGGCATGATAACAGTAATCTGCCAAGGTAAATTCTGAAGAGAAGTGGTGGAAAAATACCAGATGTCACCATTTTTATCAAACTGGCGGGCTTCCTGATCAGCGCTTTCTCCGGAAAGGAAACCCGGCGGATAAAAATCTGGTAAATGGTACTGGCCGGGCATGGATAAAACCGGTAGCTCAGGATGATAAATGACTTCCTGCTGGTTGGTGGAAATAAGGGCATATCCTTCCTCGCCTATCTGAAAAGCATCCATGACCTCATAAAGGCTTTTCATTTCTACATTTAAGGCGACGGCACCGATTTCTCGACCATCCGTTCGAAGTGTTCGGGAAACCGAAACGATCATTTCGCCGGTAACAAAATCTAAATAAGGAGAAGTGATGATGGTTCCGGAGGATTCAATGCTTTCCTGATACCAATTTCGGTTTTCTAAATCAAAGGTTGGATGGATATAGTAATGATAGCGATCCGTGATTAAATCGTTGGCTTCCGCAAGGGCTACGGTAACCAAAGAAATATGAGGACGCTGGCGCCGGATTGCCTGAAGCTGCTGAACAACCTGTTGATAAAGAGGGTGGAGGTGCTTGGTATAGGGGTCATCAATTTCCTGCAAGATGGTGAGAAAATCTTGATTGGTCGTCATGGCATCCACCAATGTGATATATTCCTTTAACCAGGCATCCAAATCTTTTTGCAGATGATTGGCTTCTGTAATAAGACGCTGATGATTGCTTTCACGCAACTCATCGGCGGCCTGCTGTTTTAGAATAGTACCTGCCAGGAGTAAAAAACCAAGCAATAAAACCATTGTCAAGGCTGCCATTTTTCTGGAAATACGCTTATGAAACCATTTCATAGGAACACCGCCTTTAGGTTGCTGTTTCAAAGCCACTGAAGCATGCTTTTGGGGGAATGTCCTCTCAAAAGGAATGAAAGAAGAACTTTATTTAGGCTAAAGATATTTTGGAATCCATATTTTGAAATCCGTATATTAGTAATCATACCCATCCTGAAAAGAATACAACGATTTTTGACAGAAATGAAAAAGTATTCAAAAAATTAGAGAGGTTATCTTTCTTTTTGCATGGCGGCGCTTCCTTTGATTCGAAAGACAGAAAAGGTGAGTTTCGTTGTCATCATAGGGTATAAGGTTTATAATGGAAAGATAGAAAATATTTGGAAATCTTGCAATGAATCTTGTGACAGATGATGGATTTTGTGACAGATGATGAATTTGCAGGAAATGATTATATCAGATGCGACAGGAAAGGACTACGATGGTTATTCGATGCGGTATCATAGGGAATATTTGGACAGACTGGCTGGATGAGTGGTCTTCTCATCATAAAAACCTGGGAGTATCGATTGATGTGATTCCCTGGACAAGGCAAGAGCAAGATGATTTCCTGGTAAAGCATCTTGCGAGTCGCTATGATTTGCTTTTGATAGAAGAAGAAATTTACTTTTCCTTGGAGCGACCGTGTCGATTATCAATGGTGCAGGAAAGCATCACCATTATTTCTGGAAATAGCAAAGATTATCGACGAGTAAGAAGGGTTTTTTTAGAAGGTTGTTTTGATTATATGGAAGCTATGATCCCTGCTACTGAAATCCAAGAGTTGTTTGTGCGATTATCCGGTTATTTCCTTCAAAATGAAAGAGATCTCATTCAGATGTCAAAAAAAATTGCAGAGGAAATTGCGGCTCCCTATCCGAAATCAGAGCCTTTGTTTTTTCGTTACTGGACGTTGATGAACCAGCGAAAAGAAGGGGCGGAGGATCAGTTTCCGAACTATGCGAAAGCCATAGAAAGGATCATACAGTTTTTGCCACTACATTCTATTCGTGAAAAAGTGGTTGATTTTGCCCAGGGTGCCGCTGAGTGGATTGAAGAAGCTGAGTATCCGCAGGAACAGTTTATTGCCACCTTGCTTTTTATTCAGCAGGCCTACCGGGACATCTTTTTGCCTCATGCTCAACATCCGCTGGTACGACGGGCGATTTCGATCTATCTGGATAAAGAATTCGATCTGGAAACCGTTCAGGATATTGCCGATCAGCTTTTTGTTAACCGAAGTCACTTAAGTAAAACTTTTATCACGGAAAGCGGGGTCAGTCTGACCCGATACATGATGCGTACTAAAATATATGGTGCCCGTTATCTGCTCCTGGATTCAAAGCGAAGTGTTTATGACGTGATGGACTACTTGAATTATACAGATTATGGGCATTTTCGAAAAACCTTTAAGAAATATACAGGCATGACGCCTAGTGAATATGTAACCGTTTATAGAGAACGGTTTTCCATTGAAGGAATAAAAAAAATCTGACGGCCCTTTTACGAAGGTTCGTCAGATTTTTAGATTACTTTGCTACTCTGGAAGCAAACAACACGCCTGCCAGGTTTTCGTTAAGATATACCGGCGTTGCATAAACTACAATCGATTCTCCTGTTTCTTTGCTTACTAATACATCAGAAACATTTGGTTCGCCTGCTAAAGCGTTTTGGAAATACTTCCGATCCGCAACATCAAATTCTTTTCCTTGCTGATCTAAAGCCACTGCATTACCCTGCAGGTCGGCAAAGCGAAAACCAATATAGCCGGCTTTTTCGGCTTCTGCTTCAAAAAAAGCCATCTTATCTTCATAAGTAACATAATCGTCTAAAATAATAGGATGAACAGAGACAGCTTCCAGATAAATAAGTTCGGCCGCATCGAAGGAAGATACCGGGTGGCGCTGCGTTTCGTTGGGAACCGCATGTTGCCCATGAGCTTGGCTGGTTAGATTAAGATTAACAGTTTCACCGATGGAAGCACCCAAGCTGGTCGACGTCATTAAGACAGTCAGTACTAAGATGGCAGCAGTAGATAATAATGTGGTTTTAAGGTTGGTTGATTTCATTATAAACACTCCTTTTCGAATTGCGTTAAGACCAATTAGTAGGGGATTCGTCGGATTCACCTCATTTCGGATTTATGGTTATTTCCGGGATTTTGTTAAGATACGTTGTTATTGGTTTAACATCACCTATGATTTTACAGGATTAAAAAAGTTTTTCCATGGGTTTTTGTTGCTGCTCATAGAGGGTTTTGTTGGGTCCTTAGGCATAGTTCAAGGAGTGATTACTTGACAAACAGAAGGTTTAGTGTGATAATTTAGCTGAATCAAGAAATGAAAAAACAATGAAACTTAATAAAACCGTTCAGGTGCCCGTAAGGGAGAATAGGGAAACCGGTGAAAGTCCGGTGCGATCCCGTCACTGTAAGCAGGAGCTGTCCCCGATAGATCACTGGCAAAAGCCGGGAAGATGGGGAGAGTGTGGAGTGCAAGCCAGGAGACCTGCCTGAATGTTTGTGCGTTACCCTTCGAGTGAAAGGGCTGGTCGCTACTCATGCACTTGCTTTGTCTTCAGTCATCGTTAAGTGTTTTTTGTGTGAGAAATTCCGGTCTTCAAAAGCGAAGACCGGAATTGTTTTTTTGTTAGTGAGCACTTATTATTTTTATTTTGAATGGAATGATTTATTATCAACTTGAAATTCTCAATGACAGCAGACGCCAAACGTCTTTGTTGATAGGTTTTGTTGATAGGTAAAGGGGTTTATCAATGAGCGATCATCACTCTATGTCTCAGTGTATTGAAAAAGAAAGCGGTGGATGGAAAGCATCTACTTGGAATCCACGAACGAAATTGATTTCAGGCCTTATCTATGTTTTTGGGGTTATCAGTTTGGCGGAAGTGAAATTTCTAGGGGTAGCTTTTATCTTTGCCATCCTTTATGCAGGATGGGGTGGTTTATCTTTGGGGCAACTCATGAAGAAGCTGGCCGTATTGATTCCTTTTCTTGGATTGATGAGCCTGCCACTGATTTTTGGAGCAGGGATTCCGCCGACTCCGGATCGGATAGAGTTTGCCGCATTGATTGTACTGAAAGCCCTGACAGCAATGACCTTCACCTTATTTGTTTTTATCAATCAACCAGTGGAAGAAATGCTGGAAGCGTTGGAACACTTAAAAATGCCCAGAATTATTACAACAACCATTTATCTTGCTTACCGATATGGGTTTCTTTTTATTCAGGATATGCAAACTACATTAAAAGCACTGAAATCCAGGCTCTTTCAGGCACAGCTTAGCCGATATTCCTTAAGGATTTACGGCGAACTGTTTGGCGGACTGTTTATCAAATCCATTAATCGATCCGAAACAGTTTACCGAGCGATGAGTTCCCGAGGATTTCAAGGAGAAATGCCGATTGGAAAACCGAGAAAAATCACAGGGAAAGATTGGATTCGATCAGGAATTCCCGTTATGTTTATCATAACGCTTATTATGTTGGAACAGGGGGTGCTAGGATGATTGCTATCGAAACCGTTGGATTAAGTTATGTCTATCCAGATACAACACCAGCCTTTGAAAAGGTTAACCTCCAAATCAAAGCAGGTAAAAAAACCGCCATTCTGGGAATTAATGGTAGTGGAAAAACAACCTTGATATATCACTTTAACGGTATTATTCCTGCTCAGCAGGGAGAAGTGAAAATTCATGGTTTGCCGGTAGAGAAGGCTCATTTACAGGAAATACGAAAGAAGATAGGCCTTCTTTTTGATAATCCGGACGATCAGCTCTTTTCAACGACTATCTTTAACGACATTGCTTTTGGGCCAAGAAATTTAAAACTAAACCCAGCCGAGGTTCAGCAGCGGGTAGAAAAAGCTTTGGAAAGAGTAGGGATTTCCTGTTTGGCAGAGCGACCTCCCTACAGCTTGAGTTTAGGACAAAAAAAGCGGGCAGCCATTGCTGGGTTGCTGGCGATGGAACCACCTATTTTTGCCTTTGACGAACCTTTTTCCGGACTAGATCCGGAAGCAGCCTCTCATTTTCGAGAATTATTGGACCGGTTGGTGGGAGAAGGAGCTACCTTGGTATACAGCACTCATGATGTGGACATGGCTTACGAATGGGCAGATGAAATAATATTGATGAAAAAAGGAAAAGTGCTGGCCTGTGGTGAGTACGATTTACTTCGTGACGAAAGTATTTTACAGGCGGCTTCGTTACCAATCCCTGCCTTGGCAAAGCTTTTTCGGGATACGCACCATAAACCCCGCTCTGTGGAAGAAGCACATACACTGATCAATCATATTTTTGATTGCAAGCCATTTAATGGCTGACAATAAATCATAAAAACAGTACAGAGAAAAGAGGAGGATTATATCATGAAGTTAAGTAAGAAAAAAGGATTGGCAGGAATTGTTTTACTCGCAGCACTGCTCATACTATCTGGGTGCTCAGGAGATGCAGCACCAGAAGCTGAAGCTGGTGAAGGACAGGAGCAGGTAAGAGACATTAGTTTGTATGAAGTGATTCATCGCAGTGAAGATGAAGTAGTAGCTTATTATCATGATGCCCATTGGCATGGTTTTATCCCAGAGGTGGAAGCAGGCAGTCATATGTCCCTAGGTGCACATTTAGAAGAAAATGGAGAAGCCGTTGAACTGGATGGTGACCATAACGCAATAGCTGTTGCCTTAGCAGAAGGTGCCGAAGATGGAATCGTCAGCTTTGATATGCATGGCGATCATGTCCATATAAAAGGCGAGCAGGAAGGGATCACTCAGGTGGTATTTCAATTTCTTCATGATGGAGAAGTCGAGTTTGAAACATCTTTAATTGAAGTACAGGTACTTGCAGGAGAAGGAGAAGCGGCAGAAGAAACAGAAACAGAAGCGTCTGAAGAAGTTACGGAGATCAGCTTATTTGAAATTATAAACCGTAGCGAAGATGAAGTAATTGCTTATTATCATGATGATCACTGGCATGGAAGCCTTCCTGTGATAGAGAAGGAAGGGCACGTTTCTCTGGGTGCTTATCTAGAAGGAAATGGTGAAGAAGTAGCCTTGGATAGAAACCACTATACATTAGGTGCTGCCTTAGCAGAAGGTGCTGAAGATGGAATCGTCACTTTTGATATGCATGGCGATCATGTTCATGTAAAAGGCGTGGAGGAAGGAACGACTCAAGTGGTGTTCCAATTTCTTCATGAGGGAGAAGTAGCGTTTGAAACAGGATCCATTGAAGTAATCGTAGAGTAGAAGCAGGAGTCAGGTAAAAAGAAATTTCATTAGTAGTAACATTAGCTTTGATGAAAGAGGTAGATACAATGCATATTTCTGATGGTGTCTTAAGTACGCCTGTAGCGGTGGGAACGACAGCCATTACAGCAGCTACCATCGCCTATTCCGTAAAGGGAATGACAGAGGAAGAAATACCAAAAACAAGTCTGATGGCAGGCGCTTTTTTCGCCGTATCCCTTATCAGCATACCGGTAGGCCCTTCCACCATTCATCCTTTGTTTTCTGGATTATTGGGCGTGATGCTGGGAAGAAGAGCACCACTTGCTATTTTTGTAGGGTTATTGCTTCAGGCTGTGCTTTTTCAGCATGGAGGATTGACGACTCTGGGTGCGAATACAATGATGCTTTCCATTCCCGCTCTTATTTCGCATAAGATCTTTTGCAGAATGACCGATAAATCGGTTTTTCTAAGAGGTGCTTTGGTAGGAGCGTTATCCGTAACGATTACGGTAGGATTACTGATTGTGTTACTGTTTTTAACCGATCCACGTTTTGGAGAAGGTTTTATGTCCGTTATTAATATTTTGATTGTAGGACATATCCCTCTGGTTCTGATAGAGGCACTGGTGACGGCATCTGCCCTTCAACTAATTCAAAAAGCAAAACCGGCAATGCTGGTGACAGAATAGAGAAAGAGGTGATAGACAATGAATAGCAAAAATCTAGGTTCCATCGCAATCATCCTATTACTGGCCATGGCATTAACAAGTATTGGTGCGTTTGCTCATGCCATGCTGGTGGAGACGGTGGAAGAAGGAAGAGTAAGAGTTATCTTTGATGATGGTTCGCCAAACCGCCATGCGGAGGTTGCTGTTTTCGATGAGGCAGATCAGGAAATAGATCGTGGTGATGTAGACGATGAAGGATATTTTGATTATGATTCAGAAAAAGCCGTTAAACTGATCGCTCAGGACAACTTTGGTCATCGAGCGGAGTATGTGGTAGGGGAAGAAGCAAGCAAACCTCTGCCGAGAGTACCAACCATTGTTGGAGTGTTACTACTGTTTGGAGCGGGCGCTGCCTTCTTTAAGAAGCGGTCGAAAAAACAGCAATCAGCATAACCCCCCTTTTTATAAAGCCACCAGCTTCTTCATAAGAAGCTGGTGGCTTTTTTCAGCAAAGATTAGTATACCTTGAAATGATGAATGCTCTTTTGCATTTCTTCCGCTAAGTTTACCAAGTCTCGACTACCATCGGAAATTCCGGTAATGGTTTCGGATTGGCCGGTAACAGAAGCCGTAGCTTCTTCTGTACTGGCAGCGTTTTCTTCAGCAATTGCGGACAAGTTTTCCATAACAAGCACAATTTCATTCCGTTTATTTTCGATGTCATCACTAGACTTATTTAGATCGTTCATAATCGCTAGCATCTCTTTTAATGCGTCGGCAATACCATCAAAATTAGCATTGGTAGACTGGACACCCTCATTTTGAAGCTGATTAAACCGGTTGATTTCATCCATTTTTTCGACGGCATGGCTAGTGATTTGGTTAAGAGTGGCAATAATATGATTAATTTCTTCAGTAAAGGAATTGGAGTCTTCCGCCAGTTTTCGAATTTCTTCAGCAACGACGGCAAATCCTTTTCCGGCTTCACCAGCTCGGGCAGCTTCAATACTTGCGTTCAGAGCCAGTAGATTGGTCTGTTCTGCAATGCTTTTAATGCTGGTACTTTTCGCCTGTATTTCTTTGGCACTTTCGTTGGTGCGATGAATAATATCTTGAATCTCCTGAGCAGCCGCATTACTGGATTTTGTTTGTTCCACCAATTTACCGACGGTCTCAACGCCTGCTTCCTTCATCTGGCTGATGGTGTCGGCGGATTGGTTTAACCGGATACGATGCTGTTTGTCAGATTCGATAAGCTGACTGATCTGCTGAATATTTTCAGATCCACTGGAGGTATCATAAGCCTGGCTTTCGGCACCTTTAGCAATTTCATCAATGGCTCCGGCTACTTCGGATGCGGCACCGGAAGCTTGCTCCGTAGAGGCTGTTAATTCTTCGGAAGAGGCAGCCAGTTGATCCGCCCGGTCCATAATATCCTTAATTAGCTCTAACAGGCTGTCCCGCATTTCCTGAAGGCCATGATTGATCTGACCAATTTCATCAGAAGAACTGGTGTCAAAGTTTACGGTTAAGTTACCCTGGCTCAGTTCTTTTACCCCTTCCAGAGTTTTAGGAACTGGTCGGAGAGAGCGTTTTACAGCAATAGCCATGGCTACTAACAATACAATGATCGTACCAATTAAAATAGACTGGTTTACAAACATAAAAGCTCGGACAGGTGCCATTACTTCGTTTCGGGGAATCATGGTGGCGACGGACCAGCCAACAGATTCCACCGGGGTATAAAAAATCATCCGGTCGGTTCCGTTAAACTCATATTCGGCAAAGCCGGATTCGCCGGCAATCATACGGGTACCAGCTTCTTGCAAAGCTCCACCCATATCCAGAATGTTGGTTTCGGCGATCATGCTTTCGTCAGGGTGATAAACCGTTAACCCATCCTGATCAATCAAGAACGCATAGCCGGTTTCTCCCACCTGATATTCACTCATGATTCGCTGGATTTGATCAATATAGATATCGACGGATACGGAACCAAGGTCTCTGGATCCCTGCATAACCGGTGCTGCTGCGGTTACTACCAGCCCACCGGTGACCGCATCCAGATAAGGAGCAGATATATACGGACCTTCTGCCTGTAAAGTCTCTTGATACCACCCACGCCCTCTTAGCACATAGTCTGGTGCAGAATCATAGTCATAGGCATCAGCAAAAAGGTCGCTGGCTTCTGCTAAGCCTAAAAAAACAAAACCGATGGCTTCGTCCATCTCATTGATGCTTTGCAACTGGCGATGAACTCTTCGGGTTAAGGGATGCTCTCTTTTTTCCTCTCTGGTAGTGACCTCTCTCATATAGTCCACAAAATCCTGATTGGTTTCCATTTGCTGGACAATGGTAAGATAACGTTCCATAAACAAGTCTAACTCTGTGGCAATATGAGCCGCATCTCCCTCCATCTGAATACGTGCCTGTGATTCGAAAAACTGACTTACCTGGTGGTTTAAGGTAAAACCATAAGCTCCAAAAGTAATAAGAATAACGATTAATAAGATTGCTACTAGCTTTCTTGCCAAGCCTGATTTTATCCAAGTCATCATGGGTATGCCTCCTTTTAGGTAGAATCTTTTAATAAGGACTTTATACCCGAAGACAAGAATAATAATCAGAAAATTTGAAAAATGCAAAAGCCCACTATTCTTCGTTTAAGATTTTACGTAATGCTTCCAAATCCTTAATCAGAATTTGGCGGGCGCTTTTTAAGTGGATATATCCCAGCTCATCAAAGAGATGAAGTTTGCGGCTCATGGTTTCCCGGGCGATACCGGAATAACTGCCCATATCTTCCCGGCTCATGGTCAGCTTCAGCAAAACACCTTCTGAAGTATGAGTTCCAAAATCTGGCACCATATTGAGTAGGAGGCCGGCTACCCGAGCATCCAGACTGGAAGTGGACAACCGTTCAATAAGGGTTTCTAATTTTCGGATTCGTTCATAGGCTTTTTCAAAAACTTTCAAGGTGATTTCCGGGTGAGAGAGAATAATCCGGTCAAACTCAGCTTTTGATAGCATGCTTATCTGGCTGTTGGTCAACGCTTCGGCGGTAGCGTCAAATTGGTTTTCTTTCAATAGATTAAAGGCACCGAAAAAATCGCCGCCTTTTAAGATATAAAGTATTTGTTCCCGACCTTCCGGGGTATGGCTTACTAATTTTACTTTTCCGCTACAAACAATAAAAAGCTTATCAGCGGTTTCTCCAGCCCGAAAAAGGATTTCTCCCTTTTGAAAGGTTCGGAAGGAAACTCCCGCTGATATTTTCTTTGCTTCTTCCGTTGTAAGACTGGAAAGGAGTGGGATCTGGTTTAAGCAAGTGGTTCCTTTACATATTTCGCATCGGCATTCTGGCTTTTTTGGCACAGTAATAACCTCTCTTTCTCACGAAAGGCTTTCAAGCGTTGCATCAGGGTGGATTCCCACAACGCTGCCTGCTTAGGATCCATTTCCGGTATGCCAGCCAGCGGATCTCTAAGGCCCATCATTTTATATTTCTCAATTCCCTTCTTATGATAAGGCAATAGCTGAAGTTTTTCAACCGATGGAAGCTGAGAAGCTAAATGAAAAAGTTTTTCAAGGTTTTCCTGATGATCTGTAAATTCGGGAACCAGAACATGGCGTAGCCATACTGTGCCCTGATAATTAGAAAGCCGTTTCCAGAAAGCATCCCGACCGTTCATGGGCTTAGCGGTTAGCTCTAAATGAGTTGATTCTTCCGTTGCTTTAATATCCATTAAAACACAGTCTGTTACCTCTAAAATGGAGTCCATCCAGCTTTCGGGACCGAAGCCGCAAGTATCGAGAGCTGTATGAAAACCTTCCTGTTTAAGCAAAGTCAGTGCTTCTAAAAGAAATTTGCTCTGCATAAGCGGTTCTCCACCGGAAAAAGTAACACCGCCACCGGTTTTCTGGTAATAAGGCCGGTAACGTTTGGCAAAGGCAAGGATATCTTTTGCCGACATGGCATTGCCGCCACAACCGGACTGAGAGTCCGGATTGTGGCAGTATTTGCACTGAAGAGGGCAGCCTTGCAGGAAAAAAACCGTTCGGATACCTGGTCCGTCCGCAAGTCCTAAGGTTTCGACAGAATGAACTTTTCCCAGTTTCATGACCTACACCGCCTCATGGAAGGTTCGTTGAATTACTTCCTGTTTTTGTTCCTCCGTTAATCGATTAAAGTGAACCGCATATCCGGAAACTCGGATGGTCAGGTTCGGATATTTCTGTGGGTGTTTCATTGCATCCAACAACATCTCTCTGGACAGAACGTTGATGTTCAGATGAAAAGCTCCCTGGGAGAAATAACCATCCAAAATACCGGCCAGGTTTTGATAACGAGTTTCCGATTCTTTTCCTAAGGTTTCCGGTGTAATCGAAAAGGTGTTGGAAATACCATCCTGGCAAACCTCACAATACTTAAGTTTCGCTACTGAATTTAATGATGCTAAAGCTCCCATCTTATCCCGTCCGTGCATGGGGTTAGCACCAGGGGCAAAGGCTTCTCCTTTTTTTCGACCATCCGGCGTGCTGCCGGTTTTCTTGCCATATACTACGTTGGAAGTAATGGTAAGGATGGACAGGGTATGCTCTGAATCTCGGTAAATCGGATTGGATTTTAAAGCCTGGCTGAAATATTCAATGACTTCCACGGCAATCTGATCCACTCGGTCATCGTCATTGCCGTAAGCAGGAAAGTCACCTTCAATCGTAAAATCTTCGGCGATTCCAAATCGGTTTCGAACAGGCTTTACCTGAGCGTATTTAATGGCGCTGAGAGAGTCGGCCACAATGGAAATACCGGCAGCTCCAAAAGCCATAAACCGATGCACAAAGGTGTCGTGCAGCGACATTAATCCGGCTTCATAAGCATACTTGTCATGCATATAATGAATGGTACTCATGGTATCCGCATAGAGGCGAGCCAAGTAGTCCATAACTTTTTTGAAATTAGTCATTACCTGATCGTAATCCAGCACCTCACCTTTTAGCGGTTCGATGGCTTCTACCAGCTGGTAAGGAGTTCCGTCTTTTCGGTATTTCAGCTCATCCATACCTCCGTTAATGGCATACAGCAAAGCTTTTGCCAGATTGGTTCTGGCTCCGAAGAACTGCATCTGCTTGCCGATAGCCATGGCGGAGACACAGCAGGCAATACCATAATCATCGCCATAAAGAGGGCGCATCAACTCGTCGTTTTCATATTGCAAAGCACCGGTGGTTTCCGACTGCTTCATGCAATAACGCTTAAAAGCAGGCGGCAAGTTCTCATCCCATAGAATGGTCATATTTGGCTCCGGCGCCGGCCCTAAATTGGTTAAAGTATGCAAGAACCGGTAAGCCGTCTTGGTGACATGATGACGACCGTCCAGACCAATTCCTCCGATAGATTCCGTTACCCAGGTAGGATCGCCGGCAAATAAGGCGTTGTAGTCCGGTGTCCGAAGATGACGCACCATGCGAAGCTTAATGACCAGCTGATCAATCAGCTCCTGAGCTTCCATTTCCGTCAGCCGACCTTCCTGCAAATCCCGTTGGATGTAAATATCCAGAAAGGCTGTGTTTCTTCCCAACGACATGGCGGCACCGTTGTTTTCTTTTACTCCTGCCAGATAAGCGAAGTAGAAGAATTGTACGGCTTCCTGAGCCGTAGTTGCCGGTTCTGATAAATCCACTCCGTATTTGGAAGCCATGTTCTTAATGGCTTTTAGAGCCCGGATTTGTTCACTCACTTCTTCCCGTAACCGAATTCGGCTTTCTGTAGCTGCTCCTGCTAAGAGTTCCTTTTGATCCCTTTCTTTTTCAGCAATCAGAAAATCCACCCCATACAGAGGAATACGCCGATAGTCTCCAATGATTCGACCACGGCCGTAAGCATCCGGCAGTCCGGTTAACAGACCAGCAGACCGAGCTTCTTTCATTTCCGTGGTATAGGCATCAAAAACCCCTTGATTATGAGTTTTTCGTACCTGCTGAAATACTTCCGCCAACTCCGGATTCATCTCATACCCATAAGCATCCAGAGAGTCCTGCACCATTCGGTAACCGCCAAAAGGATTCACAATACGCTTAAGAGGTGCATCGCTTTGAAAACCGACAATGACCTCGTTTTCCTGATCCATATAACCAGGTTCAAAATGATCTATCCCAGAAAAATGCTCCGTATCGACATCTAGCACCCCGGCTTCGATCTCCTTTTGAATCAATGCATCGGCTTGATCCCACAGTTTCTTACTCCTGGGAGAAACCTCTGCTAAGAAATCTTCATTTCCATCATAAGGTTCATAGTTTTGTTGAATAAAATCTCTGACATCCACCTTTTTTTGCCACTCGCCATTTTTAAAGAGCCTCCAAGGCTTCATGTGATCCACTCCTTTTATCCACTTTATAAGTGATTATTCGATATGGCTTCAGTATACAGAAGAAAGAGAATACTGACTGTGACGGCGCTCACAAATGGGAAAAGACTAAATTGGAGGAAAAATTAGAAATATTATAAAGGGTTTTGGAGGTTAGTGTCGAAAAAGATAGAAGGAGAAGTTAGTCTAGGCTTAGAGGGGCTTGTGAAGGAAACGTATACCTCTTGGAGAATCTTAATTTCCAGAGGCATAGGCGGTATAACTTTTTTGATTTATTCGAAGGGTAAAATGATTTGTTGTCGAATACATTAATAGAGAATAAACTTCCTGTAAGTTTTGTTAAGTTTTGAATAATGAAGAAGTAACTGTTCTTTTAAGCAAAGTGAGCAATGAGACTCTTAGAAAAATGTGGTGTCCGTTGGATAGGTTGTGAGAAGAGTAAAGCAACGGGATTCTGCATTGTTACAAAAAGAAGTCGATATTACCGAACCAAGGTTCACAAATACCTATTGAAATGGGAGGTAAAACGAACTGAGTGGCGGGAATAAGATGTTAGGTGAAATTGGCAACTAGAGCTAAACATACACAAGCATATGGTTCTATATAAAGATATTATACGAAAAGGATGAGAACTAGGAGGAGTATAATGATATTTAAACATTTAACCATCAAAAATTTCAGGAATTTTAAAGAAGTAGATATTGATTTAACTAATCGTAACATAATTTTTGGCTTAAATGATATAGGAAAGAGTAATTTTTTGGCCGCATTAAGATATTTACTTGACAGAAACTATAGAAGAGATGGATTTGTTGACTCTGATTATTATAACAAGGATACTTCGGAAGAAATTAGTATAACACTTACAATTCAAATTGATGACAATGAAGATGACTCTGATAATAAGAAAATATTCAAGATGATGAAAGGTGCAATTACATCAGATGCTGAGGTTGTATTCATTCAATTAAATGCTACCTATGACAAAAATAAGTTAGTGGGAGAGCCTAATCTGTTCTGGGGAATTGATTTGAACAATTTGGAAGATATTCCAAGTAAACAACAGTACTTTGAATTGGATAAATGCATTAATGTAGTCTATATTGATTCGTCCATTCAGCTTGAAAGCACCTTCAAGAAATATTCAAAAGAAATATTCAAGAAAGAATCTAGTTTAACTGACGAAGAAAGAGAAGATTTAACAACTAAAATAGAAGAACTTAATGATAGTGTGGGTGATTTATCTGCAATTAAGACTTTTGAACAAGAGATAGTTGAGGAATATAAAAAATTTAGGGATGAACAAGGATTTAACGTAACTATTAAATCAGAGATTGAAGTAAGTAACTTACATAGTAAACTAACTCCATATATTTTGAATGAAGTATGTGAAACATACCCAACAGCAGGTGATGGTAGAAAGAAGATATTAGCATATACTTTATTAACTTTAGAAAACAGAAGGCAAGAAGAAGAGAAAATAAACATCTTTTTAATTGAGGAAATTGAAAATCATTTGCATAGGTCAATGCAGATTGCACTATCTTATCAGATTTTTTCAGATGAAGTATTCAAGTACTTATTTATGACTACGCACTCTTCTCTTATTGTTAGTCAGATGGATGAAGTAAACTTGATTAAGCTATTTCAAGACTGTTTAGTAATTGGAAAATCTCATACTTATGTAGTTCCTGAAGAGTATAAGAAACTGAAGCAAAAACTAAATCAGAATTTGACTGAAGCCATATATGCAGATGTTGTTTTGCTAGTCGAAGGACCATCTGAAAAGATTCTATTTGAGAGAGTACTGCACGATAAATGTCAAAGATATGAAAGTCTTGGGGGGTATATCCTTGAGGTAGATGGCATTAACTTTAGTGAATACTATAATATTTTAACCTATTTAGGAATTAAGGTTATCGTTCGCACTGATAATGATTTGCGATTTAACAAATCAAGAGGTGATGTCAATTTACTTGGAGTGAATCGTTGTTTATCTTTAATCTCTGAAGATTTAGTAGATAATCTTCAAATAAATGATATAGATGAATATGAAGCTGAAGAAGAATATCGAAAAGATGTTAAGCGGGAAATATATGATGACCATTATTCAGAGAAAATTGATAACTTAGTAATGAGTAATATCTATTTATCTAGAATTGACCTAGAAAATGATTTATATGAAGCAATCCAAGAACGGATGGATGATTTTGCGAGTTATAATAATAGTTCAAAGAATGGTATTGATTACCTTCAAGAAGCCAAAATGAAGCATATGATTGGATTATGCAAATATATGGACATTAATGATATCGATGTTATTTATAATCATGACCGCTTTGAATGCATTAGAGAGTTGGTGAGCTTGTGTTGCCAATAGATAATGACATTAGAGAAAAAGTCCTGACTCAAGAAGGGAATGTTGTTATCAGTGCTAGTGCTGGGACAGGTAAGACATATACAACGGTAATGAGAATCAAAAGAGACTCGAAGGAGAATAAGACCTTTCAAACTTTTGCAGCGATAACTTTTACCAGAAAAGCAGCTAAAGAAATTTCAAATAGACTTGGACCGAATCGTGGAGATGGATTTGTTGGAACTAATGATAATTTTGTTTGGTCAGAAATTATTCAACCATTTATGTATGATATCTATGGCACTGATTTCAAAAAAGATATTAAACCTGACTTCAGCAATGAGAATCAGATTAGTGACTTTAATGAAGGAGTTGCAAAGATTCAAAACACACAGTTTATGTGTAAGTACAATGACAATAAGAAGAACTTTGCTTTTCAGTTAGCATTGGAGATAGTGAAGAATTCTCATTCAGCTAGAAGATTTATGAAAGCAAAGTACTACAGAATATATATAGATGAATACCAAGATAGTGATATTGATATGCATAAGTTTTTTATGTATTTATGTGACGTACTTGAGATTCCGCTATTTATTGTTGGTGATGCAAAACAGTCGATATATGGTTGGAGAGGTGCATACAGTAGGGGCTTTACTGGATTGTTTGAGAAAGAAAGATTTACAAGATTTGTGTTAAGACATAACTTTCGCTCTAACAAAGCAATTCAGAACTACTCCAACATATTTATGGATTCAGTAAGAGAATATTATCGACCAATCGATTTTAATAATGAAGTAATCCTGTATAAGTATACTGATAAAGATGATGCCTCTTACTATATTAAAGAATGGCTCAATTTAGACGAGAAATGTGCAATGTTAAATTTTAGTAATGATGATGCGAAATCATGGTGCGAAAGACTTAATGCTACAGGACTTGATTTTGTTTATATTCCGAGTTCGCCTCTTGACTATGCAACTATGGAGAGTGAGCATATTTGGATAGCTAGAAGTATAGCAAACTTTATATTAAAGCATAGGTATAGTGAGTACGATTTTAGAGATGAAATACCAATACCAGATGACTTTAAAGTATTTATGCTAAAAACGAAATTGAATATTATTAAGGACAGTATTGAAGAAAACGAGGTTTTTTATGGTTGTTGTTATAGTCTATATAACTATTTGGGGTACGATATTGTAACTGAAAAAATAGAATATGAAGTTGAGCTGTTATATGATGTTGTAATAGATGAGAAGTATGTAGCGACATATAACCAAGATAGATGCAAGCTTACATCAGGGACGATTCATTCCTCAAAGGGATTAGAATTTAATCAGGTTATAATAAATGCAGTAAATTATGATTTTGAGAGGCCTGATATAAAGTTTCTTCACTATGTAGCTGTTTCAAGACCAGAAGAAAGGCTTTTGATTTTGGCAAAAAATGAATACATCAAAAAAAGATATTTGGGGCATATCAATCATGCGGTATTAAGTACTTCTAGTTTAGGTTTTGATATTGAGATTGAAAATGTTATAAAGGTTATCAAGTAGCTTTTAATAAATTACCATGGATACTTCTGTTACCAACATCACCTAACAAAATATCTCCATTCGCTACGCACACCCCTTCACTGGGTGCAAGCACCGCCAAGGAAGAAGGGCTTCGTGGGTCCAGTTCAGGAGCGTCGGAGATACGGAAACGTTAGATGAAATTAAGAGCTAGTAGGAGGTTAATTATGAAATGTCCATATTGTAGCATTGAATTTCATTATGAAGAGTATGGTCAATTATCATATCAGTATGAAAACAAGGAAATAAAAGGAAAACTTAGTGGATATGGAGTTTCTACTTGTTTTTGTCCTTCATGTGAAAATCTTATTGTTCAGTTTGTTGAAGGAATATATGTTTCGGACCAATATAGAACTGAAATTGAAGAGCCATTTATTAATGCCAAAATAATATATCCAATGAATTCAAATGGCATCATTTTACCACCAGAAGTTCCAAGTAAATACAAAACCGATTTTGAAGAAGCCTCTGTTGTTTTAAGTATCAGCCCCAAAGCTAGTGCTGCATTAAGTAGACGATCACTTCAAAAATTTTTACATGAGCATTTAGGTATTAGGAAGAAGAGCTTGGCTCAAGAGATTGAAGAGTTTACTACTTCACAGTCATTACCTACATATCTTTTAGAAGCAGTTGATGCAATAAGGAATATAGGTAATTTTGCTGCACATCCATTAAAGGACACTAATACAGGGGAAATCATTGATGTTGAAGTTGGAGAGGCAGAGTGGTTATTGGAAGTATTAGAAATGTTATATGATTTTTATTTCGTACAACCTTTAAAATTGCAAAGAAGGCAAGAAGAATTAAATCAGAAGTTAGCGGCATTAGGAAAACCAGCTATGAAGAATACTTCCGGTGAGAACATCAGATAACACGACTATTACCTAAATCACTCTGATGTCACAGCCCTTGCGGGGCAAGGGCAGCGCTACTTTTGCCCTAAGGGTCAAAAGGAGTGACTTCGGTAATAGCGGGAACGTTAGGCGAAATATTTAATTAGTGTAACTAGCTAATGGAGGAAGTGATTGACTATGAATAAAGTATTTGTTGAAAAGAAATATGGATTCAATACAGAAGAAGCACTAGAATTATTTTTTAGATTTAATAATACGATTGTAATTTCTGAAAATGATTATGTTTCTATGGGATCAGATAATGGTCATTATGATTCTAGAGTGGTCAATTTAGTATCAGAAATTGAATTACAAGAGTTTTATGGAGTCCATGAAGCGAATAGATATTTAAGAAGTGAAGTGCTATCAATTCAGAATATAATTACTTTTATTACAGGAATACCTTTTCTTGAGTATTCTGGATATGAGAGCTGTAGTACCGTTATTCCCAGAAGTATTGAATTAAAGCCGACTAAATTTATATTTGATGACAATGATTATACATTAGCTTTAGAAAAGTTAATCCAGAAAATCAAAGACGATACTCAATTATCGATATCATTATTGGATAGATGGCGAAAAGCCAGTTATTTGTCAATTGAAAGTAATGATGCCAATCTATATCATGATGAAGCTATACTTGGATATTTTCACATAATTGAGATGATTTCTGAAATGTTTAGAGATGAGTTGAAGGCCAAATTGACAGATGGAATCTTCAATCAAATAAACTCATATTATGAAGAAAATTTACATTATAATGCTACTCAGATTAACGACAAACTTAAAAAAAATAGGAACATAATTAATGAGTTGTTTATTGACAGTGAACTTTCCATTTCACAGAAGTGTAAGTTTGTACTAACAAAGTATGAGCTACTGGATGATGTAACTAGTTCGTTTATTGATGAATTAATAGGAACACGCAATTCAATTGCACATGGCCGTAAGTCATACAATAAAAATGCGTTGTGGCCAGTCTCACCATTTTTTAGTTTGTCGCACAATTCTTATGAGTGTTTAGATGCTCTAAGTATTTTGTCAGCAAGATTAATAGATTGTTATTTTGAGACTGATATTTGGAAGGAAAAATGGGAAGAATGTCATAGTTTCCTATTGCCAAGTAGAGATATTTTGAATAATTTTCTGAAACATCCAAAGGGATTCACGGGTGTATCTGTAGATTCATTGTTTCAAGGCAACGCATACAATTTCACATGGGATTCTTTTTTTTACTACTATGTTCAGGAACCAAGAAAGTTTAACCTTGAAAGGATATGTAATGCGATTAAGGATATGTACTTGTCTATAGAATATAATGTAGAGAACTCAGAGCAACTATTTAATATTTCAGTGGTACTTTGTGATTCCTGCGATAGAGATGTAAGTAATTTCGCAAGAAAGATTGTGGTGTTTTGTGTTGATAAAAAACTATTTCCATGGGGCAATAAGAAGGATATATATGGTTACCTTGAATATCATGGTCTTGAAATTCCATGGTATAAAGACTATCTATTAAAGTGATTTGAAAGCTTCCATAGAATGCATCGTCTAACAGTGCATTGCCGGCTCCGCTCCGACCCAAACCTTTTCGCTGGGAAACAAGCTCCACCAAGAAGTATTCCTTTGGGGTCCAGATCAAAGGCTTCGGCAATGCGAAACGTTATCTGAAATTCTTTCTATTAGTAACGAAGGAGTGTGGCATATGTTAGATAAATTAGTTTTAATTGAAGGTGCATACTTTTATAATCGCGTTAAAAGAATTAGTAAGACGATGGTTAATGACATATTTGTGGAGATTTCAAAGAATAGAACGGGCAACTATGTTGAAAAGTTAGTAAAAGAGAAAAAAATAATTGATGGTAAGGACATTGTTTTTTCAATTTGCATGTTCAAGTATGAACAACTACCAACTTTTTTACACAGTGTATCAGATAGAGAATTGAAATATGCATATGCATTAATTGTAGAATATGATGACTATGTAGTTATTTCAAAGAAAAACGTTAGTGGCCTTGAGAAACTGCTAAAATTCAGAATTGAAAGTTTGGATTATGGAGTAATCTCAAAACTGCTTGTTGATGATGATACTATGTTTGAAAAAATGACTATGAATAATATGGACGTGTCAGATAATGTTATTAGACGAATCAATGTGGAAGCATTAAATTTGAAAAACAGTTATTCGCCTTTTGGCGCAAATAGAGCTATTATAAATAACATGCGAATTAAGGAAGGTGAAGAGAGATATACGTTATCCTTAAATACTTCGCGTATTAATAAAGTAAGTAAAAAATCGGATTTCACGGGTTTTTGTCAATGGATTATTTCAATAGTTGAGAAACTAATTGGATTTGTTCATCATAATAATTACTTAGATCACTTTGCTAAACCACTAAGTTTTGAAGATAATATTAGTATTCTCGAACCAAGCAATATACTTATGCTCGTCACTGAGCTCAAAACTGAAGATATAGTGGATGGGCTATATTATATGAAGGGGAGTAAAAAAAGAGAGATTTCTCTTAATCGGATTCTAGATCAACTTGAAACTGTAAAACCTATAACAAAAACTGTTGAAGGAAAGAAAACGTATTACAACATAGATAATAAATTAGATAAATCACTTAGGTTAAAAATCAATAGTAAATCAATTTCTATTCATTCAAGTAAGCTATCAAACATTATAATTTTGATGAGTAACGGGGAAGAAATTAATCTATTACACTATTTAAATAAAAGGCACGAATTCATTATTTGCTTTGACAATATTGACATTGTATATAAGAATAGGAAGTTATTCAAAGACAGCCAGTTACTGGGTAATCTAGATTATTTTATGAGCGTTTTTATAGAGTTTCCAGAGTTAGCTTCAATAACTTCAGAGAAGGGAAAAGTGAAAGCTAGTTCTGTCAAATTCGATTCAGACTGTTTGTTCGGATTTGTTGAAGAAAAATTAGCTGTGAATGATGATTACATTATTTGTGATGATCTAGGAAACGAGTGGGCAGATCATATAAGCGTACGTGTTGGAGAGTCAATTAACTATTTTCATAGTAAGCATTCTAACTTAACTTCTGGGGCATCAAGTTTTCATGAAGTTGTATCTCAAGCACAAAAAAATATTGGAAATATATTTGCTACACAACAAGATTTAGAGCGAAAGAAAGAAAAATGGAAGAAAAAATATAATAAGGATAAAGTGAGTTCTGGCATTGAGAGAACTCGTAAAGGAGATCTATCCAGTTTCACTGGTGATTTTGTGTGTACTAGTACAACTCCTAATACCAGAAAATGTGTATATCTTGTTATTGATTTTATATCTAAGAATGATCTTATTACAGAGGTGAACATATTGAAAAAGGGCATTGGAAAACCTAAGAATGAGACAATCCAAATTCTTTGGTTATTGTCCTCACTGATTTCGAGTTGTCAAAATTCAAACGTCAATGTATATATTACATGTCAACCATAAAAAGAACTTCAGATAACACAGCAACTCCCAAATATGACCCTTGCAATGACGGTAATTATCAAGAAAGATGTCGCATTTTCTAACTAAAATTTAACTGAGAAAACCGTGCGTTTAAGTGAATATAAATTAAGTATCGATGTGCTCCTATACAAATAAATAGTTTTCACGAAAGGTTGCTTATGATGTCTTTACGGCTTTATCTTCCTCCTTTTTCACTGGTTCAACCAGACTCTTTCCGGCAAAGTCCACTCTCTTGCTTTTTCAAGGGTGCTGCTCAGCTCGTAATCGATGATCTTGCAGCTATACCAATCAATGATGACAAACTCCAGTTACTTCCAGGGTCTATATCAGTCGCACCACCTTATGAAAAGCTCCTTGGTGATTTACGGGGGCTTATGCACGTAGAATAAACATTCAGCATCGACTTGTGTATGAAGTTATTCAAGTAAACGGTTAAGCTCATTAGTAGGTGGTCACATAATGAGCTGTAATAAAGAAAAGGGGCGAAACTATTTGCCACATTCTCCGTAGACTATGTAGAATATTGTTAACAATACCTATGAAAGCGGTGATATTATGAATAGTAAGAGACAATGGTTTTTAGGTGGTGTCTTTATTCTTCTCGGAGGTGTGTTACTGGCCAATAATCTTGGCTATACAGACATATCTGTAGGATGGATTTTCAGAAACTTTTGGCCCTTATTACTGATTTATTGGGGAGCTTCCTTTCTCATGGAAAGAAAAGGAACCGGCGGATTGGTTACAGGTCTTCTGTTAAGTGGACTAGGAATCATTATTCTGGGAAATCGGCAAGGCTGGTTCGAGGTGGATTTTTCCATCTTTTGGACTTTCTTTTGGCCAGTGGTTTTGATCCTGATTGGAATAAACTTTATTAAAGGACCAAGAATGTTTGGCACTAATAACATGGCAATTTTGAGTGGAATTGAAAAAACCAAAGCTGGTTGGGACTTTGAGGATGGAACCTACTGGGCAATCATGGGAGGCGTTGAGCTGGACTTGAATAAGGCCAGACTGGAACCGAAAAGAGAGTATCACCTGTTCTGCAATGCTTTTATGGGTGGCATCGAAATTACACTACCTGAAGATGTTACAGCATACTGTCAGGGCACGGTGGTGCTGGGTGGTTTGGAAATGCTTGGTGATGAAACCGGTGGAATATTCGGCACTCAGAAGGTGGAACAAATTTCTGATCATCCGGATGCTTCCATTATTCACATTCACAGCCGTGTGACAATGGGCGGCATCGAAATTCAGAGTCGATAATGTATCCTGGCCCAAAAGAGAGATGAAATAAGACAGTCTTGATTTCACAATGAAATTCGGTAAATAAGTGATGAACGAATGGCGGATCGTGTTTGAAGGCGTTTTGTCAAAACATCGGAAGAGGCGGCAGCGGATGAGTTTTGAGAAAGTCATTATACATGGAAGTGATAAAATGGTAGGAGGGGAAGGAATGGGTGAAGAGAAAACCATTACCCAGCATGTTGGTGTGGATTTAGCAGAACTATTGGCGGATAAAATTCTTGGTGTTTATGAAAATTTTCCTAGGCAAGCTTACGTCAATGCTGTTAATGAAAAATGTGGGCATTTAAGTTACTCGAAACGTATTGAGCTGCATGCAGAAGAACTGTACAATGCACTGCCAAAAGACTATGAAACGGCAATTCGCATTCTTGTTTCCATTTTAGGGGAAGAAAATGAAAAGGAAACCGGTATGTTTTCTGAATTTTACTGGATACTACCGATTGGAAAATACGTCGAAAAGTATGGTTTGGATCATTTTGATCTTTCTCTGAAGGCCATCGAAGAAATTACAAAACGAAATACCGGTGAATATGCTATCAGACCTTTTATCAGAAAGGAGCCGGATCGATTAATAAAAACAATGACAGAATGGGCAACGTCAGAAAACTTTCATTTAAGAAGATTAGCAAGCGAAGGGTTGCGACCAAAACTTCCCTGGGCCACCAAACTGGATACTTTTATTGATAATCCACAACCGGTATTTACTATCTTGGAACTGCTAAAAGAAGATCAGGTGATGTTTGTTAAAAAGTCGGTGGCAAACCATTTGACGGATTGGCTTAAGGTCAATAAAGAGCCGACAGCGAAACTGATAAAACAATGGCGTAAGTCAGAGGATAAACATACAAAGTGGATCATCAAGAGGGCTACCAGAAAAATAGCTATTTGATCAACGTTGCTTAAGCCTGTTCCAGAGAAAACTCCATTAGGAAGTTTAATGAGAAATAAAAAAATCTGCCTCCCTACCAGGAGATCAGATTTTTTTTGTTTCGTGAGTTTCTTTGTTCATTTCTTTTGTGAGAAAAGGTAATAAGAGGCGCTGTACATATTTTTCAGTAGCCTCCGTTAGAGAGTATTCACCGTCATGTAAACACCAATCATAAACCAGACCTCGTATGGTTACAAATAAAAAGCGGTTGATTTCTTCAACATCACTAGAGGGTAGGATGTCGCCTTTTGCCTGGCCTTCTCTTAAAATATCAGATAATACGTTTTGCATGGCCCGTCCCTTGGTAGAGAAAAGATTGTTTTTTCCAGAGTAAAGTCTTTTTACAAAATCGATTCCTCGTTCGGTATTATACGCTGCATAATAATGGAAAAACAGCAGGATCTTTTCTTTAGTAGTACCTTCCTGTAATCTTGCTGCTACTTCTGTTTCAAAATAATCATCAGCCATCTTGAAAATACGGAACATAATATCATTTTTTGATTGGAAGGCATTATAAAAAGAACCTACTGATACGTTAGCATCTTTGCAGATATCTTCAATGGTAATGTTGTCAAAACCGTGTTGTTCTATTAAAGCAACAGCGGATCGGTAAATCGTGTCTTTTGTATTTTGAGCTTGAATTTGGCGTTTCGTATATTTCTTTTTCATTATTCTCCTCATTTTTCTGCCAAAGATTGTTTAATCAATAGCTTTTCTGAAAGGATGTGTATTGGACTTATATTATAGCAAACAGAAGATACTCTGTAAATGAAAGGGCCTGTTTTCCCGGAGTAAAAGAAAATATTGATGCGAGATATTGACGTAGGTTTAACAATAATTTATAATGAATTTGTTCGGTGAATATATTCAGTGAATAAATTCATTAAATGGAAATGAGGAGGAATAACCATGTATACAAAAAGAAAGGGCTTGGCCGTTTTGCTCTGCTTATTGCTTGCTTTTACTCTGATTGGTTGTCAAAGTGATTCAGCCGAATCAGGTCAAAGTGATGAAGGTGCAGAAGCGTTATTTACAGCAGGGACTTATATCGGTGAAGCAGATGGTCACAACGGACCAATTGTTGTTGAAGTAACGGTTTCGGAATCTGAAATTACGGCAGTGGAAATTACGAGCCACAACGAGAGTGCAGGCATTACGGATGCCGCTCTGGAAAGAATTCCTCAGGGTGTGTTAGACAGCCAGTCCTTAGCCGTTGATGCGGTTTCTGGTGCGACGGTTACAAGCGATGCGATTCTGGAAGCGATTACCGATGCATTAAGTCAGGCTGGTGCTGATATTGCAACTCTTCAAGTAGCTGGAGAACGAGAAGCAAAAGAAAGCGTAGCGATTGAACTCACCACAGATGTGGTCGTTATTGGCGGTGGTGGTGCTGGATTAGCGGCGGCTGTCACAGCTCACGACCATGGTTCGGAGGTTCTTGTGTTGGAGAAAATGCCTCGTCTAGGTGGCAACACTATATTATCTGGCGGTGCTCTTAATGCTTCTGAATCTCCGCGACAGGAAGCACAAGGGATTGAGGACTCAGTGGAGCTTCATTTTACCCAGACTTTTGAAGGAGGAGATGAACTGGGAAATCCTGATTTAGTTCAAATCCTTGTCGAAAATGCCTATCCTGGTGTTGAATGGCTGGAGAGTATGGGCATGGAGTTTGAAGAAGAGGTGTTTACCGTTCTTGGTGGGTTATGGCCTCGGGCACATAAACCTTCAAAACCATTGGGAACCGGATTTATAGAAACGTATCAGAACTATATTGACGAACATGACGGTATTGAAGCAATGCTGGATACTGAAGTCCTGGAATTGGTTGTGGAAGACGGGGCTGTGGTAGGTGTCATTGCTAAGGGACTGGATGGAGAGGTAGTGGTTCATGCCAATAAAGGCGTTGTGTTAGCGACTGGTGGATTTGCCATGAACAATGAGATGTTAAATGAGTTTAATAAAAGCTGGCCGGATCTTGGTGACGTAATGAGTACCAATCATCCAGGTGCTACTGGTGACGGTCATGTAATGGCGGAAGCCATCGGAGCCAATTTGATTGGTATGGAACACCTTCAATTACTTCCTCTTGGAGATCCGAACTCTGGAAGCCTTAGTGGAAATATAGAGCAAGGCGTAGAAAATCGAATTTTTGTCAATAAAGATGGGAACCGGTTTGTCGATGAAGGGGCAAGACGGGATGTTATGACAAAAGCTTTACTGGAGCAGGAAGATGCATGGTTGTGGGTAGTGCTGGACGCAAAAAATTATCCTACAGAGGAAACCACGAATAATTTTAATGAAACCATTGAAGAATTGATTGCTCAGGAAAGAGCCTTTAAGGGAGATACTCTTGAAGAATTAGCAAAACAGATTGATGTGGATCCTGAAAACTTAGTTAAGGCCGTTGAAGAATTTAACCGGGTAGTAGAAGAAGGAGGACCGGATGAGTTTGGACGAACTCTTTTTGATACACCTATAGATACACCACCATTTTATGCAGGACCACGAGTTCCGACAGTTCATCACACCATGGGTGGAGTGGAAATTAACGAATATGCGCAGGTAATCAGTGCTGACGGAAGCATCATCCCTGGTCTCTATGCAGCAGGTGAAGTAACCGGAGGAATTCATGGAAGTAACCGGTTAGGCGGAAATGCGTTGGCCGATATTCTTGTCTTTGGGCGAATTGCAGGAGAAAGTGCAGCAAATCAACGTTAATACCGTTGAAAATGGAAGTTTTTAGTGCTTCCTCCCCCTTTTGCAGGATCTCCTGTGAATGCTTATTGGCGGATATCATTCATTTATAAGCAAAAACAAAAACATCACCTCCTGTTACAAACAGGAGGTGATGTTTTCTGTTGTCGGTATCCCACGTTGCGGTCAACACCATTGGCCAAAAAAACGGAACACTAACTGACTGGATAGCTGGAATATTCAGTAGGAGCATGATCAGTAGCATCAGAACCGGAGATTTAAATGGATGGTTCGCAGAACTGTTTCCACAGGGAAACATCTCGCTTTCCTTGTTGGTAGCCTAAGGAATAACTTCGTTTTAACTTAGTGTAATTTTTTTCCATGTTAGAGACGGGCATTTCGTCTGGATAGACTAAAAAAGCTTTACCATCTCGTTGTAAATCTTCTAATTCTTCCAGCGTTTGGTTGTAAAGCTGATGTCGATGAAGCATTGCTTCCGCTACTTGCGGGTAGTTTCGGTAGAAGGTTTTGGCAATGCGTTTATGCTTCACAGGTGCTTTGCGATACCCCTTAGGGCGGGTCAAGATAACAAAAAAACGGTTATACCCGTCCTGCTTAGCTACTTCCAACGGGATTCCTCCACTTAGCCCACCATCAACATACGGAACCTCCTTAAAAATGGCAGGGGGCATAAAGATGGGCAAGGAAGAAGAGGCTCGGACAATTTTCATCAGATCTTGCAATGACTGGATATCCTGTCGTGAGAAATATTTCATCATGCCAGTCTTCATTTCAAAAGCTCCAATGCGAAGCTGAGCCGGATTGCGATTGAACTGTTGAAAATCAAAGGGAAGTGCGGCGTTCGGGTAAGGTGTTTTTTCATAAATATACTGTGCTCGAAAATAGCCCTCGCCTGTCAGGAAAGATTTCCAGCCGCCAAAATGAGGATCTTTTACAATATCCACAAAGGATCGCTTGCTCCGCTCTTGATCTCTGGAAAGGTAATTGACACTACAACTGGCTCCGGCAGAAATACCGGCCACATAATCAAAATACAGATGATTCTCAAGTAAATGATGCAATAAACCAGAAGAATAACTGGCACGCATGCCGCCGCCCTCAAAAATAAGAGCGGTATCTTGTATGTTATTTTTAAGAGGTTGATTTGGGATCGTCACATTGTCAGCTCCTGTTAATCCTTAATGATATAGAAGGTTCCTTAGAACAAGCCTAGGTGTTTTGAGGATACTCCCTTGCTACTTATTGGTTGTTTATATTCCTTATGATCAGTATAGCATATGAAACGCAGTATGTTAACGTAACCGGCTGAGCTATAGCCATTGGGACACAGGTAGACGCCGGTAAGAGTCAAGGCTTTGATGGATATAGTAGCGTAAGAACAACGCTTGTCATGCTAATCACAATGTGGTAATCTGATTGCTGGAAACACTGACGACACCCTGTAAAATAAAGAAATTGTCTGAAATTATCTGAAATTATCTGAAATTATTTGAAATGAGTGATTTGATGAAGAAAAAAGACATACAACTGCTAATGATTATTCTAATTGTTTCGATCATAGGATTAGCAGGGGCAAGGCTTAATGCCAGTGAAAATGCAGCGACGTCACAAGCTGTTATTTTTTTGAATGATGAAGAATACGTAAGGGTTCCTTTGGAAGATCCTCAAGTGATAGTGATTGATCAAGGAGACAAAACAAATGAAATCCAAGTGACCCAAAAGGGAGTTTCTATGCTTTACTCAGACTGTTCAAGTCAGTACTGTTTGCAACAGGGAGAAGTGACTTTAGAAAATATGGATCAGCGATTTTTAGGGGCGTGGATTTATTGCTTGCATAACAAGGTGTCGATTCAGTTACTTAGAGGTGAGGAATAATGAGGGCACACAAAATAGCTGTGTTAGGAGTATTGACAGGGGTAGCGCTTATTTTAGGTTACGTAGAGCGGTTAATCCCTGTTTTTTCAGCCATGCCAGGCATTAAGCTGGGTTTATCAAATACGGTATTGCTATATGCTTTATACATCATGAACTGGAAAGAGGCTATGACATTAATGGTATTAAAAGTAGTTTTGAGTGGCTTGTTATTTGCTGGACTGTCAGGAGCCTTGTATGGTTTTTCTGGTGGATTGCTAAGTTTGATGTTCATGATCCTTATACAACGGAGCGATGGTTTCAGCATTGTAGGAGTCAGCATGGTAGGTGCTGTTTTTCATAATATTGGTCAAATAGGGATGGCCATGCTTGTTGTCCAGACGAAGGGACTTCTTTTGTACCTGCCGGTACTGATCATATCAGGAGCAATTACTGGTATGTTAACAGGAATGATTGCACAAAACGTACTGAAGGGATTAAAAACGTGTCACCCATAAGCAGGCACAGTAGCTTCTGGTGCGCAGGTTCATCTATTGGTGGTTATTTATCCTTCAAAAGAAAAGCATATAGGGAGGCTGGATGATGAGTTTTTCAATTGGTCAAGTATCTCGGATTTTTGGTTTTACTCGTCAGGCGGTACGATTCTATGAAGAAAAAGGCCTTATCAGTCCAACAAAGGATAAAAATGGATGGCGTTATTACGATGAAGACGATATTGCACGATTGATCAGTGCGCGAAAGTATTTGGCCATGGGTTATAAAATTACAGAGGTGGTAGAACAATTTACAAATTCAACACCGGAATCCATCGCTAAGACTTTGGATGAAAAACATAGGATGATGAGCAAAGAGATAGAACGTTTAAAGGTTTTAGCGGATACGGTAGATGATTATCGTGGAAAGATAAGGCAATTGAATCAATCGATAGGAGTCTTTTCGATTCGCTACTCACCGCCTTTATCTCTGTTTTACAGCCAGCCTGATAATCAACTGCAAGATGAACGAATACCGGATACCATGGCATGGGTAGATGCACTGCCTGTTTCAAAAATAACAGCTTTTTACCGTGTTAAGAAAGACAATCAGTATTTTATAATGGAACGGCAACACAAGGGCTTTTCCATTGAACAAACTTATGCCGATCAATATGGCTTACGCCATTTGGAAACAACCCAGTTTCTTTCCGGACAGCTTTGCGCTAATGTTGTGCTGACGGTACAAAGTAAAGATATCGCATCTTTGCATGTTGAAAAAGATGCGTTATCTTTTTTTGAAGAAATAGGTCTGGAGATAAGAGGTAATCCCTGGGGACAGATTATCTTCTCGGATTGCAGACAATCAAAACCAGGGGCAAAGAGGGTTTATAGACAATATATTGACTTGTGGATACCCGTGAAAAAATCGAAATAAATCAAATCGAAGCAGGTTGTTTTTTAGGGATTGACTATCAAGCTGCTTGATAGTGTATAGTGTTAATAGTTTGACAAGCGCTTTTGAATAAAAGCATAGATGACATGGCCAGCATCTTACTCTGTTGTTCAAGCAAAAAATCAAACAAAAAATACAGAATTTAATCACCAAAGGAGTGGACAGTCAATGAAGAAGGCAATAAAAATTCTTTCCTTTTTTCTCGTATTATGTCTTGTAGGATCCATGGCAGGATGCGGTTCTCCAGAAAATAAGGATGCGGGCACTGAAGTTGGTGGGGATAGAGAGATTACGTCGATGAATCCCGGAGAATATGTAGTAGAAGTAGATGGATATAAACCGATGAAGGTTAAAGTAACACTTGGTGAAAAAGAGATCGAGAAAATAGAAGTGATTGAACATGAAGAAACGCAGGGAGTTTCTGATGTTGCACTGGAAGAAATTCCAGAGGCTATGGTGGCTCAGCAAAGTGTAGGCGTTGACACGATCACAGGGGCAACGTTGACAAGCCAGGGAATCATCGATGCTGTCCGACAAGCCATTGAAGAAGCAGGCGGGATCGTTGAAGAATTTGAGTTGGGGACAGCAGGAGAAGAGCAAGTTTCAACAGAGGTACGGCAACGCATGAGTCATGGAGAGGTTCCGGATACGTGGGATATGACCTATGACGTTGTAGTGGTAGGCGGCGGATTTGCCGGCTTAGCGGCTGCTTACAGTGCTACAGAAAATGGAGCAGAGACACTGTTAATTGATAAAATGCCAGTTCTGGGTGGAAACTCACAAATCAATGGTGGCGTATATGCTTCCTATACCAGCAGCATTGCTGATGAAATGTATGAAGCTTTAGGACTTGAACCCGATACGGCTGAAAAGCATATTGAAGATACTATTGTTGGTGGAGATTATTTAAGTGATGAAAAATTGGTGCGAAACTTTGTTTACGGTGCTCCTTTCTTTCTTGATATGATGCTGGAAAATGGGCTGGAGGTTCGAGAGTCCATTACGCGACCGGGAGGTCATTATGGATATCGCACCTATACCACTATTAATGGAGTGGGTGCTGATATTGTGCAAGTACAGAAGGATATGTTGGAAGATACAGATGCTACCATTATGTTAAACACAGAAATGACTGGAATCTATCGTGAAGGCGGAGAAACTGGACGGGTGGTAGGCATTGAAGTTAAGACAAAAGATGGGGTTAAAACCGTTCAGGCAGAAAAAGGCGTTATTCTGACTACCGGCGGATTTGGCGGCAATGTGGAAATGCGTTCAAAACATGTACCGTCATTAACGGCCGATATTCCTACTACCAATCATGTAGGAGCTACCGGTGAGGCCATTACCATGGCACAGGAGTTGGGAGCAAATACCATGCATATGTCCTATATTCAGCTATATCCTTTTGCAAACCCTAATAACGGTGTTTTGGATGCTTATGCTGTTATTCCTTTCAGCGGTCCTAGTTCCGGGATTGTTTATGTTGACGAATATGGACAGCGTTATGTGAATGAAGGTGAAAGACGGGATGTATGCTCTCGGGCAGCTCAGGAAAGTGGCGGATTCCCAACCTTCTCTATTTTTGATCAGGAAATTGTCGAAAAAGGTGGGTTTATTTCCGAAGAACAGCTGACCGGAGGAATTAAGGATGACCGTATTTTTAAGGCCGACAGTCTTGAAGAGTTGGCACAAATGATTAACGGACACCAATATGCTGATCACGCTGTTAACATGGCGGCAGAAGCATTAGTGGAAACCATCGAACAACATAATGGATTTATCGATGATGGTAATGACCCTGAATTTGGCAAAGTAATTGATCAAGGAATTATGATGAAAATAGATCAAGGCCCATATTACGCTATTCCTCAATGGCCGTCTGTTCATCATACCATGGGTGGCTTGACCATTACAGAACGAACAGAAGTACAAGATATCTGGGGCGAAGTGATTCCTGGGCTCTATGCTGCCGGCGAAGTTACCGGAGGTGTTCACGGGACTAACCGATTAGGATCTAATGCAATACCGGATGCAGCCGTACACGGTTATATTGCCGGAGAAATTGCTGTAACTGGTAAAATGCCAAATTTTATTCCAGAACAATAGAGAAAGATAAGTGAAGCGAAAAAATCAATAGATACACTGAAGAAAACCTGCTGATTGTCTAGCAGGTTTTTTGCTTGTTAAAGGTGACTAACTCAGAGAAAGGTTTCTTTGACGGGTTTGGGGATAGAGATAGTGCTTGCATAATACTGGTTCAAAGGGGTATGATCTAAAAGAAGCCATTTAGCTTGATGGATTCAACCCGTAGGATCACATTTCAAATGGGAAGGATGGAAAAGAACAGCGATGAAAAAATGGATGAAAACAACGATGCTGGTATTGGTAGCATTGATTTTAGTTGTAACGACTGTATTAAGTATTAACCTGGAACTGAATTTACGGCTTCGTAGATGGGCACAGTCTCTGCCGCTTTTGGGCGCCTATGAAATTTACGAGAGATCGCCTCAGGTCATGTATCTGGGCAAAAAAGGGGTTCAGATAGAGCCTCATACGGAAGAACTGTTAACCCTAAAAGGCGAAACAGGAAAAACATACTTTAATGTTTTTTGGCTTCGGGATTCTCTGTATACCCATCATTATGATGAAGGAATAGGCCAAACCAATCTGGTGGGTCCAGATGCTTTTATAACCGTTGCTGATACAGGTGAAATCACCGTTAATGGTACCCTTCAGGAAGCAACCATAACACCAGTTCACCTGGAAGAAAGTACATTCTTACCTTACGAAGACCTGAAGAATTTGGATATTTTTGATGACTTAGGCCTTCGGAGAAAAGAAGGAACAACCAGCGGTCATGTGATTTTCATGAACGATTATCTCCCTTACCAGGCATTGCAATTAGATTCTGGGCAGCTTGTTTTTGAGAATGAAGAGAAAATGAATGTTTATCGGAGCAGGGTCTTATCTCTGGAACCATACCTTAAGTGGCGCACCTTTCGGGAACCTGCCCGCATTCTGGAAAAATCCTCTGGTGGACGGGCGCTGGCCTACGAGACAGAGGGAGATTATATTACCATTGTGACGGAAAAAGGCACCCTTGGGGTCATTCGGGAAACAGAGAACCGCCTTGCGTCCATGGAGACCTTACAAAACGCCAGATTACCGGAATGGAAGCCACCACTGGAAGAACCCCTGATGCTGGTGTGGGAAGCTGTATATAGCCGAAATCCTAATGTGGATACCTTGCCGGAAATGCCGGGAGTGAACGTGGTATCGCCTACCTGGTATGCGTTGACGGATGAGGAAGGAAGTGTTTCTTCCATGGCATCAGATCAGTATATTCGTTGGGCCAGAGAAAATGGGTTTCAAATCTGGGCATTGGTTTCCAATGAATTTGATATTGACCGAACCCATGAATTTCTTAAAAGTGCCGAAGCTCGAAAAAATTTCATTGACTACATGATCAGTGAAGCACTTACCAAGGGATATGAAGGAATTAACCTGGACTTTGAAAATGTTTATAAAGCTGATCGAGATCGACTAACTCATTTTGTTAACGAAATGGCCTGGGAAATGAGACAGCACGATTTAATCCTGTCGATGGACGTTACCATCATGGGTGGCAGTGATAATTGGTCAAAATGTTACGATCATGCTTATTTAGGAAAGATTGTGGATTATTTAGTCATTATGACCTACGATGAACATTGGGCCTCCAGTCCAATCAGTGGTCCGGTGGCTTCTTACCCTTGGGTGAGGCGGGGGATGGAGGAACTGGCAAAAGTGGTAGATTCAGAAAGATTGGTATTAGGACTTCCTTTTTATACTCGTGTCTGGAGAGAGCGGCCTTCCACGGAAAGAGCCAATCGGATGGTGAATCGATCAACAGCGATTGGAATGCAGGCACAGGCAAACTTTATCGAAAATAATGAACTTACGCCTATATGGGATGAAGAAGCAAAATTATATTATGCCTCCTTTATTGATGAGGAAGACGTTGTGAAAATCTGGATTGAAAACGCTGAAACCCTTTCGATTCGGGCGAATTTGGTTCATGAACTGGAACTGGCTGGTGTAGCTGGTTGGCAAAGAAGCTTCGCTACGGAGGAGATATGGCCGGCACTACGTGATGTCGTCTTTCAAAGGGCTGATCAATGAGCAGGGTTTTCACAAGATGGAAACTTGAGGTGAAAAAGCGGAAACTAAAGAAAGGATGGTGGCGATGGGAAGGAGTATTTTGCAGGGTGGCATCCAGGAAATTGTGAAGATTAAAGAAGAGGTAATGGAGTTAAATGAACGCACTCAACAAAAACAAACTTTGCAGGAAAAAGAAATAAAAGCAGAAAAAAGCATTTCTCAAAAAGAAGATGCCATAGAAGATGAAATTAAAAAGGTAACGAAACAACGGAAGGCACAGTTGGAAGCAACTTTTGATGAACAGATTGATAGCCTTACAGAAAAATTGAAAAAAGTTGAATCTAAAAGAGAAAAAGCAAAAAAGAAGGCCATGCTTCAGCGGGCTGATGAAGAAACGGCTGATTTTAGAAGTGAGGCAGAAGAACTGCATTTAGCCGGAAAATCAGTGTTCAAACAGGAACATATCCCCGGGCTATATAACAATCGACTGTTTTTTGCTCTGTACTTTCCACAGGGAATGGGAGATATAGGGATTATTATCCTGACCCTGGCGATTACCTTTTTTGCCCTTCCTTTTGGGTTGTATGACATTCTTTTTGAAAGTGGAGGGATGCTATACCTGGCACTTTCCTATATATTGGTTATTTTAGTGTTTGGTGGTCTTTATTTAGTGATAGGAAAAACAAAGTATAAGCATTTAGAAGCTCTGAACAGAGTGAGAAAAATGCGGCGAGAAATAGAAGAAAGCAAAAAAAGAC
>NZ_FNPV01000004.1:226485-334579 GCF_900107405.1 Tindallia californiensis | reverse complement strand
CCGCCAGCGTTCATCCTGAGCCAGGATCAAACTCTTATATAAATTCTTCCTGTACCCAAGCTTTTGCTTGCGTTTTCCATCACGTTTTAACGTGTGGTTTCGTTCTCTCTGCTGTTCAGTTTTCAAAGAACTCTCTTTGCTTATTTCTTGCCGCTCTTAAGCGACTTGATTATCTTACCATGCTCTGCTTTCGATGTCAATACCTTTTTTGTCTTGTTTTTCGCTTCGCATTTGTTGCCGTCGCTGTGTTTTAGCGACTTTATTACTTTACCATCTTTATCGCTTCATGTCAATGGTTTATTTTTCTTTTTTTCTGGTGGGCTCAAGTGGACTCGAACCACCGACCTCACGCTTATCAGGCGTGCGCTCTAACCACCTGAGCTATGAGCCCTGATGGTCCGGGTGGAGAGATTCGAACTCCCGGCCCCATGGTCCCAAACCATGTGCGCTACCAAACTGCGCTACACCCGGATACCTTTGCTTCTTTGCCTGCCGTTTTGCGTGGCTTTTGCTGGCAAGAAATAGATTACCATCTACAGCCCTAAGTGTCAAGCGATATTTTCAACTTTGTTTTTTCTCCATGCTGTCAATAAGCATTTTCAATACTTCTATGCAATCATCAATTATTTTGTAATTTGCTACAGAAAAGATCGGCGCCTCCGGGTCAGTGTTTATTGCGATGATTGTTTTTGCATCGGCTATGCCTGCCAGATGCTGAATTGCACCCGATATACCACAGGTTATCATGAGTTGTGGCCTCACAACGGCTCCGGTTTGTCCTATTTGATGAGGGTATTCACTCCACCCTATATCCACCAGCGGTCTGCTGACACCTACTTGGCCACCCAGAACGTCTGCCAGTTTTCTGACAAGCTTCATGTTTTTCTGCGACCCAATTCCTCTTCCTGCCGATATAATAACAGATGCATCTCCGATACTTTCTTTTTTCTCTCCAATAATCTCATTGATTATTTCTATGTTCGGCTTTATTTTCCCTTTGTAATTTACCCTTTTTATCATTCCTTCTCTATAATAGTCCGGTTCTTTTGCATGCATTATTCCAGATCGAACGGTTGCCATTTGAGGTCTTTGGTCTGGACAGAGTATCGTTGCCATTAAATTCCCACCAAAAGCCGGTCTCGTTTGATAGAGGTTACCGCTGACATCATCCACTTCTAACCGGGTACAATCGGCTGTTAAGCCAGTTTGTAATCTTGCCGCCATTCTTGGAGCAAGCGACCTGCCGAAGCTGGTTGCGCCAAAAAGAAAAATGCTAGGTATTTCTTCTTCTAAGATAGTTGTCATTGCATCAAAATGATATTCATCCTGCTGACTCTCTAATAATACATGACTACAAAGGATGACTCTGTCAGCACCGTATGCTATTAACTCTTTTGCCAAGTGACTGCTTTCTCCATCAATAAGCACAGCCGTAAGCTTATGCTTGCTTTTATCCGCCAGTTCTCTTCCTTTGCCTAATAATTCATAAACAACCGGATGCATGACCCCCTTTTTATGTTCTGCATAAACCCATATACCAGATGTCTTTTCTCTATTTATCGTCTTTGTTCTTTTTTTGTTGATAGAAATCGCTTCGTAAGGACAACTATCAATACAACCTCCACATAATATGCAATTGTTTTCTTCTAGCGCAACTTTGTTGCCTCTCTTATACAAAGCCTTTACCGGACAAGTGTTTATACAGTTCCCACAAGCATCACATGTTGAATAATCAATCTTGAGACCTGCCATTGCCTAACACCTCCCCTATAATATTCTTTACTTTTGCTGCTTTTTCCTCTATGTTTCCTGAAATTTCAATGGCTTTACTGTCTCTCTCCGGCACAAAAGTCTTAACCACCTGAGTTGGTGAGCCAGATAATCCTAATTTGCTTGTTTTCGCTTCCAGATCTCGAGCATCTTTTCTGATAACCTCAATTGTTTCACTCTGTAAAACACCTTCTATTGATGGCATTCTAGGCATGTTGATGTCTTTTAAGACTGTTAAAAGTGCCGGAAGCTTGACTTTCAAGAGTTGATATCCGTTATCTATTTCCCTTTTGCATATTAAATAGGATTGCTTCATCTCCAGTATTTCTATAACATCTGTTACATGAGGTATTCCTAGCTGTTCTGCCAGTTCAGGTCCTATTTGAGCCGTATCGCCATCAACGGCCATTTTGCCACATAGTATCAGATCTACCGGCATTAATTCTCTTATCCCCAGAGACAGCGTGTAAGAAGTCGCCAATGTATCTGAACCAGCAAAGGCTTTATCTGACAGTAATATGGCTTGATCTATCCCTCGACCCATGGCGTCTTTCAAAAGCTTTTCTGTTTCTGGAATCCCCATACTAATTGCAATCGTCTTACCTCCTGTTTTTTCTTTGATACGAATCGCTTCTTCAATAGCGTAGGTGTCGAAAGGGTTCGTAACCGATTTCCTACCATCACGAATAATCGTATTTGTTTCAGGATGCAACTGCACCTTATTAGTGGATGGCACTTGTTTTATACACACTACAATTTTCATTTTTTCTCCTCCTGGCCTTCTGTGAAAGAAAAAAGATTTCCCCTTCCTAGTATCTCAAGCGGATCAAAGATCTGTTTCAAACTTCTCATCTGTTCAACGGCCGCCGAACCATACATTGTTTCTAAAAACTGGTATTTAAGTTTTCCGACTCCATGTTCAGCCGACACAACACCACCTACCTTTGATATTTCGCTGGCCCATTCAGCATATATTTCTTTTCCTAGTTCATACTCTTTTTCATTCCTGGGCAATAGATTTACATGCAAATGATTGTCCCCTATATGCCCCCACACGGCCGATCGAATCCCTTTAGCTTTTAGTTTTTCACGGTATACATTGATTACCCAATCCAAAAATTCATCCGGAACCGCCATATCTGTTCCCAGTTTGGTAATGGTCGGACAGTCTTTTTTTCGTTCATCAATGAGCATGTTCACGCTTTCAGGAATGGCATGTCTGAAAAACAGAAGTCTATCTCTATCCACATCTACTCTCGCTACCCATGTATGTTTGGTATCTCCATCTGCTTTTTTTATCTTTTTTTTCAACAACTTCAGAAGCTCAATAGCCTCCTGCGTGGTCTCTACATGAATTTCCACATATACGGCCGCCTTCATTTCCGGACTTATATCTGGTAAATTAGCAAAAGTAAGGCCTTTTTTCTTTTGAACTCTCAGAATCTCTAATGCATCACCATCAAAATATTCTATTGAGGCAACTTTATCCGTTTTCTTTCTTATCTCTTTAACGAAATTGACTGCCAGTGCCTCTTGAGTAAAAAAGCAGCTAATCCCCCATACAACTGGAGGCATTTTCAGTAATTTCACCTCTATTTCGCTGATAATAGCAAGCGTACCGTCAGAACCTATAAATAGATCAATCACATCCATATCGTCGGCTACATAATATCCTGAAGCGTTCTTTATGCTCGGGGATTGGTATTGTGGAAGTTTCAGTTTTAATAAGTTTCCTTGTTCTGTCATCAACTCTGCTTCTCGACCTTTTGCAATGATTGTTCCTCTTTTTATTTCCACTGTATCGCCATTAGCAAGCACCAACCGAAGACTGGTAACGTAGGATCTGATTGACCCGTAATGATAGCTTCTAGCTCCGGATGCATTGCAAGCAACCATTCCCCCTAAGGTTGCAGAAGCTTCTGTTGGATCCGGACTGAAGAAGTATTCCGGCTCCTCACAGAACTCTATATATGCTTTTTTATCGTCCACCTTCCAATCATGATGATCAAAAGCCTTCATTTCAATTTTTTTACGCAGTTGAGACAGGGTAATACCTGGCTGCAATCGAAGATAGTAAGATCCTTGATCATCTTTTCTCATTCCTACTATTTTATCCATTCGAGATGTATTCATAACATGTCCCTTTAGAGGTACAGCTCCAGCTGCAAGGCCTGTTCTTCCACCTTGCAAAGTGATTGGTATTTGCCTGTCTACCATTTTTTTTACGATATGAACCATTTCTTTTTCACACTGTGGAAAAGAAATGCTCTCAGCTTTTCCTACCATTCTTGATTCATCTCGTAAAAACTCAGTATATTCCTCTGCCATTGCTCTAATAAGATTCTTATCCATGCCTTCTACAACCCCTTTGTCCTTATAGGCGTACTAGCTGCACATTTAAAATCCCCGGAACTTCCTGAATCATCTTCAAGTCCTCTTCCGTTGGTTCAGAATCAATGGTCAATACCATCATTGCTTTTTCACCCTGTACGTTTCGACTAACCTGCATCGTTGCAATATTAATATGATGTTCACCTAAATTGGTTCCAATTTTACCAATCATTCCCGGCTGATCAATGTTTTTTGCTATCAGCATATATGGTGTGGGGACTACATCGAAAACAAAGCCATTCACTTCAGCAATCCGAAGCTCTTTTTTCCCAAAAACAGTTCCGCCTATCGTAAAGCACTTGTCTTTTGCATATATTTTAAGTTGAATAAAATTCAGATACCGATCGTCTTCTGATTGTTGGCTTTCTATTACCTCTATTCCTCTGCTTTTTGCTAGCAATTTTGCATTGACGTAATTCACTTTTTCCTGAACCACCGGTTCCATCAAACCTTTCAGAATGGCTAAGGTAATCATTTGCGTTTCCATATGAACCGTTTCACCACGATAAATGATTTCTAACCTATCTACTGGCTCCTTACTCATTTGATAATAAAATTTGCCCAAAATCTCTCCTAACCGTAGGCTGCTTTGAACCTGATCCAATTCCTGCCGCATCAGGGTTGGCATATTCACTGCATTGGTAACCATTTCTCCTCTCAAAGCACCCAAAACCTCATGAGCAACACCAACCCCCACTTTATCTTGAGCCTCAACGGTTCCTGCCCCTATGTGAGGCGTTAGTGTAACATTTTCCACATCAAATAGAGGTGAGGTTGTATCAGGTTCGTCTTTCAAAACATCGATCCCAGCCGCTTCCACTATTCCTTGCTGAATCGCCCATGTTAAATCCTCTTCATTAATAATGCCACCTCTGGCACAATTAATGACTTTAATGCCTTTTTTCGCCTTCATCAGCTCATTTTTACCAATCATGCCAGCTGTTTCTTTTGTTTTTGGCGTATGAACAGTTACAAAATCGACTTCTTTTATCAATTCTTCTAAGGTTTCTTTTTTTTCGACGCCAAATTTTTCAAACCGACTATCAGCAATATAAGGATCATAGGCACTTACTTCCATTTCAAAAGCCTGCATTCTCGTTGCCACTAGGGCTCCTATTCTTCCCAACCCAACAATACCTAGCTTTTTCTTATATAACTCTGTCCCGATATAACCATGATTATCCCAATGATGCTTTTTCATAGCTTGATGGGCCTGAGGAATTTTGCGACTAATAGCCAACATGTGGCCTACTGTTAATTCTGCCGCTGATACACTATTTGCATCCGGAGTGTTAACAACAATCACCCCTTTTTTTGTAGCCGAAGGCATATGAATATTATCCACACCATTTCCCGCCCGGCCAACTACTTTTAGATTTTTGGCATAGCTAAATAGTTCTTCGTCTACTTTTGTATAGCTTCTCACTACCATAGCATCGTATTCTGCTATGATCGATAAAAGTTCCTCTCGAGGCGGCTTCATCTTTATATCTACCTTTGCTCCCGATTCCTGAAGTACCTTTAACCCTTTTTCAGATATCTTTTCTGTTACCAAGATTTTCATTTTGATTCCTCCTCGAATTTTTATATAAAAAAACAGCTTTGCTCCCTGATATTTAATATCAAGGGCGAAAGCTGTTCTAAATACTCCCACGGTGCCACCTTGGTTGAGTTTTATCTCCTTTTTATAGATTACAAGATAAAACCATCTTCATAAAGCTAATATCGATATCTCACCGGGTAGTTTTGCTACCATCTCCAGAGTGGATTCAGCAGATTGCGGTACTGACTTTCACCAACCGTCAGCTCTCTTAAACCTTCTTTGCTTACTATTCTCTTTCATTGACTCTATTATTTAATTTCGTTCCATCATACAGGGACTTTTGTTCTTTGTCAACAACTTTTTTTCTGCAAGCTTATTCTATTATGTTTCCGTCTGTTGTAATAGTTACTTCCCGATAAGGAACAATCATTTCTGCCTCTAACATTGCTTTTCTAACAGCACTGACAATACCTGCACAACAAGGAACCTGCATTCTTGTCACCGTAATGCTTCTGGGCTGGTTTTTCTTGAAGATTTCTGTTAATTTACTCTGATAATATTCATTATCATCTAATTTAGGACACCCTATTAGAGTAATTCTATTTTTAATAAAATCGTCATGAAAACAACCATAGGCAAAGGCTGTGCAATCTGCTGCTATTAATAAATCAGCATTTTTCAGGTAAGGTGCCTCAGGATGGATCAAGTTCATTTGAACTGGCCATTGAGCCAGCCGGGATAAAGGTCTCTGATCAGAGCTGTTATTTTGATTCTGGCTTAAGAAATGTTCTTGATTGTCTGTTGGCTTTTTTTCTCTGTCAATAGCTCTTGCCATTGTTCCAGGACATCCACATGGCATTGGTTCCTCCTGTTGATTCTTTTGAAAGTTTTCGCGTTCTTTTATTTTCGCCATTACTAATTCTTCATCATAAGGTAATGCCTCACGCTGAATCATCTCGATGGCACCTGTAGGACACTCTGGTAAACAGTCTCCCAGCCCATCACAGTATTCATCACTAATGAGACGGGCTTTCCCATCAATCATTTCAATAGCACCTTCATGGCATGCCGTTATACAGTCTCCACATCCATTACAAAGCTCTTCATTTATTTGGATAATTTTTCTTTTCACTTTTTCTCCTCCTTAAATTGCCTCTTAATTATTACTTATTCTTTGCTTATCCATATTATAGTATTTAGATACCACAATGTCAATAATTATTTATTAAAAAGCTCCTTTCCCTTTGGGAAAGAAGCTTTTTAGCTTATACCTTAAACTGTTTAACAAGATCTTCCAATGTGTTCGTTATATTTGCAAGTTCCTTGGCTGCATCGCTGGTTTCAGCAGCTCCACTGGCGGCATCTGCAGCTACATTGTTCACATCCACTATATTTTCTGCTATTTCATTAGTTCCATTCGCTATTTCTTCAGAAGATCTGGCTACTTCATCGACTTTTTGAGATACTGCCTCTACATTGCCCGCTACCTCGTTAGAAGCTGTAGAAATTTCACTGGCTGATCTGGCCAGTTCATTAACGCCTTCAGAAATTTCTGCCACTCCTCTTGAAGCATCGGCCGCATTGTTGGCAATTTCTTCAATTTCCAAGTTAACAGCGTTCACTTCTTTCGACGCGTTTACAGCCGCATCAGAGATGTCACCAGCGGTCGCAGACTGTTCTGTAACGGCAGCGGCAATAGAGTTCGTTATTTCTGTAATTTCCTGAATTACCTCTGTGATTGATTTTACCGCTTCCACAGCTCCCGTGGTTCTCTTTTGCATATTTTCTATCTGACTTCTAATTTCTTCCGTTGCTTCTCCAGTCTGTTTTGCTAGTTCTTTCACTTCGTTAGCAACAACAGCAAATCCTTTGCCTGCTTCACCAGCTCCTGCCGCTTCGATGGCTGCGTTTAATGCCAGCATATTTGTCTGATCAGCTATATCATTAATCACATCGATGATTTTTCCAATCTGAGTAGATAACTGATCTAAATTTCCAATAATTTCATTGGTTTCTTCTGCTTTCGCTTCTGCACTTGCGGTGATTTCCATGGATCGCTCGCAACTTTCACTAACTTCATTCAACGAAATATTAATTTCTTTGATCGCTGTTACTACACTATTGACGGCCGAAGACACTTCATTAGTTGATTTTGCACTATTTTGAATTTTTCTGGATATATCATCAACCAGTTTTGATACTGATTGTGCCCCCGCAGAGCTTTGTTCAGAAGCAGAAGCCATATTTCTTAGGGTTGCATTCATTTCTTCAACAGCAGAAACAACTACATTCAAGTTGTTTTTCGCCTCATCGGAAGCTTCTGCTGTGCCTGCAATGCTTGCTGTTATCTGTTCTACCGCTGCGCTCACCGTTTCCATTTTCGAACTCAATTCTTCGCTATTTGCCGCCATTGTATCCGCAACTTCTCCTAAATTATCCGAAGATTTTTTCAATGTGGAGGTAGTGGTATCAATATCTTGAACCGTCAGTTGGATTTTTTCGACAAACTGGTTAAAGTATTTGGCCATCATTCCCACTTCATCCCGGGTATCTATCTCTAATCTTGTGGTCAGATCACCTTCCCCTTCGGCAATATCCTTTAGCATATCTGTCACTCGCTGAATAGGTTTAATGGCTCCCTTATTCAGCATCAAGCCTACAATCACAGCTATCACAAGAGCAGCAATAATTAATACGACGGTTAACGTTAGTACTGTCTGCTGTGTTTGCATACTTTGCTGAATTAACTGGTCTGATAGTTGACCATAGCCATCATTCACCTGTGTCATTAACCTACGCACTTCTTCAAGGTTTGGTACGGTTGTACTGCGATAGATCCGCTGAGCTTCTTCCAGATCACCGGCACGGATCGCTTCGTTAATATCATGCGCACTCCTATGTATAGCGGCGTGGGGTTCTTCCATATCCCGTAATGCTTGCTGCATATCAGCAGGTAAGGAACTAAATTCTTCTGTTTCAACAAAATCATAATACCATTCTCCCAAATTGCACGCAGTATAATCTAACTGTCCCTGGAACAAACCTTCCTCATTAAGCGTATCTGATAATTCCTGACGCCAATCCAGATGATCTATTTCAATTTCTCTGATCCTCCTGGTTAGCAACAAATTTTCTTGTACTTCCGTTTCCATATTGGCAATCATTTGAGCTGAGAAAAACCCAACGAATCCAATAATAGCGGCCAGGGCACCTAAAGTCACCAACGAAAGTGTGATTTTCATTTTAATCGACATGTTCTTCATCGAACCACTCCTTAACAATGAAATTGTTTGATTCAATTACTTTATATTGAATCCTTGATTTTGGAGATATTGTTTCATATGTGGCCTGGATTCTTTGCTAAGTTTCTCGGCCACCGTAGCTGTCCAGGTTTCTTCTCTGGGATTATGTTGTCTGTTCCGCAAGTATTCCTGAAATGTTCTGTCGTAGGCTTCTAGCAGCTCTTCATCATTTTCCGACCCGTATACCTCTTCTTTATATACCAATGGCAAAGGCATGCGGGGTTTCACCTGTGGATCCTGGTCCGGATATCCCAGGCTCATGCCAAAAACAGGATATACCTGCTCTGGTAATTGTAACAACTTTGTCACCTTGTCCGGGTTATTTCTAATGCCCCCTACATAAACACCTCCCAGTCCTATGGATTCTGCTGCCAGCAAAAAACTTTGTCCCCATATGGCTGTATCAACAGAGGCAAGAATTAGCTGTTCCGTATATCCTTTACTCATTTCTTTATTTTGAATATCGCAAGCACGGGACAGCTTATGAAGATCAGCGCAAAACACCAGAAATACAGGAGCTTGTCGAATATGTTTTTGATCGCCACAGTAAACAGAAAGCTTTTCTTTTTTTTCTTTATCTCTTACTCGGATCACTGAGTAAGCCTGCAAAAAGCTGGAGGTAGCAGAATGCCTGGCAGCATGAATGATTTCCATCAACACTTTTTCATCTACATCCTGATCTGTAAACCTCCGGATAGATCTATGGCTCTTTAAGAGTTCAACCACTTCATTCATTTTATTCCTCCTATCCTTACATTTTCATATACGGTATTTTATACCCATTTTTATCAGAAACACCCATTGATCTTCCTAAATAGTGGTTTGACGCAACTTCTTCCACTGTTCTTCTAAGGCTATTTCTAATTGAAAGATTCGCTTCCAATGCCAGCCTTCGTAGTTTCCAAAAGTTTTCATTAAAGTCCATGAATGGAGCTTTCCGAAGGTTACTTCCCTCATTCGCTTCATTTCACAATGGCTATCATGAATAGTTCCTAAAAGATCCTGAAGTAGTTTCGTAATTTTAAGAACTTTTTTAAACTCATTTTTATTTTCTAAAGAAATACCCTGCATCACATTTTGAAGGGAATACCTTAGTTTTTTTCCTTTTATTCTCAGTCTGTGTAAAGCCTCTTTCTCATTAATTTCCACTGTCTTTGCTTCTTTCATAAAGCCATCAATCTGTTGAAACATTCTTTTTTTTATAAAGGCAGTGGCTTTGCTCTTTCCTTTTTTTTCAATCGATTGATCAAGAATACATTCCAGTGTTCCTGATACCTCTAAAAGATAGGGTGTCATTTTCCCTTGCAAAAGCATGTTTGTAAAATTTTCCTTTTGATTTTCAAGAACCTTCTTTACTTCTTTACAGATAGGGTAAGCGTCTTTTTTATTGTCTAAGCTATCTGTCCATTCTCCAATGTTCAAGAGCATTACATCCAGCTCTCTTAATTCATTGGTTTGGCGACTCCAATCTCGCAGTAGACTATTTATTTTTTTGTATTGATTTTCTTCAATCAATGGTTTGTATAGGAAAAGTAAGGATCTTAGATTCCGAATGCTCACCCGTAACTGATGTAATGTTTCTATTCCTTTTGGGTCTTTTAGTAGTTTTCCCAATGCCTTCGAGGTTTTTTCCAAGGCAACTCGACTCAAAAGCTCAAAGCTTTCCCAGGCGGAAACCTCTTCCATGTTCACCACTGGTGTCTGAAGGGCTTTTCTTGATTGTTCTTTATCCGAAAAGCCCAGTAAGTTTAATCCTCTCAGAAATTTACTGGTGGGTTCCGGTGTCAGAGGATACCGGTCAGCAAGGTGTTTTCCTAGCTTGAAAAGCGATTCCACTTTTCCTTTTTTCAACTCCAATTCCACTTCGTGAATACTTTCAATCTCTAAACCGGCCTTTACTTCACCGATATCTAGGGCCACTTCTATCTGGTTTCCTTCATGATCTTCCCACACTCCTTTTTCCCGAGTAAAGGATGTTCTTAGAATTGGTATCAGTTTTTCTTCTTTCGTTATTTTTTGCATCTCTTTTTTCAATTCAGGGATATCAGAAAATATCTGGATAGAAGGCGCCTCATCCTTAACGGTTACATTCCATTCTTGCCGCTGATGAAGCCCTGCTTTGACACTTCCCATTCCTTTGACCGTTGCGGTCCAGCCACCTTGTTCCTGGCGCATACGAAAAGCCAATCCAGCCCTTAAAAGATCTTTTTCTTTGGTATCATAGTAAACAGAGTGAAGCATTTCTTTTACCATTTTTTCTTTATTTGTCAATGATTTCAGTTCTTTCAGCAAAGACTGGGTTTGATCCCGATTTATCAAACTGAGTTTTAATTCAATTTCCCGAAATTGTTCCAAAGTCTACGCACCTCCTCCTTAAATCAATACCTCATATTTAACCTTATAATCAGATAAGGGCACATCTTGCCCTACACTTTGCAAAAAAAAAGAGTAAGGAGCTGAATCCTTACTTTTTTTCTTTGTCCCGCTGTTGCCCCAGATATATTTGGTGTTGCATAAAGCCACTAGCCAAATCATTCCAGAATTGTTTTTTAAGAATCTCAGGATAAATAGGAACTTCCACCCTTTGAAGCTCTTCGTAAGAGTAATAGCGGCAATCCTTGATAATTTGATTTTCGAGTTCTGGATCATAGCCTATCCGAATGGTCTCTTCATCATTAAGAGGGTTTGCACGAAAAAACAGTCCCATATGATGCAACTTGGCATTATCACTAACATATTCCCTTACATACAATAGTTCCTTCGGACAACAGGTTATGCCACATTCTTCCTTTACTTCTCTCACTAATGCTTCTAATGCATTTTCTCCTGCTTCTAAACCACCACCAGGTGGCATTAACCATTTTTCTCCTGTTATTGAATCATCATGAAACACTAGCAATATTTCATCGTATTTATTGATAATAAGTGCAGAAGAACGTACCCGGAATAGCATTTGTGGTTGCCAGCGTCTCATTGCATTTCTCCTGCTTTTTCCAGACAAAACTCTACCAATACTTTCAAGAGATTTTCCATCGAGACAGGCTTCGAGAGGTAAGAATCCATTCCAACGCTCATACACTTTTCCCGATCTTCTTCCAGCGCATAAGCTGTTACGGCAACAATAGGAATATGAATGCCTGTCATTTTCTCCTGCTGTCTTATCAGTTCTGCTGTTTCATAACCATTCATGACTGGCATCTGAATATCTAAAAAAATCAAATCATACTCATGCTTCATGTACATTCTTAGCGCTTCTAGTCCATCTTTTGCAAAGGCAACTTCTACTCCCAGTCTACAAAGAATTTTTTCCATAAAAATACGGCTCATAGGATCATCTTCCACTACCAGTACCAAAAGATTTTCTTGAGAAACTTGTGTTTGTAATTCTTCCAAGGAACCATACTGAAGTTGTCGATCTTTTGATGTTTCTTTGTTTAATGGCATTTTCATCATACCTTCCAAACAGATTTCCCTATTTTTGAGATTTTTGTATTTTCGCCCATGTATCCCGAAGTGAAACAATTCGGTTAAATACCAATGGTCTTGATCCTTTGTTGTCTTCCGTGTCCAATACAAAATATCCATGTCTCATAAACTGGAATTGCTGACCTGCATTGTATTCCTTAAACCCTGGTTCAACCAATGCTTTTTCCATTTTTTTCACAGACCCAGGATTTAACTCTGGTTGTAGTTCTCCAGAATCTCCATTTTCTTTTTCTATAAATAAATGATCATAGAGTCTTACTGTTGCCGGCACGCCATAGGTTTTCGAAACCCAGTGCAAGGTTCCTTTTACTTTTTTACCACTGGTATCGCTACCGCTTTTTGATGTTGGCTCATAACTGCATCGAAGCTCTATCACTTCTCCCGTATCTGGATCTTTTACCACTTCATCACAACGAATAATATAGGCATACTTTAACCGAACTTCTTTGCCCGGTGCCAGCCTAAAAAACTTTTTAGGAGGGTCTTCCATAAAATCATCGCGTTCAATATAGATCTCTTTTTCAAAAATCATCTCCCGGTGTCCCATTTCTGGATTTTCCGGATTGTTCTCAGCTTTCAGCTTTTCTTCCTGTCCTTCCGGATAGTTTGTTATCACAACCTTAAGAGGATTAATGACCCCCATCATTCTGGGAGCTTTTAACTTCAAGTCTTCTCTTACGCAATGCTCCAAAAGCGCTATATCAACAATGCTATTGCTTTTAGCAACGCCTATCCTGTCGCAAAAATCTTTTATTGCTTCCGGCGTATAGCCTCTCCGGCGCAAACCACATATGGTTGGCATGCGGGGATCATCCCATCCATCCACCACTTCGTTTTCAACTAATTCTCTTAGCTTCCTTTTACTCATAACCGTATTTGATAAATTCAAACGGGCAAATTCAATTTGTTGTGGATGTGGATCAAAATCCAAGGCTTTCAAGACCCAATCATATAGCGGTCTATGATCTTCAAACTCAAGTGTGCAAATGGAATGAGTTATCCCTTCATAGGCGTCTGATAAAGGATGTGCATAATCATACATTGGATAAATGCACCATTCATTCCCTGTTCGGTGGTGTTTCACTTTCGCTATGCGGTATAAAACTGGATCTCTCATATTCATATTTGGAGAAGCCATATCTATTTTCGCTCTCAGCACACGACTTCCGTCAGGAAATTCGCCTGCTCTCATCCTGTGAAACAGGTCCAAGTTTTCTTCAACAGACCTGCCCCGATAGGGACTTTCCACGCCTGGTTGCTTTAATGTTCCTCTGGTTTCACGAATCTGATCTCCAGAAAGATCGCATACATATGCTTTTCCTGCTTTAATAAGATCTACTGCGTATTCGTACATTTTTTCAAAGTAGTCTGATGCATAGAACAAGCGTTCTTCCCAGTCGAAACCTAACCAGCGAACATCTTCCTGAATGGATTCAACGTATTCCACGTCTTCCTTCGAAGGGTTGGTATCATCAAAGCGCAGATTGCATAAGCCCTTATAATCTCTGGCTAACCCAAAGTTCAAACAAATTGATTTTGCATGACCTATATGAAGGTATCCGTTAGGTTCTGGCGGAAACCGAGTATGTACCCGTCCGTCATTTTTATTATTTTTAAGGTCTTCATTGATAATATTTTTGATAAAGTTAGATGCTACAGGAGCATGGTTTTCGTTAGACATGCTGAAACCTCCTCATTATTTCATATAAACATATTGATCATGTTTGTTGATTATACCATATTTATTCATTTGCTGTCATGGCATTGAAAAAATTTAAGCCCTTACACCTTCCTCCGTTTTCTTAAAACAGCAGCTACGCACAATCATTGTGACAACAGCCGTGATCCATCCTAGGATTAATAAGGTTTTTCGGTGAAATGGCATATATTCCCAAAACCCTTCCCTAAAATTGTTCCAAATTTGATTTCTATCTTCTCGAGGAACTTGTATTTGCAAGGAACCGTCCTCTTCTCTTAACATAAACGCATTTTGTGCCTGTTCCAAGGGAGTCTCTGCTTTTCCTTCGTAAACAACCCAAAAATGACTAAGTGAGAAGCTCAACTGATAAGGTATTTCTTGCGATTCAAATAAAGAAGCCAACACTAGAAACCGACTCTTACAGTCACCTGTTTTATTATCCAGTACTTCTTCCAATGTTGGAAAGTACCAAGGCATTCCATAAGTAACCCAATCATATTGATAGGGAATCTCCCTAAGCACATAGGTCTCTATTTCCGCTGGTTCCAAGGGGATTTCCTCTAATAGATGCGCCACTCCGACAGCATTGATTGGAGGATGAAAAATCCGGTAAATGCTAAGCCCCAGCTTCATAGGATTAGGGTACAAGACAAATAATGTCCACGCTAATACCACTAGCACTATATAGCTATGTTTTAACCGTCCCCACCTACCAGCACCCTTTTTCTTTTTTCTCATTGCTTTTCTCCTTACTGACTAATTACCTTATTACCAGACAGCTACACAACCATCGGTTCTTGGTTCTGTAGCGCCGCACAGCACACCACTTTCATTACGCAAAATGATTTGCCCTCTTCCGAAGTTTCCCCGTTCTCTTTGAATGCTTATCTCATGACCTTTTTCTACCAGTTGCTGTATCAATAACTCGGGGTAATTTTGTTCCACTTCAATCTTTTTGCCACCTAACCACTGCCATCTCGGAGCATCTAAGGCTGCCTGTGGATTTAACTGGAAATCGATTAACTTTGTTATTACTTGCAAATGGCCCTGTGGCTGCATAAATCCACCCATTACACCAAAGGGCCCTAAGGGTTTTTTCTTTTTCGTTAGAAATCCAGGAATAATCGTATGGTATGGTCTTTTCCCAGGGGCTAGCGCATTAGGGTGTCGAGGATCCAGTGAAAAATTGTGACCTCTGTTATGAAGTGCAATTCCTGTACCCGGAATCACCACTCCTGATCCAAATCCCATATAATTACTTTGGATCATCGATACCATATTTCCTTCACCATCCGCCGTTGCTAAATAAACGGTTCCACCTCTTGGTGGCATCCCCGGTTCCGGAAGTAACGCATTTTCACTAATCATGGCTCTTCTTGATTCGATATATTCTTTGGAAAGCAAGGATTCCACTGATGTTGGCATATGATCAGGGTCTGCTATATAGGTTTTTCCATCTGTAAAGGCTAGTTTCAGTGATTCGATGATGCGATGAACCGCCTGTCCATTTTCCTCAGTATCAAGTTCCAGTCCTTCCAGTATTGATAAGGCTTGTAAAGCAACGAGCCCTTGACCGTTTGGTGGTATCTCCCAAACATCATAGCCTCGGTAATGAACCGAGATTGGCTTTTCCCAGCGTACTTGATATGATTCCAGGTCTTCTTTTTTTAATTTACCATGATGCTTGGAAAGAAATTCATCAATTGCTTTTGCTATATTTCCTTCATAAAAATCCCTGCTCATCGTAGCTGCAATTATCTCTAATGTTGTTGCATGATCTTCTGATTTCCATATTTCTCCCGGTTCTGGTGCTCTTCCTTGTGGCGCAAAAACATCAAACCAGTGCTTAAAAACTTCGCCCTGGTAATTTTTCAATGCATTTTTATATGCTTTTTTCCAGTAATAGGCGGTTGCCGGTGTTACAGGAAACCCTTCTCTGGCATAATGGATGGCTGGCTTCATGACTGTTTTCAAGGATAGATTTCCAAATCTTTCTGATAGCTCGGCCCAAGCAGCCGGTGCCCCCGGAACCGTAATTGGTGTTGTCCCATAAACCGGCATCTCTTTAAGTCCTTGCTTTTCAAAATACTCTAAAGAAAGATTTGCCGGAGCAGGACCGCTAGCATTGAGACCGTGTAGATCATTTTCTGCCCAAACCAGCGCAAAAGCATCTCCTCCTATACCGTTAGAAGTAGGTTCTACCACCGTGAGACAAGCAGCCGTAGCAATGGCGGCGTCAATAGCATTGCCTCCTTTTTTCAGCATATCCAAACCAGCTTGTGCGGCCAAGGGCTGAGAGGAAGCTACCATGCCTTTTTGGCCATATAAAAGATTTCTTTTAGAAGGATAGGGGTATTCTAAGGAAGAAAAATTCATTGTTATCTCCTTTCATCATTCATTATTATCAATTAAATTGCTTCTTTAAGCACGTCCCATATAGATGAAATCTCAAAACCTTTTCTCCAGCCAGCAAATCCAGCAAGCTCATACTTTTCTATCAATGCTGCTTTTTTTGCAATCGAACGCTCCTCCTCTAACCAAATTCGATATCGATTGCCTTCAGATTCGTATTCTGCATAAAATTGTCCTGTTTCCTCTATCCATTTCCAATCCTTTTCGTAAATGTGATGTTCCTCTAAAATGCTTTTTGCATATTCCATTCCTAGTGCCCGGGATGAAACATCAATGCTCCCGTCCGACTTCTTTGATTCTTCCCACAGTCTAGTGTAAAAGGGGAGTCCCAGCACCACCTTTTCAGCTGGCACTTCCTTCAATGTGTTTTTTATACCATTTTCAACCCAACCTATGGATGCAACGGATCCGGCTACCGGACTGCTTCCCCAGTGTTCGTCATAAGTCATCACACACACATAATCTACCAGAGGGGCTATCTGTTCTCTGTCGTAAACTTGTGACCAATTCAAACTTCCTCCGGGAATGGTTACGTCTATAGAAACCACCAGGCCTTGTTCTCTTAATTTTTCAGATAATCGCTGAACAAATTCAGTGAACGGCTGTTGATTTCGATAGTGGATATTTTCAAAATCGATATTGATGCCTTCCATTTTATAGAGCGATGAATAAATTAACAGTTGTTGGATAAAGTGATCTTGTGCTTCCTGATTCATTAAAAATGCTTCCGTCATATCTGGATCAAAAGAATTGGTAACCAGTCCCCAAATATGATAACCACGCTTTCGCATATAAGATGCGTAGCGAAACTGCGCTCTTCCTGTCACATCACCGTTTTCATTCTCTAAGTCAAACCAGGTTGGTGAGACCACTGACAAACCTGGAATTTTTTCATCTTGACTTCGGTCCGGATGACTGTTTCCTACGTATTCCCACACCATTCCAAAAGGCTTATTCAAAGGCTCTGGCTTAATAAACTCCATCACCAGTTCTTCGTCATTAGGTAGCTGTTTTCTAATTTCTATTAATGAGCTTTTAGGCAAAAACCCTGTCTGACCCTTTTCTGTCCAAACATAGTAGTGTTCCTCCGTTGTTTCCAGAATTCGAATTTCTTCTCCCTCTTTTACGACAGCCTTACGACGACTCCATAAATCTGTTCCATCTCTGAGATTTTCTTCTTCGAATGCCGTTCCTTGATAATAAGGTGTCTTCATCAAGTCAATCATAACCTTTTCTGTTTTTGGATAGTATAAGGTATTTGTATGAAAAACAGCATCCATTTCGGATAAGGGAAAGTACGGTTCTCCTGCTTTCTCTAATAAACTAACATCTATCGATATCTTTCCGCTTCCCATAAATTCTTTCAGGTTTTTTTCCTGAAAAACAAGCGACTCTTTTTCAAAAAACACTCTTGCTCTCAATGGGTTTTGAAGGACTTCGATTTCTTCAACAATATGCTCTTCAATCCATTCTATCGGCAAAAATACAATCTCTTCTTCAATTAAAAAATCAACACGATGCCAATGATTATCAAAAATAAGATTAAATTCATTTTCCTCTTCTCCCCCTGGAATATTGCTAAAAAAGCAGGGTCCAAAAAAGTAAAACAAGATAGTAGAAGCTATGAACACCATTCCTAGTATCCATTTAATTCGTTTGTTTTTCTTTTTTTCTTCAATTGTTTTTCTTTTTTCCATTCTTGTCAAGCATTACCATCTCCTATTCTCCGCAAACATTTTGCTCATTCAGCATCCCTTATCTGTTTCATAGGAAAGGCCAGTACAACTCTATTATAACAGTTGTCTGGCCTTTTGAGGATAATAAATTCCGACTTAGTCTGATCTCCTTATTTTAGATAGGAAGGAGCTTGGTACAGCATTTCTGCTGTTTTCGCCATTGTCATAGCTTCTTTAGGTCTGAACTCAAACTGACAGAACCAAAACCCTAACAGAATTTAAGAATCCTCTTTATATACGTCATCACCGTAAGAAAGTTGCATTCTGTTAAAGATTTTTCTTGGAAAATACGTTATACTATGGATGTTATAAAAAATATATCTCATCTGTTTTATCCGCAAAAGGGAGGCACCATCTATGGAAATTGAAACCTTGCTAGATATGTTAGATACTGGACTATTTGCATCTTTTCTGTCCAAAATACTACTCATTTCGATTCTGATTTTTATCTTAACAGCCATTTATTATTTAATCCATATCGGAAATCGCCATCTTGATCCCGGAAAAAGGTTGTTATTTACCTCAGATCATTTCAAAGCCTTACTCTTATTTTCTTTAGGCTTTACCCTGATGTTCTGGCTTTATCTCAGGCGTCATGCAATTCTTCCGATGCTAACACCTTTTATTGTTTCAGCTATTATAGCCTATGCTTTTTCTCCGGTTATCAAATGGATTATGAAAATAACAAAGCTTTCTCGAGCATGGGCTGTTTTAGTTCTGTTTTTATCCGGCATCTTTTTGTCCTTTGTTCTTTTCTACACATTACTGCCAAACGTTGCTGAAGAACTAAGACGTTTAGGTGAAAGACTCCCTGAATTTAGCATGGCCCTGTACCATCGCTTTGAAGCTTGGTATCAAAACACCTTAATGGGTGTAGATTTTCTTCCTGAACATCCTCAGGAAATCTTAGAATTTTTCAACCTGAATCTTAGTACCATTACCAACTTCCTTTTCCAAACTATGGGGAATATTGCTACTCAATTTGGTACTTTTCTGTCAAGCCTTGTTTACATTGTCACCATTCCTGTCTTAACTTTTTATTTTATGAAAGATGAAGAAAAAATTGGTGCTTTTATTAAAGGTTCTGTTCCAATCTGTCTTCAAAGCTGGGTTTTTCCACTTTCAAGGCAAGTAGACAAGGTGCTAAGTGGTTTTATCCGTGGTCAATTATTAGTAGCTTTATTCGTTGGAGTCGCCAGCGGTATTTCTTTAATTGTTTTGCAGGTTGAGTTTGCTATACTAATTGGAATAATCGCCGGCATCACTAATGTGATCCCTTATCTGGGACCCATCATGGGGGGAGTCCCAGCGGCTGTTATCGCCTTTTTGGACAGCCCTATGAAAGCATTGTGGGTGGTGATTGCCTTTGTCGTCATCCAACAAACTGAAAGCAGCGTGGTGTCTCCCCGCATTGTAGGGCAGCGAGTCGGACTGCATCCTACTATGATTATTCTAGCGTTGCTTGTCGGTGGTTCCTTATGGGGATTTGTCGGCTTGCTCATCGCTGTCCCGCTAGCGGCCATCTTAAAGGTATTTATTGCAGCCGCTATACGCTGGAGCAAACATCGCCTACCTGAAATATTTTAGGAGATTGCTAATAGCAATCTCCTTCTTTTATGCTTACGATGCTAAGCAAATTCTTCAATTCTAATTCCACGATTCTCTTTCTGCGCTAAATCTAGCACCGTATTATCTTCTAACCGTATCATTGGTCGATAAATCTGGTTTTTAGGAACAAAAATGATTTCGCCTTTTCGCATATCTTCTAATAAAACTTGCTGACCAATAAACAGTGTCCCTATCCGATTTAAGAATAGATATAAAATGGATGGATCAAGTTTTTCTGTATATTCTGTTTCTAAAATTTGAATCACTTCAAAGGGTGTCATTTTTTCACGATAAGGTCTTCTGGAAGTCATCGCATTGTAAACATCAGCAATGGCAATAATACGTGAGAAATAAGGGATTTCATTTCCTTTTAGTCCTTTTGGATATCCACTTCCATCCATTCTTTCATGATGATGAAGTATTCCTTTTAACACCTTATCGGATAAAAAATCAAACCTTTTTATTGCTTCATAGCTATACACCACGTGCTTTTTTACTTCTTCGTACTCCGGATCCGTCAAATTTCTCTTTAGGTTCATGACTTTTTCCGGTACTTTCATTTTTCCTATATCAATTAGCAAAGCTGTCATTGTCAGTTCTGTCAATTCATCATCACCTATCCCTAGCCAGCGTCCAATCAAATGACTAGTCAGGGCTACATTATGTGAATGGGTATAGGTAGCATCATCCATATTTCTCACTTTCTGCATTAATTGAATCACGTTTATATCCGCATCAAAGGCTACCAAAGTATCCTTCAACCGTTCTTCTATTGCTTCTTGGGGAACTTCCTGGTTTAGCAATATTTTTTGAAACTCATCCTTTAGATTTTCGCACTGTTCATCAAAGTTTTTAATAAACTCTTTTACTTGTTTTTCCTGCTTTGTTTCTACTTTTTCCATCCTTATTGCCGTTGGTTGTTGATCGTCAGATTGTACCACCTGAGGCAAGCGAACATTAAACATCATCACCTCATGTTGCATCAACATTTCGATAATCCGTTCCACATCTTCTATTAATTGCCCCTTTGGTATAAGTACCATTCCCTGCTTGCTGTAAATATCCTGGTCCACCATCATTCCAGCTTCCAGTTCACTGATCATAACCGTCTTGGATTGCGGATATATTACCTCTCCCATAACGCTTCCCCCTGTACATTTCTTAATATCTATTTATTTAAGATAATTTCCTCTAGAGATCTCTTAGGCACGTAATGATTTCCTTCCTGGTCGCGATAATATTTCATATCGCCGTTTTCTTCCACTGGAACCATCACAACATTTTCCACAGGTTTCCCTATAGCTATTACCATAATGATTTCATACTGTTGTGGCAAATCAATCTCTCTTGCCAGATTTGCTCTATCCACCGATCCAAACATACAGCCACCATAACCGGCTTCTGTCGCTGCCAATAAGATGGTTTGTGCTGCCAACCCATGATCCCACCAGTAATGGTTACTAATTTTCGTATCGGCTAGCATTACGATATAGGCCGACGGCTTTTCGCCCTCCGAAGGTCCATCCCAGTCCTTTAATGCACCTGCCCACTTCAAGTGTGGAAAAATCAATTGATTAGATTCCTTTTCACAAGACAAATAGTATTTCAATGGTTGGTTGTTTTGCCCAGAGCTGGTCATCCGCGCTAGATCAACCCATTCTATCAGCTGCTGTTTTTTTATCTCTTCCTTTTGATCAAATCTTCGATAAGTGCGGTTTTTCATTACTAATTCCTTAATCATGATTTTCCTCCTTTATCAATCATCCTTCATTTCATTATATCGCATTCTTCAAGTGTTTTACTACCTTCTAAACTAACTTTTAAAAGACTGAATTTTTCTCCCTTTTGCCAGATACATTGCTTTCTCTGCCTTCTGAATCAAACTGTTTAGAGACTCTTCTTTCTTTTCCTTAACAGCCATTCCCATTGATATGCTAAGTCTTACCGGATCAAAGGAATCCTCTTCACAGTTTTCTTTGATTCGACGAAGAATGATTTTTGCCTGATCTTTATCTGTATTTGGCAAAAGTATTGCAAACTCATCCCCGCCCCAGCGAGCAACAACATCCGACTTTCGACAACTTTTCTCCAAGATCCGGCTAATCCGTATCAGAAGCTCATCTCCTACAAAATGACCATATCTGTCATTTGCTAGTTTCAAATTGTCGATATCACCTATCATAACTGTAATTGGTACGTACTCACCCTGATCCATCCGCAGGGCTTCCTTTTCAAAATAGGCACGATTATACAGACCTGTCAATTTATCGTGAAAACTAAGATAACGTAATTCTTCTTCATCTTCCTTTTGCTTTGTTATATCTGTATATATGCCAAAACCACCTTTGGCTTCATTATCAATCGTTACCAGCATTCCTTTTATCTTTAGGTACTTTTTTTTATGATCCCGACTGTAGCGAATCCCTTCCGTGACTATATTTTCACCATCCATTACAGCTTCTGTTATTTTTTCAGCTTCTCCCCTTGATTCATTGTTACAGACAACATCATCAACGTCTTTCCCCTTAATTTCATCTATGCTGTATCCAAAAATATTTTTGAAAGAATCGTTAATATCAATGACCCGATGATGATGATCAAATAAAACAATCCCATCTGAAGAGTTTTTGAAAAGTGTTTCCATAAATTTTCTTTGTTCATCTACCTGAGCTTTCGCTTTCTTTTGTTCATTAATGTCTCGTGCTGTTGCGTACAAAACATTTTCTTCTATCGATATGACGACACTCCACGAAACCCATCGATAGGCCTGTTTTCCAATTTTGATTCGAGTCTCCAAATTTTCTTTCTTATGGCCGGTTACCACCTTTTGCATCGCCGATTCAAACATATTAATATCTTCCGGGTGGATCCAGTCAATAATGTTTTTTGATAACAGTTCTTTATGCTGAACATGAAATTTTTTTACCCAAGCTTCATTAATATCTAAAATAAATCCACTTTTATCCAGAATGCACATCATTTCAACCGATAAACTATAAAAACGACTAAACCGTTCTTCCATCCGACGCTGATCCGTTTTATCCTGGGCACAACTAAGAACCTGAACCACCTTTTCTCCTTTTATAATGGGGGTAAGCCTTGTTTCCACTTGTCGAATATCACCAAGAACATTGACCGTAGCTTGATAATGAACCGTTTTTTTCTCTTGAATGCAAGGCTCATAATAAGAAGATAATAGCGTACCATGAATTTCTCCATACACCTCTTCCGGTGTTTTTCCCATTACCTCTTCAGGCGCCAGTCCTGTTACGTCACTATATGCTTTATTAATTTGATTGTAGCGAACTTTGCCATCATCTCCAACGTCCATGAGGGCTGTTATATCGTGAGTCGCTTTTAAAAGCAAGGATATTGCGTCCATAGTACGCTCCTTTTTTCTTTTTACGTTTCTATCCTTTATATACCCTATTCACCTTTCAGGAATCCACTCGTTTTATTGCGATTATTCACATTATACAATAAATTCGTTAAAGAAAGAAGGTGTTTTCCTGACTCTCTAAATTCAATTATTTCAAAGCTTACTGGATAATATCTCCAGACTGGCTTCTTATCATAGCGTTTAGCAAACAGACGATTCGGGTAATGTATAAAGAAATAAGTAAATGAATCTTATTTGTAAAGGGGGAGCCAAATGAAATCATTCACTAAGGAAGACTTGCAAGAGCTAATGAATATCAAAGAAAGTCCCTGTATTTCTTTTTTCTTACCAACCGATCCCATCGGTACAGAAGCCCAGCAAAATCGAATTCGCTTAAAAAATCTGACTCGACAAGCCGAGGAACAACTGAAAGAAAGCGGTTACCGACATAGCGAATTTTCTAAACTACTCAGCCCTATTGATACACTCTTAAACGATAGCATTTTTTGGAGCCATCAACAAGACGGACTTGCTATTTTTGTCAGTCCCAATGAGTTTCGATATTACCGTTTACCCTTAAGTTTTAACATGATTACAGAGGTCGGCCAACAGTTTCATCTAAAACCTTTAATGCCTCTCTTAACACAAGATCATCAGTTTTATCTGTTAACGCTGAGCCAAAATCAAATTCGTCTTTTTCAAGGATCGCCTCATAGCATCTATCCATTAGATCTGGATGGCATTCCCGAAAGCCTTAGCGAAGCTCTTCGTTACGATGACTTAGAAAAACAGTTGCAGTTTAACACTCGCACACCACAGGGAGGTGACGGGAAGCGAGCCGCTTCCTTCCATGGTCAAGGATTTGGTATGGAGAATACTAAGAAAGATTTATTGCAATTTTTTCACAAGGTAGATAAAGGAATTCAGGAAAAAATGACACAACCAGAATCGCCGTTAGTTTTAGCAGGCGTCGAATACTTGTTTCCCATCTATCGGGAAGCCAACACTTATCCCAAACTGGTAGATGCTGGCATCACAGGCAACCCTGAAGATATGACCCTCAAGAAGCTTCATCAAGAATCCTTAAAAGTCATTCTACCTCTCTATCAACAATCACAAGAAAAAGCACTTCATCAATTTGCAGAACTCGAAGGAACTGGTAGAGCTTCTCGTCAATTAGAAGACATTGTACTGGCAGCTTTGCATGGAAGAATTGAAACCATTTTTGTTTCAAAAGGGACTCAGTGCTGGGGAACTGTCAATGACAATGCTACTAAAGTCTTTTTGGATGAAGAGCCTGCACCAGAAAATAAAGACTTATTTAATTTGGCGGCTCAGCAAACGTATCTAAATGGCGGTAGTGTTTATGTGCTTCCTTCAGAAGAAATGCCTGGAGACAGCGACCTAGCTGCAATATTCCGTTACTAATGCTAAGCTTATGTCCGTACCTTTAGTCCTGCTGTATTATCCACTTATTTCAAGGCCTCTTCCAGTAAAAGGGAGGGGCTTTACTTTTTTTTGCGTCCAAAAACAAACTCCGACTATTTTGAGAAGACCTGTAATAGGGAACAGATCAGTAAAATGGTTTGTAGCCCTTTACACCGGTGTTCCCTATGAACTGGATGAGCCTACTTATCTCCTCCCTTCTGCTGTAGACTTACTGGAAGAAAAAGGCACTCTTTCAGAAGAACAATCGGTATATATTCGTGAGCATCGAATTGAACCTGGGTCTTATGACGCCCCGGACTGGGAAAAGATCGGCCAGCAGCTGGAGCTGGAAAAGGAGAGTGACGGTTTTGAAATAAAGGGAAATACAACTTTTCAAGAGGTCTTAAATGAAGGGGTTTTCTTGGAAGATCTGGAAGAAATTGTTGATGCTCCTATAACAAATACTTCTCAAACAATTCAAAGCTTTACCGTAGAACATGAGCTGGGATTCGGAAAGGTGAAAAATTCTATTGAATCACTGGTACACTAGTAAAAAACTCAAAAAATCAAGGGCAATCTCCTTGGTTTTTTCTTTCATTTCCACTAAATGTCCTCCATTCCATCACAAATCTGTCACAATCTTCCAATATAATACTGAATAACGTTTATCCAACAAACCACAAAATAATGTGTAAGGAGGTGTCTCTCAATGTTACTTAAAAGCAGCAGGAAATTAATTATCACTCTAGCAACTTCGCTATTTGTATTGATAAGTCTGGTAACACTGAAGGTCAATGGTGGATTTTTACCTATCGAGAATCAGTCAAATCCTCATTCTACAAAGGATGCAATCATAGCTTCTGAATCGATGAATTCCAATGAAATCAACAGTGTCAATACTCAGGAAGAGAGGAAATCACAGCCTTCTATACTTTATGAAGAAAGCATACGTGATTTTGATACAAGCCAAGGAAGTGCTGATTTTCTTCCAGTTCTCATGTACCATCACTTATTACCGGCAGCGGAAAACATCTTTTTAGAAGAAGCAGCCGTATTGAATCTAGAGATTTTCGAGATTCAAATGGCTTATTTAGCAGACCAGGGTTTTACGGCACTAACATTAAAGGAAACCGAGATGTTTCTTTTGGGTGAGCTTGAAATCCCCAAAAATTCCATCTTAATAACCTTTGATGATGGTTATTCAAGTGAAGCCGTTTATGCAGCAGACATCTTACGTCAATATCATTTAAGAGCTGCAAGCTTCTTAATTACCTCTCAGATTGAAGATTCAACACAATGCTTTCACCCTCACACTTTAAGTTATCTTTCCTGGGATCAAATTCAAGAAAACAGAGACGTTTTTGAATATGCACACCATTCCCATGATATGCATCACTTAAAAAATGGAAACAGTCTGTTAGTTGAAAGCTGTGAAAAGACTCAAAAGGAAGACTTAAGGACTTCTCTCTCTTTGCTGAAAAGTCCTTATTATGCCTACCCTTATGGACATAAAGATGATGATCTGATCGAAATATTGAAGAAAAAAGATTACCGCATGGCCTTTACTACCCAAGAAAAATTAGCACGTCCCGGGGATAATCTTTTCCAAATCGGTCGTTATGGCATTACTTATCACATTTCCTTTTCTCGTTTTCAAGACATTGTCCATGGCCATTAAAAAACAGCGTGAATGAAAATTCCTCACGCTGTTTTTTGCTACTATTCTAAATAGCCCATTTTTTATCTTCTGTAAAGCTTACCGTTAACCATGGATCATAAGGGATTGGCTGTAATGCTTTGTAAATTTCTTCCCTTACAGCATCTGTGTCTTTAATGGTAGTAATACGAGTACCGTCATCGGTAATAAAGTCAATTTCAATAAAAAGTGCTGTTCCTACTTTACTAACTCTACAGAAAGATTCTCGAAAACGATATTTATTTCTGATTTCTGATACTATTTTATTCATCTTTTGCTGCATTTTATCTTCCGGCGCCATGCGCATCAGCTCTCTAAATCCACCAAGCATTGACTGAACAGGTGCCTTTATTAGAAATAAAGATATTACCAGCACCATAATGGGATCCATGTAAGGAACAATTCCAGCCAAAGGTGTTTTTCCAAGTGCTCCTGCCAGCATAAATCCCAACGTACTTCCTAGGGATATCAGCCCATCCGTTTTCCATTCTAACGCTTCCATCTTTAATATATCCGACTGTATATTTTTACCTTTTCTACGCAGAAATACAAAAACCATTAAACAAAACATAGCTGAAAACCCTACGTAAACCAAGGTATAGTTTATCTTTACTTCACGCCCACCACCCAAGAGATCTTGGATCGCAAAAGTGACCGTTGTTAATACCAGCCCAATCATAACAAAAGATTTCAAGAAAATAATAGCCGGTTCAGCCATGTTTTTCCCAAAGGGAAATCTTTTTGTTTCGCTTTCTGTCTCTCTCTCGATAAAATTAACAACCCATAGGGACATCCCGGATAATCCTACCGCCAGAAATGAATAGAGCCCATCTAAGAGGATCATCCGTGAATTTGTTAAGTAGCCCCAAAAAATTCCTGTAACCGCAAATAGGATCGTTCCTGCCATTGACATTTTTATCATTTTTTTAATAAATTGCGCATGATCTGCTTCATCTGCTTCATCCGCTTCCATACATAACTTCCTTTCTTTTATGTTCCCATCAACTTACTCACATTTCAATGCCGTTATTGAAAAGTTCATCAAATCTTTTTGATAATCGACCACCTTATCTTTTTTGCCCTCAAACAGGTAAGCCTGTTCAGCAATGCCTTCCATTAATTCAACCAATATTTTTGCAATCATCGATGGTTGCATATCCTGACGGATATCTTTTCGCTGTTGTGCTTTCTCGATCCGTTCTTCCAACCAATCATAGTATGGTATATATATCTGTTCCCATTCCTGAAAAAAACCAGTTGTTGCCATTCCTGAGTAGCATAGACCTAACACATCCCGATAAAGATAGGTTATCTCAAAAGTAATTTCAATAATATTCTGCAGCTGGTTTCGAAACGGTTCTTCCTCTGATATGCGGCCTTTCATTTCTTTTAACATATGCAACAACATTTTCTCAGCAATATCAGGTACCAATGCATTTTTAGAATCGTAATATAAGTAAAATGTTCCTTGTGCGACTCCCGCTTCCTTTACAACATCAGAAACCTTTGTTTTTTCCAGACCTTTTAGTGAAAGCACTTTAATGGCTGCTTCTCTAATCCTATTCTTTTTACTATTTATCACTTCTCTTTCTTCTATAATAGACCATCCTTCCCATGACTGACTCTCAGTCATTATTATAGCATAAGTCTTCTTTCTTAGCAAGCGAAGCTTTCCGATCATCCAATAATCCTTGCCTTTATCTACAAGGTTGGTTTCTTTGTCTCAAAAGGAGTTCAGTGTTTCCATTATTTGGCCTATCGACTCTCTTATCGTCCATCTTGCCCTATGATCATAGGGGGTATTGTCGCGGTTAATAATCAAAAGATCCTTTCCTCGATAATAATTAATTAGGCCTGCGGCTGGATGAACTACTAAAGAACTTCCACCAACAATCAAAAAATCTGCCTGAGAAATATGCCAAACGGCCGTCTCTAACACTTCCGAATCGAGAGATTCACCGTACAGGACAACATCCGGGCGGACGATCCCGTTACATTTTTTACATCTTGGTACCCTGTCTTTCTGGTTCATCATCTCTTCCAAGGTTTCTTTTTCCCTGCAATCAATACAATAGTTTTTCAGAACAGAACCATGTACTTCCAACACCTTCTTACTTCCTGCCATTTGATGCAGCCCATCAATATTCTGGGTGATGATAGCCTTTAGTTTTCCTTGTTTTTCCCACTCAGCCAAAACTTTATGTGCTTTGTTCGGCTTTGCCTCTGGATAAACAAGATTGTTTAAGTAATATTCAAAGAAAACTTCCGGTTTATACCGAAGCATCCGATGACTTAATAACTCTTCTGGCGGATAACCTTTTGCATCCTTCTGATAAAGACCTTGGGACGCAGATCGAAAATCAGGTATATGACTTTCGGTAGATGTTCCTGCTCCACCAAAAAAAACAACATTTTCGGCTGCCTCAAGTTTTTTCTTAACGTCTTCCATTATTCTTATATTCATTGACAACACCCCTTTTTAGGGTATCACATTTTAGTTCCTTATTAAAGAATACTCTCATCTCTTTGATCATTTGTGACTTTTCTTCTTTTTGCTGCTGTTTGCAAGAAATAAGATCGGGTATTGATTGTAACAGAACGTTATACACTTATATACTATCGTTGATATATTAGTTCAAAGGAGGCTGTTACGCATGAAATCAATGGAAGGTACCTTAAAAAACATAGTATTGGCTGGTATTGGAACTGTTTCCTATTCCTATGAAAAAGGAAAAGCACTAATCGATGAAATGGTTGCCAAAGGAGAACTTACTATGAAAGAAGGAGAAGATTTAACCGGAGAGCTTAAAGCTTTCTTTAACCGCAATGCTAAAAACAAAACACGTCATTGGTTTGATGATGCTGTTAATCGCATCTTAGAGGAAATGCATGTTACTACGAAGGAAGAAACCAACCAATTAAAAAAAGAGATTGATGCTATAGAATCCCGACTAACGCTCTTAGAGCAACAAATAACCACATCACAACAATCTGAGGATTGATAAAATAAAGTAAAAATCCTTAAAGGAGTGACATAATGCCATGAAAGGTTCTGGTGAAGCCAGTCGTTTTAGAGAAATTGTTGCTGTTCTTATTAAACATGGAATTCAAGAAGGTCTTAAAGGCATTCAAGATCCGGTTCAATGGCGTATGGCTCTGGAAGAGCTTGGTCCTACCTTTGTTAAAATTGGTCAGATATTATCCAGCAGGCCCGACTTGCTTTCAGAGCCTTTTCTTATAGAGTTTCAAAAACTTCAAAATCATGTTAAACCAGAAAGTTCGGACAATTCCTATTTTCTAATCCAACAAGAATTTGGTTTAACACCAGCAGAACTCTTTGATTATTTTGAACCAGAACCTTTTGCTAGTGCTTCTTTAGCCGTGGTTCATCGGGGGAGGCTTAAAACTGGCGAAAATGTAGCTATAAAAGTCCAACGTAAAGGTGTCCGGGAAATTTTCCTGCGAGACATCCAATTGTTGCGCCGTTTAACGCGTTTTCTTCGTCCTTTATTGCATAGTCAGGTGATCAACCCACAAGAGGTGGTGGATGAGCTTCGTACTGCTGCAGAAAAAGAGCTGGATTTTTTGTCTGAAGCTAGTAATCTGAAAATATTTCGCCACAACCATAGCGATGAACCATCCATTAGCGCCCCCATTGTCTACGATGCTCTCACTACTTCAAAAGTTCTGACAATGGAATATATTGATGGTATTACATCTATGTCACGAAACACATTGCTCCAACATCATTATGACCCCGATCATTTAGCGACCACCTTGGCCGATAACTATTTTAAGCAGGTTTTAGCCGATGGTTTTTTCCATGGTGATCCTCACCCGGGAAACTTTTTAATTCGCAAGAATCAAATTGTTTATATTGATTTTGGGCAGGTAGGCGTTTTGTCATCTAGTATGCAAAAAAAACTTAATTATCTGCTACTAGGTATTGCGGGAAGAAATATTGAGCAAATTACTCAAGCTGTACTTTCCATCGGTATCCGTCGTGGCGAAGTAAATAGTATGGCTCTCCACTCTGATCTCGAAAGGCTTTTTAACCGGTATATTGATCAGCCAATCTCAGACATTGAGCTTACCTCTTTGCTTGATGAATTGCTATTTACAGCCAGAAAAAACCAGCTAGCAATGCCTTCTGAGTTTACCATGATGCTCAAAGGAATGATGACCTTAGAAGGAGTTCTAGCTGATTTAGCTCCTAAAATCCAACTGATGGATATTGCGATACCTTATTCAAAAAAACACTTATTAGCTGAGCATACGTGGAAAGATGAACTACAAGACCATTTGCAGGCTTGGTTTTACGTTTCTCGACATTTACCTCGTCTGCCCGTCAAATTGACAGAAGTGATGAACCAAGCTCTCGCCGGTAAGCTAACCGTCCAAATGGAACACCGAAATTTGGAAAAAAGCATTTCAGCTTTGCAGGATATGGTTAACCGATTAGTTTTATCCATATTAATTGCTGCCTTAATTGTCGGTTCCTCTATTGTGATCAATGCAGAGGCTGGCCCTACCATGAGAGGCATTTCTCTTATTGGCTTTTTAGGATATGCTGGTTCTGCCGTGATCGGTACGTGGTTAATCATTGCAATCTTAAGATCCTACCGCAAAAAATAAGGAGGTTAAGGATTATTTTTGTTTTTTCGATTTGTCGTCAGACGATAAATCACTAACCCAACCAACATAAGCTGAGCCGATGTTATTATGAAGATAAAGTTAATATTTTGCTGGGCTTCCAATTTGGTTTCCATATCATCCAGGTACAAACCAGTTCCTATAATCCAGTTCCAAGGGTCAAAACCAGTAACATAAGATATTTTCGTTTCAACCCTGTTTGAATGGTCATAATATTGCCATTTATACTCTAAAAATCCACCACCTTCATTTTCTACTAATTCCACAAAGCTCACAAAGAGTTGATGTTTGTCCCATTCCTCCTTTGATAAATCTACCCCTTCCAAATGTGGGCTAAATGGATGAACGACCAGTGTTGGTTCATCGTTATTAATCCAAAAATAGTCTTTATTATGGGGCCCGAATCGAAGGCTTCTTATCAGTTGCTTTGCTTGTAATTGAGCTTCTTCCCTCTCTAATATTCCCTCTTGTTCCATTGAATAAAAGTGAGAAAGGATGGACCGTCCTATACGAGTATGGTCCTGTATTTGATTTTGCCTTTCTTGAAGCATGCTGTTATGAAGTTTTGGAAGTGAATACCATGTATTAAATACAATAAATAATAAGATAGGAATTAGGAGAGGTACCAGCCACCTTTGCTTTTTCCAGTTCTCACTCATCATAAACTTCCTCCTCTCGCTACTTTTTGTATAGATCATTATACCCTAGATATTCCAATATTCAAACAATTACGGTTCATTATTTTACTTATTTAGAGCTAACGCCAACATAGCTAGGTAGCCCATCAATTAGAATCAGACTTTATTGGAGTTGCTTGTTTTTTCTACCCAGATTGACTTATTCGTTATTGTTTGACTATAATGATAATACTATGTATTTGCAACTTTCAAACGGGAGATTTCATCTTTATCTTCTTATTTCTGATTTTTTTGATTTTTAGAGGGTAACGATTAAATATATGTATCTAATAATGTTTGTAAGGAAGAAGGATGCTTTATGACAAATAAATGCGATCAAGTAAGCATTACCACTTTAGGCAGTTTTGATGTTTTTAAAGGAGGCCAGTCATTAATATCCATGCATCCTGGCTCTAAAAAAATCTGGGAGCTTTTTAAGTTTATGCTTACGTATAGAGGACGGTCTTTTACTCCTGAAGCTTTGGTTGAAGCTTTGTGGCCTACCGAAGACTATGCTGATCCAAGAGGCGCATTACGTCGACAGATGCATCGCCTACGTCAATTTTTCCATGAATCAGGAGCTGAACATCAATGTGGTACTTTGATTATTTTTAAAAACGGCTACTATCAGTGGAACTCGGATTCCCTGACTTCTGTAGATTGTGAACTTTTTGAAAAGGCAATTGAAAAGGCCGATAGTTTCAAAAAATCAGATCCTTCTACAGCTTTACAGCACTATAGAGAAGCCGTATCACTTTATCATGGGGAATATCTGCCGGACTGTTCTGAGCATCAGTGGGTTTTTTCTGTGAGAAATCTTTATCGCCGGCTTTTTTTAAAGGCTATCTTGGCTTTAGGTGAGCTTACCAGTTCTCAGAAAGATTATCAGGCGTTTTTACCAATTTGCGAAAAAGCTATTCAGTTAGATTATTATGAAGAGGATTTTCACTTGTTATATATGAATACATTGATGCATGTTGGGGAAAAGAAGACAGCTCTTCAGCATTATGAACAGATAACAGGTTTTTTATATCATGAGATGGGTATTAAGCCTTCCAGCGCTATGAAATCAATGTATAAAAGAATTCTCTCCACTCAAGAAGTTCATAACTCTCTCGATTCTCTCCATGCAGAACTAGAAAAGAGCACTACTTCTGAAACTGCTTTTTTCTGTGAACCGACAGTTTTCAGATCTATCTATGAACTAGAGTGGAGACGAAGTGAGCGTGATGGCTATCAAACCGTCATTGGCCTTCTGACAATTGCCGCTTCTGTATTTAATGAATCTTTAGATAAAAACATGCTGAAAGATTTCGGGAGTCATCTCATCCGTTCCCTGCGCAAGGGAGATGTCGTAACTAAATGGAACAATACGCAGTTTTTAGTCTTATTACCAGGCTTAACCGAGGATCTAATGAATCAAGTTATTTCTCGCATTCTCACCTCTTATAGCCATATAACCGAAACCTCACCATCATCTGTTGCATTTGAAATACGTCAAGTACTGCCTCCTCAGAATATTATTTCAAACTCTGCGAATTCAAAGTCGCCAACTGTGACAAAACACTCATCCGATGCGTAGCTGATCTATTCTCAGCTACGCATCCTTGATAACACCATGTATTATCAACCGATGTGTTGCTTCATAGATAGGGTCACAGGTAATTAGCGTAACCACCCTGTCCCTGCGATTCCGATTAAGGACTGATAAATCATCTGGTTCAACTATTTTAATTTCATAGACAATATAGGTAAACCTTTCTTGCGGAGTAGAAATAATAATTTCATCACCTAGCTCCATTTCATCTAACCTATTAAAAAACCTCCCATAGGTATGACTTCGATGAGCTGCAATTGCAGCATTACCTATCTCTCCAATAGGCGTTGTCCCTTCCATCAACGCAGCCGCAATCCTTAAATTTTCTTGACTGGCACCTAATACTACTGGCATCTCCGCATTTATTTTTGGTATTTCCAGTGTTCCTAGAAGTTTGCCTGCTTCTCCTTCTTGGATTTTCAGTTCCACCTCCTCTTTTATTTCTTCCTCTTCTTCATCATAGGTTTCAAAAATACTCTGTAATCCTTCATATTCTTCTGCTACGTTTTCATTCGCAGAAATAAAATCTTCTGTTAATGAACTTTGTTGTTCTAGTTCTCTCATTAGTCTGGCTTGTCCAAACCCACCGTAAAGGTAGCTCCCCAAAGGATACAGAGCTATTAATATACCTGCTATTATCAAAAAAATCGAAAGTTTTTTCATCAGCATCTCCTCATTTATTTTTTGCAGCACTGCTTAGCTCCGCCTTATAGAAAAAGAGTTTTTAGGAATTATGCTGTCTTAGTTACCTATATACCCTATTTCATTAAAAGTATCTTCCGATTAACAACTCTTACAGTATTGTTATCAACAAAAAACATTTTAGGTTATCCTTTTCGTTATATCCACCTTCCTCTATCTCTCCCTTTGTCAGATCACCTTTTTTCAATATGTGTACGCTTTTAAATCAGTTCAATAATTCTTTGTTAAAATTTTATTTTTATTTATATAGCTGAGAGTAAATTATGCCAATGCTTTCATCAAATAAGTCCGCCTAATTCGTCAGCATATTCGGTGGATTGAAATGACTCAAAGATTCTCTTATGTTATAATTCTATTAGTTGTGTGAAAATAATCAAAAGGAGTGATATCGAATGCAATGTTGTGGAGGAAATGGCCTACAGGCTCCGGAACAAACGGTTTCCAATTCAGATTTATCTCTGATTAAGTCTGTTCTCGATCAGTATAAGGATAAACCCGGAAGCTTAATTACTATTTTGCAAAAGTCTCAAGACATCTATGGTTATTTACCCATAGATGTTTTAGATCATATTGCTGAAGTAACCGGCATCAAGGCACCGAATGTTTATGGAGTTGCTACCTTTTATACCCAATTCCGCCTTGAACCCATCGGCAAATATCTAATTATGCTCTGCATGGGAACCGCTTGTCATGTTAATGGCGCCGGCCCTGTCTATGATGCAATCTGTGATGAGTTGAAAATTGTTGATGGAGAAACAACAGAAGACGGTCTCTTCACCTTGAATAATGTTGCCTGTCTGGGATGTTGCAGTCTGTCACCTGTTATGATGATCAATGGAGAAACGCATGCAAAACTTACTCCGGATAGTACACGTAAAATCCTGCGTGAATTGCGCAAGTATGACAAAAAACAAACAGGTAAGGAGGCGTAGCTATGAGAATCGTTGTCGGCCAGGGCAGCTGTGGAATTGCAGCAGGTGCCAGCAAAGTAAGTAAAGCTTTTGAAGAAGAAATAGCATCCCGCAACGCACCTATTCAACTGGAGCTTACCGGATGCTGTGGCACCTGTTACCTTGAACCGGTTGTGGATATCTATGATGATGCCAATACGAAAAAGACCTATGTAATGGTCACTCCTGAAATGGTGGGAGAAATCATCGATAGCGAGTTGCATGGAAAAACACCTGTTGAAAGCCAACTGATCAGCGAAGAAGATCTAGATGCTCAGCAAAAACAAAAAAAAGTGGCATTGCAAAATGCTGGTCATATTAACCCAGAAGATATCAGTGAGTATATTGAAAAAGAAGGTTATCAGGCGATCGAAAAATGCCTTAAGAAAATGACTCCTGCCGAAGTCATCAATGAGATTAAAATTTCCGGACTGCGTGGTCGTGGAGGAGCCGGCTTTCCTACCTGGTTTAAATGGAACGCGGCATATCAACAGCAATCAACCCCTAAATACATGGTCTGTAATGCTGACGAAGGTGATCCTGGTGCTTTTATGGATAGAAGTATTTTAGAAGGTGACCCTCATGGCGTGATTGAAGGTATGATGATTGGCGGTTATGCCACCGGAGCCAACGAAGGTATTTTTTATGTTCGGGCAGAATATCCGCTGGCTATTGAACGATTGCAAAAGGCAATTGACCAGGCCCGTGAAAAAGGAATCCTTGGAAAAAACATTATGGGTTCTGGATTTGATTTCGACCTTTGGATTAAAGCTGGTGCTGGCGCTTTCGTTTGTGGAGAGGAAACAGCCTTGATCGCTTCTCTGGAAGGCGAAAGAGGTATGCCAAGACTTAAACCTCCGTTCCCAGCTCAAAAGGGCTTCTGGCAACAGCCTACTAATATTAATAATGTTGAAACCTTGGCAAATATCCCTTGGATTTTCCGTAATGGCGGTGCTGCTTTTGCGGCCATGGGAACTGAGAAAAGTAAAGGAACAAAGGTTTTTGCTCTTGCCGGCAAAACAAAAAAAGGTGGTCTGGTAGAAATTCCTATGGGCCTCACGCTTCGAGAAGTCATTTACGACATCGGCGGCGGCATTCTTGACGACAAAGCTTTTAAAGCCGTTCAGATGGGCGGTCCTTCTGGTGGCTGTATTCCTGCCCACTTGCTGGATACACCTGTTGATTATGAATCAATCACTGAAACTGGAGCCATCATGGGATCCGGCGGAATGGTTGTTATGGATGAAACAACCTGTATGGTAGGCATGGCAAAGTTCTTTCTTGATTTTACAAGAAAAGAATCTTGTGGAAAATGTATTCACTGTCGAATGGGTACCATGCGAATGTTAGAAATACTCACTCGGATTACAGAAGGTGAAGGAAAAGAAGGCGATATTGAATTACTAGAAGAACTATGCGAACGTGTTAAAGAAGGCTCCTTATGTGCTTTAGGCGGAACAGCACCTAACCCGGTATTAACTACTTTGCAATATTTCCGAGACGAATATGAAGCACATATTTATGATAAAAAGTGCCCTTCTCATCAATGCACTCAGCTTTTGACTTATACCGTATCTGAAACAACCTGTGTAGGTTGTGGAATATGTAAGAAAAATTGTCCAACGGATGCCATCACTGGTAATAATAAAGAACTTCACGTGATTCATCAAGATCTTTGTATTAAATGCGGAAAATGTAAAACCGTCTGTCCTTTCAAGGCAATTGACGTAGACTAAGGAATAGGGGTGAATAAAGTATGTCTGTGATCAGGTTAAATATCAACGGAAAAGAAGTCACAGGGCAACATGGGCAAACAATTCTTCAGGTCGCTCGTGCAAATGGAATTGAAATACCAACGCTTTGCTACGATGAACGAATGGAAATATATGGTTCCTGCGGTCTTTGCATCGTTGAAGTGGAGGGAATTCCTAAACTACTACGTGCATGTGCTACAGAAATCAGTCAAGATATGGTCATCAAAACTAATTCCAAAACTATCAAAGCCAATCGCAAAATTGCTCTGGAATTATTGCTGACAGACCATACCGGCGACTGCCGACCTCCATGCGTGCTTGAATGCCCTGGAAAGACCGATTGTCAGGGTTATGTAGGATTAATCGCTAATGGCGAATACAAAGAGTCTCTTAAATTAATAAAGGAACAGTTGCCACTTCCGGCTTCCATCGGTCGTGTATGCCCTCATCCCTGCGAAGATGCCTGTCGTAGAGAGTTAAAGGATGAACCAGTTGCTATTGCTTGGCATAAGCGATTTGTAGCTGACATAGATTTACAGGATCCAGAAGTATTTATACCAGAAATCAAAGAATCTAGCGGAAAAAAAGTAGCTATTGTCGGTGGTGGTCCAGGTGGTCTTTCGACGGCCTATTACTTGTTGCAGGAAGGTCATGAAGTAACTATTTATGATATGATGCCTGAAATGGGCGGTATGCTCAAATATGGTATTCCTCAGTACCGCCTTCCTAAAGATGTATTAAATCAGGAAATAGGTATTATTGAAAAAATGGGTGCTCAAATGATCAATAATGTAAGGATTGGTCAGGATTTAACTCTGGATTATCTTCGCACTAATAATGATGCGGTTTATCTTTCTATCGGTTGCTGGGAAAGTTCTCCAATGAAATGTAAAGGCGAGGATTTAGAAGGTGTTATTGGTGGTATTCACTTTCTTCGAGATGTTGTTGAAAACAAACCAATTAAAATAGGTAAAAAAGTAGCCGTTATTGGTGGCGGAAACACAGCCATGGATGCCTGTAGAACAGCGGTCCGTCTGGGTGCTGACGAAGTATACAACCTTTACAGAAGAACTCGCGGCGAAATGCCAGCCGAGGAAATCGAAATTGTTGAGGCTGAAGAAGAAGGCGTTATTTTTAAGTTTCTTGTTAGTCCATTGGAAGTCATTGGCGAAAATGGTCGTGTCCAAAAAATCCGTCTACAGAAAATGGAATTAGGAGAGCCGGATGCTAGCGGAAGACGACGCCCTGTACCTATTGAAGGTGAAGAAGAAATCCTTGAACTTGACTCTGTTATCGTTGCTATTGGCCAATATGTCAATGTGGAAGGATTCGAAGCTTTAGAAAGAACCAAATGGGATACCATTATTTCTGATGAAAAAACTTTTTCTACCAGCATTCCCGGAATTTTTGCCGGCGGAGATGCCATTAATGACAACTTGAAAATTGCTATCCAAGCTATCGGTGACGGCAAAATCGCTTCCAAAGTTATCCATGAGTATGTCAACGGAGTGCAGGTTCGCTATGAAAAGCCTTATTTAGTAACACGTAAAGCAGAAGATATCAAGGTAGAAGAATTTGCTCATCGAGAAACAGCCAATCGGCCGCCGATGGCACATTTGTCGCCTGAATTCCGGAGACAAAATTTCGAGGAGGTTGGTCTTGGTTTCACACCGGAGCAAGCTGTCGAAGATGCAAAACGCTGCTTGGAATGCGGTTGTCATGATTACTTTGAATGCAAACTTCTAGAATACGCTAATGACTATCATGTAGAACCAGACCGCCTAGCGGGTGAAATGCATCAACGTCAAGCAGAAAATTCGCATCCTTTCATTGATCGCAACCCAGATAAATGTATTCTTTGCGGTCTTTGTGTCCGTGTTTGCCAGGAAGTGATGGATATTACAGCTCTTGGTCTTGTTGACAGAGGTTTCGATACAATCGTGAAACCGGCCATGGATCGTCCTCTCAAAGATACAGACTGTATTTCCTGCGGTCAATGTGTTGACGTATGCCCCACAGGTGCATTGCAGGAGCGCCTTCTGATTGAAAAGTCAGTACCTGTTGAAGCCCATCAGGTAGATACCGTATGTGGATATTGCAGTGTTGGATGTGAGCAAACCTTAGAAGTTTGTGGAAATATGTTAGTTCGATCACTCCCAAAGCTAGACAGCCCTTCTTCCGGCGGATTACTTTGTGTTAAAGGACGTTTTGGTTTTGATATGGCTCAGAAAAATCAGCGAATCACTACTCCCATGATCAGGAAAGACGGAGAACTGGTAGAGGCTAGCTGGGACGAAGCCTTGCTTCTTGTAGCTAAAAAAGCTCAAGGGATTGGGTTCCAAAATGGGGCTGATTCCATAGCACTTACCGTGTCTGACCATTGGACAAATGAAGAAATATATACGGCCAAGCGACTTGCGCATGAAGTGCTTCATACTCCTTGGTTAGGTTCTCTTAATCGAAAGAATGGAGGCCTTCAGGATGTATTAGGAATTGATGCTTCTCCTAACACTTTAGAAGAAGTTCTCCGGACTCAGGTTATTCTTTTGATTGGCTCTCAGATTATGCGAGATCACGCAATGGCAGGCGTTAAGGTCCGAAAAGCTGTCCAGGAAAATGGTGCTCAATTAATCACTGTTAATCCTGAAAAGACAAAAGCTGACGAATGGGCAACCATCAACGTAACTCCCGAAAATCAATTGTCTTTCTTAAAAGAAATAGCTGCATCTCTGATCGAAAAAGGTTGTAACCCAGCAGCTGTTGAAGGATTCGAAGCCTTAAAAGAAAATCTGAAGGATGTAAAGCCAAGTACGGAAGCTGCTAAAATAGCTGCTATTTATAGTGATGCTAAATCGGCTATGATTGTTTTCGACAGCAAAACCCTTACTTCCGAAGCAGAGGTCATGTTAGCGAACATAGCTGTTCTTGCAGGTCAGATTGGTGCACCTAGAAAAGGATTGCTTAAATTACAGCCTCAAAATAATAGTCAAGCTCTCCCACTCCTGGGCATTCACAAAGATGCGGCGGCTATCTTAGATTCAATCAGAGCCGGTCACCTAAAAGGATTACTTCTTTTGGGAGAAGATTTACCTGCACAAGAACTAAAGAGCCTTGATTTCTTGATGGTAATGGATTCCCATTTAACAGAAACAGCTAAAATGGCTGATGTGTTTCTACCAGCTGCTATTCATGCAGAAACAGAAGGCACCTATACTAGTTTTGAACGACGCCTACAGCCATTGACCAATGTTCTAGAACCTGCTCAGACAATGAAAAACTGGGAAGTTCTTACTAAAATAGCCGCTATTCTTCGTAAGCCCTTTGACTATGGGACAACAGCTGCTATTACAGCCGACTTAGCAGTCAATACTCCCGGTTATCAAGGACTTCAATCACTGACTGAAGAACCTACCTTTTGGCCCTTGAATGAATCACCGGTTCTTTATACAGAAGGCTTTGGGTTTGAAGATGGAAAAGCTCGGCTTCAAATTCCTTCTGACGCATCTATCTTTGAAAAACAGTTATCCACTCATTATATTACTAACCTATTTATGAAAAAACTGGAAGCCGAAGGGTTGGACCGTCACTAAAAGAATAATCGCTTATCTCTCAACCCTATCAACATAAAAAGCAAAACCCACTATCAGGGTTTTGCTTTTTATTTCATCATTTCATTCACTTCTTCAGGAGACAGAAACATTTCTTCCATTACCTGGTTATGATCAGGCAACACAAAAGAAATTAACTGATCACGATTTTTCTTATCACTGCTCATGCTCTTTATTAGCTCAGACATCTGATAACTTTCTTCTTTCCTTGTTACAGGTATTTTTTCTACCAACTTTTTATATCTCTGATACTGTTCAAGATTGATTCTACCTAATTTATGGGCCAGTTCAAGTTCAAACAGCATTCCCCTTCTAACAGCTTCACCGTGAATCAGTTGAAAGTCAGAAAGTTTTTCCATTGCATGGCCTGCTGTATGTCCAAAGTTAAGAATTTTCCTAAGGCCCTTTTCCCTTTCATCTTTCATGACAATCCTGTTTTTACATTCAACACATTTTCCGATTAATTGGCTCAGGATTTTCGGTTCTCTGAGGACTATGGATTCCCAGTGATTTTCAAGCCATTGATCAATACCATTTTTCTCTATCACAGCATACTTGATAACTTCCGCCATTCCTGCCCAGTATTGCTCTTCAGATAATGTTCTCAGGATACAGGGATCGATCCAAACAGATGACGGCTGGTAAAAACTACCTGCCATATTTTTGCCCGCCTTCAAGTTTACACCTGTTTTTCCACCAACACTACTATCTACCTGCGAAAGTAGGGTAGTCGGAATTTGCACCCACTCAATTCCTCTCATATAAACCGAAGCACAAAATCCTGTTAGATCGCCTACTACCCCACCACCTAATGCAATTAATCCATCGTAACGATTCACTTCGGCTTCCGCCATTTTATCTAATATCTCTTCCATTTGCTGAAAGGATTTACTCCACTCTCCGTTTTCTATTTCTATCGAAAGGTACGCCTGTGCTTTTAAGTTTTGGACCAGTTCCTGTTGAGCAAGAGATACTTTATTGTCTGTAATGAGTACCCACTTTTGATCCCCGGTTCCATCCAACCTTTCTTGTATTGAAAAGTGCGATAATAAATCCGGTTCAATCATAATAGGATACGATCTTTGATGAAATTCTGCAATTATTTTTTCCATCTCTCTTTCATCTCCTTCATGGAGTCTGCTCCAAAAGTTTCCATGAATGCATCCGCTAAAACAAAGATGGCGGCCGCTTCTGCCACAATGGCTGCTGCAGGTACCGCACAGGTGTCACTTCGTTCTACCGCTGCATCATGTGGCGTTTTTTGATGAAAGTCTACAGTTTTCAAGGGCTTCATCAAGGTAGGAATAGGCTTCATGCCACATCTTACAATCAATACTTCCCCATTGCTCATTCCGCCTTCGATGCCGCCAGCATGATTTGTTTTATGATAAAAGCCTTTCTTTTCTTCATAAAATATTTCATCATGAATCAAGGAGCCCGATTGCACTACACCCTCAAATCCATCGCCAATTTCGACAGCTTTTATCCCTTGAATACTCATTAGGCTACTAGCCAATTTCCCATCTAATTTGCGGTCCCAGTGAGTATAGCTTCCCAATCCCACTGGCAACCCACTAATTTGAACTTCAATAATTCCACCTAATGTATCTCCCTTGGCTTTTGCTGTATCAATTTCTTTTATCATTTCCTCTTCCGTTTGCTTGCATATACAACGTACCGACGAATGTTCCGCCTTTTTCAACGCATCAAATGCTACTTCTTTTTCTCTTATGGATACGCTTCCAATCTGCCTGACATGACTGGCCCATTCTATATTGAAATTTGATAAAATATGTCCCGCAATACTTCCAGCTGCAACTCTGGCCGTCGTTTCTCTTGCACTGCTTCGTTCTAACACATGCCGCATATCATCAAATCCGTATTTAAGTGCACCTGCTAAGTCGGCATGTCCAGGCCTTGGATGGTGCACCTGTTTATAATTAAGGTTTCCTTCAAAGGGATCCATTCCTTCTACCCAGTTTTCGTAATCTTTATTAACAACCATAAAACTGATAGGACTTCCTAAGGTGATACCGCCTCTCACTCCGGATAAGATTTGAATACAATCTTTTTCAATTTTCATCCGGCCACCTCTACCATACCCTGACTGTCTTTTTGACAAGTAGCTATTAATCTTTTCTTTTGACAAACGCACTCCAGCCGGCATTCCTTCCAAAATACCGGTTACTGCCTGCCCGTGGGATTCTCCGGCGGTTAGTAATCTTAGCATTTTAAGCCTCCTACCTTATAAGGTTTTTTCTGATCTTGGATAAGATCCAAATAAGTATAGTTTCCTTGTGTAGCGCTCTAACTCTTTTAAGATCTCTTCAATCAATGGCTCTTCTTTGTGTCCATTGAAATCGATAAAAAAGATATACTGGCCTAACTCCTGTTTGGCTGGTCTGGACTCTATTCGTGACAGATTTATATGGTTATCTGAAAAAACTTTTAATATTTTATGCAAGCTGCCTGGTTCATCATATGGAAAAGAAAAAGCAATGGATGTTTTATCCTTACCTGTTGGCTTTTTCCGTATTTTTCCTAATTTCACAAACCGTGTCTGATTAAATCGGTTATCTTGAATATCCTGACAAGCTACTTTTAGACCATTTTTTTCTCCTGCCCACATACTAGCTACAGCTGCGTACTCGCTCCCCTTTTCTTTCGCCTGACAACATGCCGCTGATGTGCTTTCTGCATATATCAGGTTTACATGAGGATATTTTCTTCTAAAAAATCCACGGCACTGTTCCAGCGCCTGAGGATGAGATGAAATAATTTTCACTTCTTCCATCTTTCCTGTCGTATTAAATAAATGATGTTTTATGCTGTAAACCACTTCTCCCTGTATGACAATATCCTTTAAGTCCAAAAGGCTGTCCATCACTACTGTTACGGCTCCTTCTGTAGAATTCTCCACCGGCAGAAACCCAAAATCAACTTCTCCACTTTCAAGTTTTTCCAGTATTTCAATAAAGGATGTCGTTGGCACTGGTTTCAGCTCTGGATATGCCTCCTTTAGAGCCAGATAACTATACGACCCTTCCGGCCCCAAGTATCCACATTTCATTGCGACCTCTCCTCTGGTAATATAATCTTTTATCGCTTAGCCTTCACGCAAATTTTCAATTGTCTCTATAAAGCCTGGAAAGGAAACTGCCATGCAATGATGATTGTCAATTGTTATAGGTTCCTCTGAAAGCAGACCTGCAACAGCCATTGCCATTGCAATACGATGATCACCATGACTATCCGTAGAACCTCCGGTAATTATTTGTGGTCCATCAATCATCATGCCATCCTCTAAAGCTGTTATTTCAACCCCTATTTTTTTTAACTCTTCTTCCATCGCACTGATACGATCCGTTTCTTTAACCCTTAGTTCTGCTGCACCTGTTATACGGGTAGTACCTTTAGCACACACAGCCGCTATGGCCAATACCGGTATCTCATCAATTAGGCTGGGAATTTGCTCTTCTCCTATTTCCACGGCTTTCAAATCTGAACCTTTTACTCTCACATCGGCTATTGGTTCGCCACCTATTTCTCGTTTGTTCTTAATGCCTATTTCCGCACCCATTTGACAAAGTGCATCAATAATCCCAGCTCTCGTTGGATTGATTCCAATATTTTCCAAAGTCACGTCTGACCCTTTTATGCATGCCGCTGCAACTAAAATAAATGCCGCTGAAGAAATATCTCCGGGAACTTCAATGTGAGTTGCTTGTAGCTCTTCTGATTTCACCGTACACTTCAGCCCATCTTGTCGGACAGTCACTCCAAAAGACTGAAGCATTCTTTCTGTATGATCTCTGCTAACTCTCGGTTCAATAACACTTGTAACACCATCGGCAAACAAACCGGCTAGCAAGACAGCTGACTTTATTTGCGCACTAGCTACCGGAAGTTGATATTCTATTCCTTTAAGTCCTCCACCTCGAATCGTCAATGGTGCCTGCGTACCCATCTTTCTTCCATCTATCCCGGCACCCATTTTTCTTAATGGAAAAGCAATTCGTTTCATCGGTCTTTTTCGAAGAGATGCATCCCCTGTGATAACAGAATAAAAATCTTGCCCGCTCAATATCCCTGCCATAAGCCTCATGGTAGTTCCCGAATTTCCGGCATCCAAAACATCTTCCGGTTCTTCAAGGCCATGAAGTCCCTTTCCTGTAATAAACAATTGGTTTTTCTCTTCCCTAACCTTCACACCCATTTGCTGAAAGCATCGGAGCGTCGCAAGGCAATCTTCCCCTTTCAAAAATCCTCCTATTTTTGTGGTACCTTTGCTAATGCCTGATAGCATAACAGCCCGATGACTGATCGATTTATCTCCCGGAACAACGCACTTACCCTTTAGCTTATTTGCTTTATGTACCGTTAACATCATTAATCTCTCCTTTTTGGCGACTAAAGGATACGCCTTTTTTTCCTAAGGCTTGCATTGCACGAGCCTCTTCTTCTTTTTTGGCAAACGCTAATCTCACAGCACCTTTTTCTCCTTCACGAGAATGTACGATTTCTATCTCTTTTATATTAACCCCTGCACTTCCAATGGTGCTTGTTATTTGTGCCAAGGCACCCGGTTCATCTTTGATATCTACAAAAAGTTCATATCTTTTGGGAATGTAATCTTTTCCTGTCTGTGGCAATTGATCTCGATAATTTTTTCCAATTTCCAATAACCTTCGGATTTCATCTCTGTTTGAAGAAATCATCGCATGTTGAAATCTTTTAAGCATACAATCCAGTTGGCCCAAGCTTTTTAGCAGTTCTTTTTCATTGTAATAAAATATTTCTTCCCACATCACCGGATTTCCTGAAGCTATCCTGGTCGTATCCCGAAAACCACTTCCTGCAAAATTTTTTAATGATTCATCTTTTTCATTTTCCATCATACACGTAAGGACAGAAGCCATTAAATGAGGTAAGTGACTAGTTTTCGCTACAATACTATCATGTTCTTCCGGCGTCATGATAATGGGAAAACCACCAATCCGAGATACCAATGATTTCATTTTATCAACAGCCCTTGATTCGGTATGGATCGCTGGCGTTAAAAAGTAATAGGCGTTCTCAAAAAGATACGGACTAGCCGCTTCTATCCCTCCCTTTTCCGACCCTGCTAAGGGATGACCGCCAATAAACTGAATATGTGATGGAAGATTTTGAGCTGATTTTACAGCCGCTTCTTTGACACTCCCCAGATCTGTCACAATAGCTCCCTTTTTTAGTGCTGGTAGCATTTCTCTTATTATTTCATCATAATGACCAACGGGAGTACCCAGGACTACCAGGTCAGCCTCTATGACGGCATCGCTTATTTTCTTACTTGTAAAATCAATAGCGGACAACTGAATTGCATTTTCCAATGCCTTTTTTTGAGTATCAAAACCAGTAATCTGACAGGAAATTCCTTTCTCTTTAAGCGCCAGCGCAAAGGAACCTCCCATCAGACCTACGCCTATTAGCGCTATTTTATTAAAATCATGCATTTCTATACCTCCAGCTTATCGAACGGCATATATCTTTTGAACTGTATTCATCATGCTTTTGAAGTTATCGTATTTCAACGATTGTCCGCCATCCGATACCGCTTCTTCCGGTTGATTGTGAACTTCTACCATTAATCCATCAGCACCAGCTGCTACAGCTGCTTTAGCCATTGGTTCGACCAGATTCCACTTTCCTGTTCCATGACTGGGATCAATCACTACTGGCAAATGACTAAGTTCTTTTACTACTGGCACAGCACTTAAATCTAATGTATTTCGGGTGTATTTCTCAAAGGTTCGGATACCTCTTTCGCAAAGAATAACATTAGGATTTCCTTTCGATAAGATGTATTCCGCTGACATAAGCCATTCTTCAATAGTAGCACTAAGTCCTCTTTTCAACATGATCGGCTTGCTACTCATTCCGGCTTGTTTTAATAAAGCATAGTTTTGCATGTTTCGGGCACCTATCTGTAACACATCGGCATATTCGGCTACCATATCCAGATTTTCCTGATCCATTACTTCTGTAACAATAGAAAGACCTGTTATTTCTTTTGCTTTTCTCAATAATTTTAACCCTTCTTCTCCAAGTCCCTGGAAGCTATAAGGTGAAGTTCTTGGCTTAAAAGCTCCTCCACGAATCATATTAGCTCCATTGGCTTTTACATTAACCGCTATTTCCATCAGTTGCTCTTCACTTTCAACCGCGCAAGGTCCAGCAATAACTACCATACTACCGTTTCCAATTTTCGTTCCATTAACCTTCACTACGGTGTCTTCCGGATGAAAATCTCTTGAAGCCAGCTTAAATGGATTCATAACACGAATCAGTTGCTCCACATTTTCATTTGCTTCAATCTGACCGGGATTAATTCGTCGGGTATCTCCTACTAGGCCTAACAGCACTCGGTTAGTTCCTTTTGACTCGTGGACTTCACAACCTAAACTAAGCATTTTGTTCTTAATTTTTTCCACTTTTTCTCTTTCCGTATTGGGCTTCATAACAATTACCATCTCTTTTCCTCCTTAAATTTTTATACAAAATAAAAAAGGTGCCTCTTTCTAAGAGACACCTTTTGTGTACACGATACCACTATTGCACTGATACTAATAATAAGCCTTAGGCTATAGCAATAATTCAGCTTCGCTGTTCCTTAGAAAGAACTTTTTTCTTTGAAATTTTAACCATGCAAAAGCGCCAGCGCTAAAATAAAAATAGCCCCAGAAATAGCTAAATACATAAGTATCAAAGATGTTTTTTAAGTTCTTTTCTGTTTGGTTCAGCATTTTTCTCACACAGCTTTCCTTAAGATTATTAAAATTTTCAGTAATTACGAACTATTATAACGAGCATCTTCCCCACTGTCAACACTTTTTTCTCTTATTTCATTCTTTTTTCATTACAACAGAAGCCAAATCACCTTTCTGCAATTCCCAAATGCTTTTTCAATCTCTGAATATCCGTGCTGTACACCAAGGATTCTGGCACATTAAGTTGCTTTATCATTTCTCTGGCTTTTTCAAATTTACCTATATCCCAGGATATATGAGCATCGCTACCGACAACTACAGGCACTTTATAATCTCGGCAGGTTTCCAGGATTTTCATGCATCTTTCCCAGCTTCCTTTTCGAAAGCTATATGGTGTCAAGGAACTATTATTCACCTCAATTAATTTACCATATTTCCCTGCCGCTTCAACCATTTTTTCTATTTGAACAGGAAATGCCGGATTTCCTGTATGGCCTAATATATCTACATGCGGATTTCTCATCACTTTAATCAATGTGTCTGTATTCTCTTTTTCACTTCCTGGCTTGATGCAAGGCAAATGAAAACTGGCAATAACAAGCTCTAGCGGTTGTAGGATGCTATCCGATAAGTCTAATTGTCCGTTATGGTCAACAATATTCACCTCAGCTCCCTTCAGCACCTCTACTCCATACATATGGGACGGAAGTACTTTTAGGTTTCTGAAATGTAGTTTTGATGCCGCATGAGGCATTGCCGGACCATGATCAGTCATGGCGATCAGGCTAATTTTCTTTTCTGACGCCTGTAACGCCATTTCTTGAATGGTGCTGTAAGCATGACCACTGGCAATTGTGTGACAATGCGTATCTGCAATAAGGTTCATTTTTCTTCCTCCAATAAACAGGATTCTTAGATTCCATCAGGTTTTTTAATTCCATTCATGACATAGAATCTTTAAAAAAATCTCATCTTGTAGTAGGATTATATCAGAAGAATAGCTTTTAATAAAATAATCATGAAACATGATGGCAGAAAGAGGGATTCGATGAAAATCATTATACAAAAATTTGGCGGTACTTCTCTTGCAACCGCTGAGGATCAAAAGAAAGCAATAGATAAAATCATTACCGCTACAAAAAATGGTTATTCCCCCGTTGTCGTCGTATCGGCAATGGGAAGAAATGGATCGCCTTATGCTACGGATACATTAAAAAACCTTTTATTTATCGAAGGTACTTCCCCTGACTCTCGTCATATGGATTTACTATTAAGCTGTGGTGAAATCATTTCTTCTGTCCTTTTATCGGATAAGTTAAAAAAATCTGGTTACGAATCAGAAGCATTAACTGGCTGGCAGGCAGGTATTGTTACTAATGATGAGTTTGGTAGTGCCGATATCCTATCGATCGAAAAAGAGCGCTTATGTACGTACCTCGACCAAGGTGTTATTCCTGTTGTTACTGGGTTTCAGGGAATCACGACTAATCAAAAGGTTACTACCTTAGGAAGAGGTGGTTCCGACACAACGGCAGCCGCTATCGGAGCTGCATTAAAAGCAGACTGTGTAGAAATCTATACAGATGTTGATGGCATTATGACTGCTGATCCAAGAGTGGTTGAAGATGCATGCATTCTTAAGGAAATTCATTATGACGAAGTGTTTCAAATGGCCGACTTGGGAGCAAAAGTCATCCATCCCCGGGCTGTAGAAATCGCTCGTCAAAACAATCTTGCTCTTAAGATTAAAAATACACATACAAATCACCCTGGTACCTTAATATGCTCAAAGCGGCAACATTTTGATCTTCAATATTCAACTAAAAAGCCACAACATTTGCTAACAGCCGTAACGCAAAAGGATCGCTTTTCCCAAGTTGTTATTTCACAGGCAGAACCTAACCCACTGATCGAAAGCAATCTTTTTACCGCTTTAGCTGCTCATGGAATTAGTATTGATATGATTAATTTTACACCAGAAAAAAAAATGTTTATTATCAATGAAGATCAGAGCACAGCACTTCATGAAGTAATGAAAGCATATCCAGTATCTTTCCAAACAACCACCAATTTAAGCAAAGTTACCATTGTGGGCAATCGTATGACAGGGATACCAGGAGTCATGGCCACTGTACTAAAAGCGTTAACAGAAGATAATATACAGGTTTTGCAGACAGCAGATTCTCACGCAACCATTTCTTGCCTCGTTCACACAAAAGAAGCTGCTTTAGCGGTTCAAAGTTTGCATAAAGCTTTTAATCTTTCTAATAAAAAGTAGGCCTATTCTTCCAGACGCTTCAGAATACGCTGATATCCATCAGCTCCATAAATCAGACAGCGGTTAACACGGCTTATCGTAGCTGTGCTTGCTCCTGTCTGTTTTTCTATTTCAGTATATGTCTTTTTTTCCTTAAGAAGTTTCGCAACTGCCAGTCTTTGGGAAATGGACTGTATTTCCTTAATCGTGCAAATGTCTTCAAAAAAACGATAGCAATCCTCTTCTGTTTCCAAGGCCAGTATTGCCCGAAACAAATCATCCACAAAGGAATCTTTTATCTTAGATTCATACAATAATACCCCTCCCTTATCACGAACATGGTTTTAAGCCTGCAGCAAATAAGTTTTTCCTGACAATGCCGGCAAACGAATCCTTATTTCATTTCCCTGAATTTCCGTATGATGGTCATCTAACAGATCTCTCATCTGTCCTTTATCTACCTCCGGCATTTTTCCGATAAGCTCAATATCCTCATTACCAGCATTAATCGCTACCAGGATTACCTCATCAGCATATTTCCTAAGGAACGTATAATGTCTTTCTCCCACCAGCCATTTACTCCATTCTCCTTCTTGCAATGCCATAAACTGACGCCTTGTTTCAATGACTTTCTTTGTCCATTGTATCATTTCTTCATCTTCTTTTCCCCAGGGGTAAGTCCTTCTATTCAATGGATCCGAGAAACCTTCCATTCCAGCTTCATCTCCGTAATAAATCGAAGGGACTCCTGGAAAGGTCATTTGTAATAAGCTCGCTAATTTATATCTGTCTACCGCTAGCCTTCGCTGCTTTTCAGAAAGCTTATACTGCATTTTTTGGGTTTCTGTTAAGGTGCTTGGATCCGGAGCTTCCCCTAACCGTGTTAGGACTCTTGTTCGATCATGGCTACCTATCAAGTTCATACAACTATAAAAATGATTTGGTGGATAGTTTTCATATAAACTCATAAGCTGAGCATCAACTTCATAACCCGTAAGAGTTCCTAGGAGAAAGCCTAAAACAATGTTTCGAAAAGGATAATTCATGACAGAATCCAATTCTTCCCCTAGCAAATACTGACGTTTTTCTCCATGACTTACTTTATTAGAAGCATCTTCCCATACTTCTCCTATCAAGACAGCATCTTTACGCTCTTCCTTAACAACCTTGCTCATTCCTTTGATAAAATCAGAAGGTAGTTCATCCGCTACATCTAATCGCCACCCTGCGGCTCCTTTTTGTATCCAGTACCGAATGACGCTGTTTTTGCCTTCATAAATAAAATTTTTATAGGAATGTTCCAGTTCATTGATGTTTGGCATTGTATCAACGCCCCACCAACAGTCATAATGATCAGGATGCTCCATAAAACGGTACCAGGGATAGTAAGGGGAGTTCTTTGATTGATAGGCTCCAAGGGAATCGTAGTTTCCTTCTTTATTGAAATAACGACTATCACTTCCTGTATGACTGAAGACTCCATCCAAAATAATGCTAATGCCTTTTTTCTCAGCCTCTTTGCACAACCTTTCAAATAATTCTTCTGACCCTAGCATCGGATCAATCCTTCTATAATCTCCGGTGTCATAACGGTGATTACTAGCCGCTTCAAAAATGGGATTTAGGTATATAATGGTTATTCCCAGTTCTTCTAAGTAATCTAGTTTTTCTAAAATACCCTCTAAATTACCACCAAAAAAATCCCATTTCATGACATTGCCTTTTGAAGGGTCTTTAATGTATAGTGGTTCATCTTCCCATTTTCCGTGAAGAAGTCTTTCTGTTTTATCATTTCTAATGGCTCCATTTTTCAGTCCATTATAAAATCGATCTGGAAAAATCTGATACATAACTCCTTTTAAGTACCACTTTGGTATTTCCATTTCCTTGTAAACGGTTATTTGATAAGATATAGGAATGTCACGGCTTACTTCTCCTATCCCTCCCAATCTTTCTTTGTTATTTCCATAATAATAAATTTCATTATCTGTTTCAATAATAAAATAATACCAAAGCAGGCATGGGCTTAAAGGACTTTTGATCGTAGCATAAAAAAAATCTTTTTTACCACTCTGAGGTTTCATCTCAATAAGAGATTCACCGCGATCATCTTGCCACACTCTTAGATACACTTTCCTTGATGAAAAAAGCAGCTCTCCCGAAAGACAGAGTTCTATTTCTGATGAGCATACCACAGCCCCAAAGGGGTTGCGGTATGTTCTACAATGAGAATCATGAATTAACCTTTTTTCTTTCACATCACCACCTGCTTTCCTTGTTTCATTTCATTCGATTGCCAGTTCTATCCTATTTCGTTTTCACAAATGGTAATTTCCAGACTTGCTGATTGTAGTCTCTGATAGTGCGGTCGCTGGAAAAAATACCTGCCGCCGCAATATTCAAAATAGCTTTTTCCCACCAAATATCCGGTTTTTTATATTCCAACCCTAAGCGAGTATGGGCCTGACAATAAGGTTCAAAGTCTTTTAATACGAAATATGGATCCGCCATCCCATAATGTCCATAAAGCAACCCTTCGTAAAGCCCTCTAAAAGTATCCGGATGTTCAGAATCAAGAAATCCGTTAACGAACTGATCAAGCACCAGTCGCAACTCCGGATTCGTTTCGTATATTTCATAAGGTCTATAGTGTCCTTCTCGATAGTATTGAGATACTTCTTCTGACGTTAAACCAAAAATGTACATATTGTCATTTCCCACAGCTTCTTTCATTTCTACATTAGCTCCATCCAAAGTCCCTATGGTCAAGGCACCGTTAAACATAAATTTCATATTACCTGTGCCAGAAGCCTCTTTTCCCGCTGTGGAAATCTGTTCACTGACATCCGATGCCGGTATAATTTTTTCTGCCAAAGAAACGCGATAGTTTTCCATAAAAACAATTTTAATTTTATCCTTAACTCTCGGATCATTGTTTATTTTTTTCGCTAAACTATGGATTAACTTAATAATCATTTTGGCATTATGATATCCCGGTGCTGCTTTCGCACCAAAAATAAAAGTTCTTGGATGCATCGGAAAGTTTGGATTGTCTAATATTTTATTGTATAAGAACATAATATGCATGGCATTCATTAATTGCCGTTTATATTCGTGTAATCTTTTAACCTGTACGTCAAAAATAGATTCAGGATTCACCTGAATTCCGTATTGGTTTTCTATATGCTCTGCCAGGCTTTCTTTGTTTTTTAGGCGAATTTCAGCTACGTTTTTTTGAAAAGACGAGTCTTTTGCATAAGTCTTAAGCCTTTCAAGATCCTGAGGGGCTTTCATCCAATCTTCCCCAATATAGCCTGTTATCAAATCTGCTAATTCAGCATTTGCTTTTGCTAAAAACCTCCGATGTGTGACTCCGTTCGTAATAGCTCTAAACTTTGATGGACATGCCTGATAGAAATCACGGAATACGTCTTCTTTTAAGATATCTGTATGAAGTTTTGCTACTCCGTTAACCGAATAGGATCCTGCAATCGCCAGTTTTGACATGTGAACCGTTCCATAGGAAATAATCGCCATGCTTCCAATTTTCTCCCATTCACCAGGATATTTTTTCCAAAGATCCCTGCAGAATATTTCGTTAATTTCATGTACGATCTCGTATATTCTTGGAAGTAACGACTTAAAAAGCTCTTGTGGCCACTTTTCCAATGCCTCTTCCAAAATGGTATGATTCGTATAGGCGAAGGTTTGGCAAGTGATTCGCCAGGAATCTTCCCAGTCAAGTCCTTCCTTATCCATCAATATTCGCATCAATTCAGGTATTCCTAAAGCAGGATGGGTATCATTAATGTGTATCGCCACTTTTTTATGAAAATCAAATATATTGTTACCAGCTTTCTTGAATTTTCGATAAATGCTTTGAATCGAAGCGGAAACAAAGAAATACTGTTGTTTTAATCGAAGAGATTTTCCTTCTGGATGATTATCTTCCGGATAAAGTACTTTTGTAATGGTTTCTGCTAGCTCTTTTTCAGCTACCGAATCAACATATCTTCCTTGCCCGAACAAACCCATGTCCATTGGTTTGATAGCTCTTGCACTCCATAATCGCAAGGTATTAACAACTTCTGAATCATATCCTACTACCGGAACGTCATAGGGAATTGCCTTTACACACTGAGCATCACAATACTTTACCACTTCTTTTCCTTTCTCTATTCGCCTTTCTATGGTTCCTCCAAAACTAATAATTTCCGGTTCTTCCGGTTTTGCTATTTCCCATATGTTCCCATCTTCAAGCCAAGGATCTGGAACCTCCACTTGATATCCATCCACAATTTTTTGTTTAAACAAACCATATTCATACCGAATACCATTTCCGTGTCCCTCCAGACCAAGAGTTGCCAAGGAGTCTAAAAAACATGCCGCGAGTCTTCCAAGGCCACCATTTCCAAGGCCAGCGTCTGGTTCACTATCTCTTACTTTATCCAAATCAATCTTAAGTTCTTTACACACCTGTGCCACCTGTTGATCCAACCCTAAGTTCATCAGATTATTACCAAAAAGCCTTCCCATCAGGAATTCCATAGACAAGTAATACATTTGTCTGCCGTTTGTTTCATATTCCATTTCTTTAGAATAAGCCCATTTCTCCATTACACGATCTCTCAGGAGTGTTGCCATCGCTTTATACAATTGTGCATCTGTAGCTGTTTTCAAGGTTCGGCCAAACATTCTTTGTAATTTGAGTTCTACCTCTTCCCTCATTGTATCTACCATTTCTTCAAATGCTAATTCTTTCGATTTTTTTTCATCCATTTGCCTTTTTCGCTCCTTTTACTTTCTAATTGATGTTTGAAGCTGTTCATATATTTCTTTATATTGCTGTGCCGATACTTTCCAGCTATGATCCTGTTGCATGGCTTTTTTAACCAAGCCCTTCCATTCTTTTGGTTTTTTATAGGTTTCTAATGCCTCTTGCAGTGCATATAACATATCGTGAGCATTATAATCAGAAAAAGTAAACCCGCACCCTTGGCCGGCAAGATCAAGATAGTGCTTGACAGTATCTTTTAATCCTCCTGTTTCTCGAACAACTGGTAAACTTCCATATCTTAAGGCAATTAACTGACCAAGTCCACATGGTTCAAACTTTGATGGCATCAAAAACAAGTCTGACGCTGCGTAGGCCTGCCGTGCCAGTTCATTATCAAATTTCAGCTGAATCGAGGATTTTGAAGGGTACTTTTCCCCAATGCGTTTCAGTTTTTCTTCATAAATGGAATCACCTGTGCCAATAATGATCAATTGAAGATCTTTTTCTAACAACTCTTCCAGTATATGGATGACCAAGTCAATTCCTTTCTGTGGAACGAGTCTAGTGATCATCGCTATGAGAGGAACTTCTTTTTCTGGCAACCTTAATTTCTTTTGAAGACTTTCTTTGTTTTTTTGTTTACCTTCTATATTTTCTACATCATATGGATGTTTTATAAAAGGATCTTGTGAAGGATCGTATTCATCAAAATCAATCCCATTAATCACACCTGTCATTTTATAAGCTTTACTCCGTAGCAACTCATCCAACCCTTCTCCAAAGTAGGGTGTTTGTATTTCCTGCGCATAGGTTGGACTAACCGTTGTTACTATATCTGCGTAATTAATACCACCTTTCATAAAACTCATATCACCATGAAACTCGAGGCCTTCCATAGTAAAATGCTCTTCACTCAATCCTAAAAGATCCGTCATAACGCTTTTAGGAAATCTTCCCTGATATTTTAAGTTATGGATTGTAAAAATCGTCTTTATATCTTGATAATTAGCTTCCTTCCGGAAAAATGTTTCTAATAGCGGTGCCACCATCCCAGCTTGCCAATCATGACAATGAATAACATCCGGATAAAAATCAATAAATGGCAACATTTCTAAAACAGCCCGATTAAAAAACGCAAACCTTTCCCCATCGTCTGGATAACCATAATATCCTGGTCGGTTAAAATGGTATTTGTTATCCAGAAAATAAAAAGGTACTCCCTGGTAACTGGTATACTCCAGGCCGCAAAACTGGTTTCTCCATCCAACAGGAACATAAATGCTTTCTTGCCATTTTATCGTATCTTTGAGATGTTCCGGCATTTCTTCGTATTTCGGCATCACTACCCGCACATCTACATTTTCCCTTCTTAGCATTTTAGGCAACGAACCAATAACATCTCCTAAACCGCCTGTTTTCATAAAAGGAGCTGCTTCCGAAGCCACCATGAGTACTTTTAACATTATTTAACCCCACTTTCATCATCGTATTAAATCAATGCCTTTTTTTCAACAACCACCGGGTATTCCGGATCTCCTACAATTTGCTTACCCGCTGTTACAACCACATCTTTATCCAGTATTGCATTTTCTACCACAGCACCTTCGTGAATCTGTCCTTTTTGCATGATGATACTATTCCGAACCCGTGCATTTTTATGAACAGCAACCCCTCGACTTAAGATACTGTTTTCTACCCTGCCTGCAATATGGCATCCATTTGCCATCAATGAGTTGGTAACTTCCGCACTTTCCTGATACTTAGCTGGTGGCTCATCTTTTACTTTGGTACTAATGGTTCCATGTCTCAAAAAAACATCTTCCCATACTTTTGGATCTAAAAGGTCCATGCTATGAGAATAATATGTTTTTATAGAATCTATTTTTCCTGCATATCCTTTGTGTTCATAGGCAAACACTTTGTACTTTTCTAAATTCTTTATCAATGCATCTTTTGTAAAATCTCGATATCCCCTGGCAATACAATCATCTATCAATTGCATAAAAAGACTTTTTTTCATAAACGCTATTTCCAGACCAACAGCAGGACTCAACGTCTTATCCCTTGCATCTGCCATATCATGGACCCGTTCATTATTATCAAGCAGCAGGGAAAGCACCCGGTAATTTGTTTTTTCGTTCTCTGCTTGATTCCTATATACTATGACAATATCTGCTTTCTTCTTATGAAAAAACGCTTCAATTCCATTATAATCCATATTATAAATAATATTACTGTTACTAATTAAAACATACTCTTGCCGACTTCTGTTCAAGTAGTCCATATGGTTGTAATAATGATCTATATCACCTAAATTGCCTGTAAACTGATCATATCCAAAAATAGGTGGAAGGATAAAAAGTCCGTCTCGTTTACTAAGTAAGTTCCATTCTTTTCCTGAATCTACATGATCTAATAATGAGCGATTATTACTCTGGGTAAATATTCCGACATTTTTTATGCCTGAATTTGCCATGTTTGACAGGACAAAGTCAATAACTCTGTACCTCCCTCCAAAGGGAACGGCTGCCGTTGATCTTGCTTTTGTTAAATCTTTCAGCTTTTGTTTAATATCTGTATCATTAATAATCCCTACCACATTTTTCATTATTTCACCTCCCCTTGTCCTAGTCCGTTAGGGCAACAACCAAATTCGTGGCAATTTTCAATATTAATCTCAACTCCTGCCGGTATTGTTTTTCCCTTATCAACAACCACATTTTCGCCTAACACCGTAATGCCTTCTTTTCCTTTTCCAGGCTGCCCTATTTGGCAACCATCCTCTATGGTGCATTCTTCACCTATAATGCTCCCTTCAACCAGAACATTCTCCCCTATCACTACATCAGACATAATCACTGAATTTCTAACAACGCTGCCTCTTCCTACACTTACGCCTGGAAATAATACCGATTTCTCTATCGCACCATGAACCTGACATCCTTCATTAACTAAAGACTTTTTAACCGATGCATTTTCACCAATATACTGAACTGGTTGATTCGGATTAACGGAGTATATTTTCCAATCTCTTTCGTACAGGTCCAGCTCCGGATTGTCATCAAGCAAGTCCATATTGGCTTGCCACAAACTTTCAATAGTCCCTACATCTTTCCAGTAGTGCTGAAAATGATAGGCGTATATCCTCTCATTGGTTTTCAGCATTTTAGGAATGATGTTTTTTCCAAAATCATGATCTGACTCTGCATTTAGATCGTCTTCAATCAATGCTTTTCTAAGCTTTTTCCATCCAAAAACATACACACCCATCGATGCTAAATTGTTTTTTGCTTTTTGAGGTTTTTCTTCAAACTCCATAATTCTATTCTCATCATCTGTATTCATAATACCAAAACGATGAGTCTCGTCCCAAGGCACTTCTATAACAGCAATGGTCACCTCCGCTTTCTTTTCTTTATGTTCATCGATCATTTTTGAATAATCCATTTTATAAATATGATCTCCAGACAGTATCAATACATATTCCGGATCATATTGGTCAATAAATTCTATGTTCTGATATACAGCATTTGCCGTCCCTAGATACCAGTGACCCCCATCATGACGAACATAGGGCGGAAGTACCGTTACCCCTCCATGCTTTTTGTCCAAATCCCAATGACTGCCAATTCCTATATACGAATTTAAGATTAAAGGCTGATATTGAGTTAGGACACCTACCGTATAAATTCCAGAGTTAGAACAATTACTCAGCGGAAAATCGATGATTCGATATTTGCCACCAAAAGGGACCGCCGGTTTTGCCAATTTTCTCGTTAATATTCCCAGGCGTGTTCCTTGCCCTCCTGCCAGTAGCATGGCAATCACCTCATGCTTTTTCATTCGTCATTCCTCCTTTTCACATAAGTATCTGATGATTGTTACCTACCCATTTTCTGCCGATTATCACGGAGTAATGGGAATATGTTATTCCCTGTTGACATAAAATTGACACAAAAAAAGAGAAGGCTCAAAACCTCCTCTTACCATTATTCCACAACAGCGCCTATATTATCAGCTTTTAAGTTCAGGACTTCCCACTTTGTCCCTCTTATGGTTCCTGCTTCCTCTAACAGTTTTAGGAAATGATTTCTTCCTTCATCTTTTGCATGCCACGAAAGATACGCTAGCGTCGGTCCGGCTCCGCTCAAATATAATTGGCTTACATTTCGCTTTTTTGCTTCTGTAAAAATATAGTCTAACTCTGGAAGTAGCTTGCTTCGATAAATCTGATGCAGATTATCCTGTAAGGCTACTTTAAGTACATTAAAATCTTTCATCAATAACGACGCTACCAATAAGGAAGCATTCCCTACATTTTTCGCAGCATCTTCAAAAGGAACCTTTTGAGGCAGTGCTTCTCTTGCCGCTTTTGTGCTCAAGCTCACATTAGGAACAGCGATCGTCCATTCCAGTATCTCCGGTGCTGAAAACTGAAGGTTTACCGCATCTTTATCATGGTTTTTTGAAGACACTACGATGCCGCCTAACAGGGCTGGTGTCACATTGTCCGGATGTCCTTCAATGCTTATGGCCAGATTCAGTAACTCCTTCTGATTCAAGGGGTTTCCCAGCAATTCGTTAGCCGCTACAATTCCTCCCACAATACAAGCAGCACTACTACCTAGACCTCTAGAAGCAGGTATTTCATAATGCACTTTAATACGCAAAGCCTCCGTCGGATATCCCGCTTCGTTATAAAGCCTTTTGATGCTTTTGTATACCAAATGCCTTTCATCAGTAGGAAGTGATCCACTGTCTTTTCCTATGTTTTCTATCCACAAGCCGTTAGCGACTTTTTCCACTTCAATCCTGTTATAAAGACCTAAGGCTACTCCTAAACTATCAAATCCTGGTCCCATATTAGCCGATGTTGCAGGCACTTTGACTCGGATCATGTAACTCTACCTTCTTTAGCACAAATTGTTTTTTGCATATGCTACCACCTCTGGATTCTTTAAGATAAGGTTTCAACCCGAATAAGATTTGCCACTTCCGTTACTGCATCAAATTCTCTGATTTGCTGAATCGTTTTTTTAACAGCTTTTTCCTTTGTTCTATGTGTAATAAAGACGAGTGGAACTGACGTTTCTCCTACTCCTTTTTGAATAACAGAAGACAAGCTTACTCCATTTTCTCCAAAAGTACTGGCGATTTTCCCTAGCACTCCCGGACTGTCTTTAACCATAAACCGAATATAATAGGCTGTCTGTGTCTCATCCATAGACTTAATGTTCTTGCCTGTTTCCGAAAAATCCAACTGATAAGATGGTGGTGAAGAATGGTTCCAGTGACTAGCTATACTAAGGATATCACCCATGACAGCACTGGCCGTAGGAAGGTCTCCCGCTCCTTTACCATAGAACATTAGCTCTCCGACTGCATTCCCCTCTACAAAAACCGCATTAAACGCATCATTTACCGCTGCCAAGGGATGTTCCTTTTCTATAAACGTCGGGTGAACTCTTAATTCCATTTTTCCATCTTCTTCCATCCCTATTGCCAGTAATTTAACCACAAAACCCAGTTCTTCGGCAAATTCAATGTCTGTAGGAGTCATTTTTCTGATTCCTTCCCGATATACCTGTTGAAAGTCTATTCCTGACTTAAACCCTAATGCGGCTAACAACGCCAACTTGTGCGCCGCATCGTAACCATCAACATCGGCTGTCGGATCAGCTTCAGCATATCCCTTTCGCTGTGCTTCTTCAAGCGCATCTTCAAAGAGAACGCCTTCCCGGCTCATTTTTGTCAAAATGTAATTAGTCGTTCCATTAACAATGCCCATGATTCTTTTAATCCGATTTGCTGTCAAACTTTCCCTAATGGAATGCAAGATCGGTATCCCGCCTGCAACACTAGCTTCATATCTAAATTGTACACCTTTTTTCAAAGCTGTTGCTGTTAGCTCTTTGCCATAAAGAGCGAGAAGTGCTTTGTTCGCTGTGACAACATGTTTTTTCTTTTCTAAGGCTTTTTCAACGTATTTTTTTGCTCCATCGGTCCCTCCCATTAGCTCTACAACAATATGAATCGAATCATCTTCCAGAATTTCATCTGGATCCATTGTTAATATGCCTTCTCCCGGATTGATTTCACGCTCTTTGCCCAAGTCACTCACAAGCACTTTGCTAATTTCGAAAGTAAAACCAGCCTGATTTTCAAACGCTATATGATTTTTCTCCAGCACTTTCCAAACACCCTGTCCTACTGTCCCAAATCCAAGCAGACCAATCTTGATGTTTTCCATTTTCAGTCACTTCCTTTTTCATCGATAGACTATGCTTTTTCTCATTCGTTACCCATTATCTTCACTTCCCGAACACCTTCTATAGATCTAAGATAGCTAATCAATTCTTCCACGTTTACGGTTAAGTCTTTTGTTTCAAGAGAAATGGTTGCATTGGCAATTTGCAAATAAGGAATATTTTGATTAATGGTAACAATACTCCCTTGTACCCTTGCGATTTCTTTAAGAACTGCCATCAAGCAACCTGCAATATGATCCATTGTTAGTGCGATGGTAATAATTCTTCCTTTGCCCATTTCATAAAAAGGAAACACATAGTTTCTGTATTTGTAATACGCACTACGACTAATCCCTACTTTATCTACAGCTTCGTAGATCGTTTTCACCTCACCCCGCCCAAGCATTTCATTCACTTGAACGGTCTTCTCTAATACTTCTGGCATTGCTGAGGTATGTACCAGATAATACGTGTTTTTTTTTGTTTCCATTTCTCCACACCTTTTGTCTGTCGGAACAGCACAATTGTATTTACAACAGATACATCCTACCATAATTATGTGTGTTTGACAACTTCAATTTGATCATTATCCATTGATTACTGTACATCATAAGATTTAGGATTTGTATTGCTGGCTTTCAAAAATATCTCTTATCTTTTGCTGACTTTCTCTTAATCCTAAGGCTAACATGAGTTTTATCCTAGCCTTTTGCCCCGGAAGATCTCCACCTAAAATGACACCCATATCTTTCAACTCTTTTCCACCTCCCGGATATCCGTAAGTTCCAAGAACTCTTCCTGTCGGACAACGAGAAACCATTACAATCACAACATCCTTTTTCAATGCATACTCCAAATCTTCAAGCATTTCCGGTGGTACATTTCCTCGTCCCAACGCTTCCAACACAATGCCTTTATCACCACGATCCACACAGAATCGAATCAGGGAACCATCCATTCCTGCTGTGCATTTGATTAAAGAAACTGCTTTGATTAATTCTTCCGAAGGAATAGTCTGACGATTTACTACCTCGCGATGAAAAATAACTTCATCATTATCTACAATTCCCAACGGACCAAATTCCAGTGATTGAAATGTGTTTAAGCTCAAGGTGCTGGCCTTTGTTACTTCACTTGCCGCATTCACTTCATTGTTCATTACCACCAAAACACCTTTGTTTTGTGACTCTGTTGAAATGGCTGTACAAACAGCCGCTGCCAGATTGCTGGGCCCATCATATCCAAGTTCCGAACTATTTCGCATAGCACCAACTACTACCACAGGTTTTTCGGAGTTAATCTTTAAATCCATTAAATAAGCTGTTTCCTCCAAAGTATCTGTACCATGAGTCACTACCACTCCTTCAATGTCCTGTCTTTGAAGAAGCCTTTCAACCACTTCACATAAATCCATCATGCGCTCCGGTGTCATATGTGGGCCGGGGATTGATGAAAAGTTAACCGATTCAATATCAGCAAGTCGATCAATATTCGTAACAAGCGAGAGGATTTGTTCTCCTGATAAAGATGGTATTGCGGCACCTATGCGCTTATCCACCGTCATCGAAATAGTTCCTCCCGTGAAAACAACAGCAACTTTTGATTTTTGCATTTGTATTTCCTCCTGACTGTAGGTTGTTAAAATTTATTATAAACAAAAAAAGGCCTGCTAACAACAGGCCAATCTTTCGTGCTATTTCGTCATCCATGTCGTACTATCTTACCATTCACTCTGATATTTTTTCCGTACCGTTAACCCAAGCATCAAATTTTTCCATTACCCGATCATAAGTCTTTTGAGAAATATCAGGAAGTCCGCCAAGGGCTTCTTCAGCAGCCTTAAACCCTTTAATAATAGCCTCTTTCAGTATTTCTGCTTTCGATGTATCTCCACCAGAAATAGCAATGGCAAAATCAACAATCCGATCACTTACCTGCTCAATACCTAGCTCTCCGTCAGGTCCTAAAAGAGCTTCCAGATCATTTCTTGCTATTTCATCAATCTCAACGTCTGTATCAGCTAACCCTTCCATACTGTCTAGCTGATCCGTCGAAACACCTTGTCTTTCCAGTAGTTGTCTAACGATATCTATCAGTTGTTGATGAGCTGCCTGACTTTCTTTCCACAGTCTTTCTATTGCTTTTTCATCAGGGACATGTTTTGGTTTATCATAGGTAACTTTCTCTACTTTCGAGTCTTTATCCATTTTATCGACTATGGAGGGTTCTGTCTTAACATCTTTTTGCGAATTTTCCTTTGGATTCCGTTCCGCCATCTTCTTTCTGTTCGCTTCAACATGATAAGAAGATGCTGTATTGTGATGTATTTTCATCACCTTCGCCTCCCTTCATTAACATTATCGGCATGCAGAAGCAAAAGATGATTCCTTTAATAAAGTTTTTTCTAAATTTCATTTCTTAACTTTTCAATAAGTTGCACATGACGAAAAATTCCCTCTTCTTTTTTGGAACGTTTTTTTTCAGACTGAAATTTTCTAGCTTCCATCCAACCTACTTTTGTATTTCGATGATATAAATCTAGGTCCACTAGCCGCTTTCCTGTTTCATCGTATTCCAGCCCCATCAGCACTGCTTTCATTTCCGGCGGTGGCATAAAAGAAAATAACCGAATTTGATATGCAACAACAGACAACAGGGCCAGAGCATGGTCTTTTGTCCAGTTTTCTCCAAGAATATATCCCATCTCCAGCGAAGTAATCACATGCATTAATCGTTTATAATGTTTATCATAATCTCCATAGGAATCATAAATATTAATTCGATATTCATACCAATTTTGAGTCTCCATGCTATGACTGATATACCTCAGTACTTTTCTTCCCATCTCTTCAAATAATTGGTCGGTCGATTTGTTGATTAACAGATGATCTCCTAAAAGATCTTCTTCCGTCAATCTGGTCATCAGAGGCTTGTTGGTTAGCCATACAAGAGACTGGTTTTCCCTGCCTATCTCTACTCCTTCTCTCCATGTCACATGCTTGCCACCAAAATCGTCTTTTATTGCTTCAATAATTTTTTCTGCATTGCCGGGTATACGCATCACTAACGATCTTGTCCCCATCTCCACTTTTTCTAATTGCTTACTCATTTTTAGATTAATGACTTCCGCCAAAACCTTCGAACCATTATAGGGAGACAATAATGTATGCTTCGCATCTTCAACTTTGGTGTTGACAGAATTCAAGTCTGTTACAAATAAAAGACTGCTTTTTTCGTCCGAATCTTTAATGCCTTCCTGCAAACTAACCATTGTTGCGATTTCTCTATCCACAAGTTCCTTCGTCATTATATCCGGATTCTCTGTTCGAAAAAACAAAATTTTAGGTCCTTTACGAAGCGATATCATTTCATCCCTCCATTTTTCTATAGTCCTGTTCGCCGATGAGTCATTTTCCGGTATTCATTGGTTCCAATCGGATACTTAAGATGATAGGTTTCCCATTTGTTGACATCTATTACATTTATATTTAGCAATCCATTTAAATAAACTACACCATTGATGGTTTGATGTTCTGGCTCATACTGATGACCAAAGCAGTAATAACCTTTTTCTTTACCTTCTATACACATTTCGTGGTGAAGAAAAAACTTTTTGTTGAATAATACTACTGGCTGCTCTGGATCAACGGAAATTTTTTCGCACTCACCGATGATGTTTTCAAGGTCATGATTCCCTAAGGTCACTATTATTTCTGCTTCTTCAGCTGCTATTTTCAATGTTTCCATAAAGTATTTCACAGCTCTTTTATAATGTGGTATTTGTTCCTTTCTATTTTCAATTTTATAATTGTCTGCTAAATCTCCAGTATGAATAATGACAGCTGGTTTTATGGCCTTTATTACCTTAAACACAAATTCATATATTTGCACCGGTGTGTCACTGATATGAAGGATAAAGGGACCCTCGCTCCTCCTCAATGCTCCAGGAACATAAGGCTGATGCGCTAACCCGCAAATAAACGCTTTCGATTCACTAACAAATTTTCCCATAAAAGATCCCTCTCACCCCATTAATTTGCGCACATCTTCTAACAATGTAATGGATGCATCAATTTCTTCTTTCTTTATGGAAACACTTTCAATATTGCATCCAATAGGTATGTTTTTCTTTGCCGCAAATTCTAACAATTCTTCAAACACGTTCTTTGACAATTGCAAAGATTGATTCAACGTATCTTGAGAATAAATCAAATCATTTTCCATCCAACCAGGTATGCTAACACCAAGCCATTTCATAAATTTCAATGTTTTGACCGAACCACAAGGCGTTAATGTAAAAATCATAGGCGACATACTTTTTTCTTCTTCTAAGCAACGATAATAATAGTCCGACAAAAAATTTTTTGAAGCTTCAATATTATATACGGCTTGAGAAACAAAAAAACAACATCCTTTATCTTCTTTGTCAATCACTCTTGAATGTTCATTTTTCTTGTTAATGTGCCTTTCCGGAATTGCAACTCCCCCTAACAAAAAGTTCGCCCCCTTGGCTCTTGCCATTTCATAAGCTTCTGCCAAATGAATAGAAACAGGCTGCTTCCCAGTAGCCGCACCGACAAAAACAGATATGCGTGTTTCTTCATTTTCATTGTTTACCCATCTTTCCAAATCCTCTACCGAATGTTTTCCAACACATTTGTAAACAATTTTGGGCATTTTTAATGCTTGTAAGTATTTATCGCTGTAGCTTTCCGGATCTACTGTTTTCATATATGGAAATGGTCTTTCTTCCAAACACCTTTCCTGCTCATCTTGAATATCATAAAGAATCAATCCATCAATATCCATTTTTTCAATTCGATCTATCTGGCGTTTTGATATTTCAAACAATTTGTTTTCCGGTTGATTATTTTTAGGTGGTGTCAGTCCATACAATAAAATCCCCGATTTTCGATTGATGATTTTTTCTTTCAGCATTTTTTTCCCTCCAAGTGTTTCTTATCTATTTTAACGAAAAGAGGGTGAAAATACCACCCTTCACCCTCCACCTACTGGCGGGAAAATTGAAATCACCTCACCATTTTTTATCTTTGCATCCATCTTTCCATCTCTTCCATTAACAAGATAAATCGCTACATCCTCTTCATCAATCTCTAAAGTCTCAAGTAATTCTTTTCCTGTAATTTCTCCTTCAGGCTTAAGTTCTACCTCTTTTCCTCTTCCTTCGCGAAGAGTGGCAAAAAGCCTAACTTTAATGAGCATTTTAACCTTCCTTTCTGAAAACTATTCTTCTGTTTCTATCCTTCTTTTACCCATTTCCTTGATCTAAAACATTTTTTGCAACTCTTCTATATCATCAAAAGGATCGCTTTATCACTTCATTCATATTGAAAGAAGAGCCTCCAGATCAGAAGCTCTTCTCTTCTTAAAGCCATGATTTTCTCTTAATCTGTTTATTCAATGCTCAGTTCTTTCAACTTGCCCGCTGTCGGCGCACCTTTTGCATCCCAACCTCTTACTTCATAATATGCCGGCAACATTTCAGCTAATAAAGATCTTTCTCCTTTTGATGGACCTTCTTTAATTTCTTCGTTGAGCAATCTTGGTGGCAATGTATCCTCTTCCGGAGTGATGCCAGAATTCATATTAAACACTTTTTCCATATTCCAGATTCTCTCACCCGCCTGAAGCAAGGATTCTGCTGTATACTCGATTCCCGTTACGGCTGTAAGCATATCCGCATAATCATCTGCCGTCATTGCAAAAGAGGTAAATAGACAGAGACCACTGGAGTCAATTGCAGCTGTCAGGTCTTGGAATATTTTTACCCATTCCGGTTTACCCGCCGCATCAAATCGATCGAGTTTTTCTGGTAATGCCAGAATTTCAGGCGAAATTAAATATGCACGCACATGACATCCACCTCGGTTAGAAGTAGCATAGGCTAATCCCTGCCCCTGGATAGCACGAGGATCATAAGCTGGCAGCTCCTGTTTTTTCACACTCATGGACAATTCCGGAGCACCATACATCTCACCCAGTCGATAGGAACCTTCTGCCATTTTATCGCCTAAACCTTCTCTCATACCCATTCGCTTTGTCCACTCAATAACCGCTTCGCTGTTTCCAAACTCTAGCGATAATCCATCCAGTTCTTCCTCTTTAATCAGTCCTTTTTGGTATAACTCCATTGCTGCTGCAATCGTACAAGAAGTTGAAATCGTATCCAAACCTACCTCATTACACCAATAATTCGCTTTGATAATCGATTTCATATCGGATACTCCACAATCAGCCCCGTAACCCCAAATAGTTTCATATTCAGGCCCCCCGCTTTCAATACCATCCTCTACTTCACAATGCCTGCCACAGGCAATAGGACATCCGTAACATCCGGTATTTTTTATCAGATATTTTTCCGCCAGGGTTTCGCCACTTATCTCCTCAGCCTTGTCAAAGGTGGCTTGTTGGAAGTTGTTTGTAGGAAATACTCCGTTTTCATTAATAATATTAACAAGAACAGCCGTTCCGTAAGTCGGTAAACCAGTACCTGTTACGCCATTTTCTCGGATTTGTGCATTGGAGCGCTTCACCACTTCTTTGAGCTTATCTTTATCAGCAACTTCCGGTTTTCCAGAACCCTTTACCGTGATTGCTTTAAGATTTTTAGAACCCATCACAGCTCCAACACCAGAACGGCCGGCAGCACGATCATAGTCGTTCATAATCGCCGCAATTTTAGAAAGTTTTTCTCCACCAGGACCGATATTAAGAACCTTTACTTTTTCTCCTTCTGCTTCCAATAACATTTTTGTTGTTTCACTCGTCATTTTACCCCATAAATGGGATGCATCTTTGATTTCAACCTTATCATCGTTGATACTAATATAGACAGGTTTCTCTGCTTTTCCTTCCAGTACGATCATATCGTAACCGGCAAATTTCAGTTCAGCACCCCATCTTCCACCTGAGTTAGAAGAGGCAATGGTTCCTGTTAATGGCGATTTTGTAATGGCCATATAACGTCCACCAGTAGGAGTAGGCGTTCCACTCAAAGGACCAGTTGCAAAAAATAATTTGTTTTCCGAACTAAGGGCATCCACCTTGGCATCTACCTCGTTTGAAAACATTTTTTCCGCCAATCCTCGTCCACCAACGTATAGCTTTGCCAATTCCTTATCCAAAGCTTCTTTTTTAACATCCCCTGTAGATAAATTGATTCTTAAAATTTCACCTGTATACCCGTACATATTTTTCCTCCTTTACACAGTTTCTATCATTTGAAATCAGCGACCATTCCTTGCTCTATTATATAATGCAAGTAGCATGCCATTTATCGTCAGATTCATTTTAGTTATCGATGAGAATGTCAGAAGCGTTGCCATATCTCAGGAATACACTTTATTATTTTTTCTAAATATTCCATACATATCGTCGCTTACTTTCCTGTTTTTCTGGTATGTCCTTTTTCAGAACATTTTTCCAGAAATAGGTGTTCCTTTTTAGATCACTGTTCCTTTTTAGAACAGTCGATGGCGTATTTTTTTACTTTCCGATAAAATGTATTTCTCCCTATTCCTAATGCTTGCGATGTTAATGACACATTCCCATTAAAAAAATGATATGCTTTTTCGATATGCTGCTTTTCCATTTCTTCTAAAGAAGCAATCTGCGAAACATTTTCTTGAATATCCGACTGAAGATCATCTTCTGCCATTATTCCTGTCGTTTTTTCTGTTTCCCACAAATGACAGGTATTCAAATTGATAATTTGCTCCACTGCATTTTCTAATTCCCTTATATTTCCCGGCCAAGAATAATTCATCAACCGATCAAGTTGATCCCAAGTAAGAAACACAGGAGTTTTTCCTAATTTTGTCGATTTAACAGCAATAAAATAGTCTACCAGTAAACTAATGTCATCTTTTCTTTCTCTTAGCGGTATAATATCTAGTGGCACTACATTAAGACGGTAGTATAAATCTCTTCTAAAGTTACCTTTTTCAACTTCTTGTTTCAGGTTTTTATTCGTTGCCGCAATAATGCGTACATCAACATCTAATTCTTTATTTCCGCCAACCCGAAAGAGCTTACCCGTTTCTAAAACTCTCAAAAGATTTGTTTGCATGTCGTAGGGCATTTCGCCAATTTCATCTAAAAACAATGTTCCTCCATCTGCCCATTCAAACTTCCCTGGCTGTCCACCTCTTTTAGCTCCCGTAAAAGCTCCTTCTTCATACCCAAACAACTCTGATTCGATTAGTGTTCTTGGCAATGCACCGCAATTAATGGCAACAAAAGCTTCATCTCTTCGTTTGCCTGCATTATGAATGGCTTGAGCAAACACTTCTTTTCCAACTCCGCTCTCTCCGGTTATCATTACTGTGGATGTGCTATCTGCCGCTTTTCTTGCGTAATCAATAATGTCCAGAAATTTTTTGTTGCGTCCAATTATTTTATCAAAGGTATACACCGCTCTATTTCCCATGATTTTATGAGCGATTTTTCTCGCTTTCTTAACTTCTCTTATAAGGCATACAACGCCTCTAAAACTCTTCTCTTTAGAGGAAATCGGATAGGTCGTAAAGGAGCAGTGTATCCTTTTTGTTTTTCCAAAAATATTCAGCTCATCTTCAACATATTCCACTCCTCTATCGAGGTTTTGCTGAATGATATCCCAGTTTTCTACCAATTGCGATATATGCATCCCACGGGTTTCATCCGTATCATAGCCCAGCATTTGGATCGCTGCAGTATTCAGTGTTTTTATATAACCCTTCGGTCCTACCGTAAAAATGCCGAAGGTAATTGAATCAATGATCGTGGAAATTGCTTTTTTAGCTAATTCTAGTTTTTGATTTGATTCACGAATATTCAACATATGTTCAATGGCATTAACAGCTGCCACCACCATTCCTAAGGTGTGAGAATTGACCAAATGTGAACAGCCGGTAAGATCCAAAGTTCCGATTATTTTTCCCTTCGGATTTCTAATGGGTGCCGCCGAACAGGTCCACCGATGATAAGCCGTAACATAATGCTCATCACCGTCTACCTGTACTGGAGATTCCTCTACCAAAGCCGTCCCCATGGCATTGGTGCCTATATGTTTTTCGTGCATATAGGCACCACAAATCATTTGTAGACGCTCTGCTTCTTTGAGAACCTTTTCATCCCCACGAATATCCAGAATACATCCTTCCCAATCTGTTAAAATAGCAAAAAAACCGGATCCTTTTACAAAATCACAGAGTTGTTCAATAAAGGGACGGGTTGTTTGAATGAGTTCGTGATTTTCTTGTAATTTATCATGTAGCTCTTCGCCACGAAGAATTTTCGAGCTGAAAATTCTTCCCATTTCAACCCCATAGCGAAAACTTCTGGCATGAGATCGCTTGATATATTCTTTCATCTTATTTTGATCTTTTTTTTCGCTAAGACGATAAATTTCCTCCACATTTTTCATTCTAACACCATTCCCTTTCAATCATCTACTCTTTGCAAGCAAATAAAGGTTTTACGGTTTTGTTTTCCCTCCGATTTCCTTCACATTTGCTTCAAGAAAGACAAAGCTTCATCATAGTCAGGCTCCTGAGCAATTTCTGGTACCATCTGTCCATATTGCAGCACCCCTTTTTCATCAATAATCACAATGCCTCTGGCTAATAGGCGAAATTCTTCCATCAAAAAGCCATATTTAAGACCAAAATCAGCATCTCTATGATCCGAAAGCACTAATGCGTTATCAATTCCTTTTGCAGCACAATAGCGTTTAAGAGCAAAAGGCAAATCCATGCTGATGCTGAGTAATAATGTGTTTTCCAATTTAGCCGCTTCTTCATTAAAATAAATTGTTTGTAAATTGCAAATCTCTGTATCGAGGGATGGAGCGACACTAATAACGATTTTTTTACCAATATTTTCACTGAGGGTAAAGGATGACAAATCTAAGTTGAGCGCTGTAAAATCAGGCGCCACCTGCCCCTTATGCAATGGATTGCCCACTAAGGTAACAGGGTTACCCTTCATTGTTACAATACCTTTTCTTTTTTCCATTTTTTTCACTCCTTATTTTTATTGTTGTTTCCATAAAATTGATTTATGATATAACTATAAAGGTGTATACCCTAGACACTCGCACTTTATCATTAAAGTCCAAAAGGATGGTGTTCATGGAAACATATAAAAGCGCTTGTAGCTTGGATTGTTGGGATATCTGCAGCATTGATGTCAACGTCCGTAAAGATGGTTCCCTAGTTATCAAGGGAGATCCAAAAGATCCTATTACCAAGGGTTTTTTATGCCAAAAAGGCTATCTGTCAGCCAGTTTTTTTAAGGATCCAGAAAGAATTACCAGTCCGATGAAAAACTCAGCAACCGGCTGGCACCCTATTTCTTGGGAACAGGCTTTTGACGAAATATCCTCACAATTACAAACTATTATCACAAAAAACGGTGCCCACAGCATTATCCATTATAAGGATGCTGGCCATGGTGGCATCGCCAAAAATATCGACACCGCTTTTTTTAATGCGTTAGGCGGAGTGGTAACTTCTACAGGAAATTTATGTTGGGGAGCCGGCCTTAAGGCTCAGCAGTTGGACTTTGGGCAGGCTTATAGTCATCATCCCTTAGATATATTCAATAGCCAATGTATTATTCTTTGGGGGAAAAACCCGATGAACACAAGCCCCCACATGATCCCTATGCTTAAAAAAGCCTCCCTAAACAATATTCCTATCATCGTTATTGATCCAACACATAGTTCGACCGTCTCATTAGCCACTCATCATTACCCTTTGTTGCCTGGAAGTGATGGCCACCTAGCCTTAGCGATGATTAAAATATTACTGGAAAAAGGCTTCCTTGATATGGATTTTGCCAACAACCATTGTCTCCATGCAGACCGTTTTTTTTCTTCCATTCAGCACTTTGAAACAGAAGCACTGATCAGCGCTACCGGTCTCACAACAGACCAAGTAACTGAATTGTCCATGTTATACGGAAAGGCAAAACCCGCTAGCATCCACTTAGGATACGGCTCCCAACGCAACCGTTACGGCTGTAGAAACCTTCGATTAATCAATGCCCTTGGAGCTCTTTCAGGAAATATCGGAGTAGAAGGTGGTGGCGTTAACTATGCAAATCATTATATCAACCAATGGATTGACAAAGAGTATATGCTGAACTTATCCTCAAAAAATAGTAATTCCCCTACGTTTCCGCAACCTACTTTTGCTGATTACGTGCTGGATGAACGACCGGGAGAAATTCAAGGCATCTTTACCACCATGTCAAACCCGCTTGTTCAGCTGCCGGATACTCAAAAAACAATTAAAGCCTTTGAATCAATACCATTTAAAGTGGTCATTGATTTACGAATGACCGATACCGCCAGAAAGGCAGATTATGTGCTGCCTTGTACACAGATCATGGAAGAATCTGATTTTATGATGTCATCCATGTGGCATAACTACTTTACGTATACGGAGCAAGTTCTCGAAGCTCACCCCAATGTGCGCCATGAATTCGATATCTTTTATGCATTAGCTCAGTCAATCAACCTCAACAGCTTTACCGACAAATATCCTGACATTGAAACGTACATTGCTAAAAGCATTCTTCCGCTCTGCCTCAAACGGGACTGTACTCCAAAAGAGCTAATAGGAAAACGACATTTTTTTCCAGGAAATGAAATACCTTGGAAAAGCCGAAAATTCGAAACAGAGGATCAGTTATTTCATCTTTACGTACCCGACACCAATCGCTACTTGCCAACCCTAAAAGAAAGTGATCCCCTTTACCCTTTGCAACTTATATCGATTCATGCGAAACACTCCATGCATTCCCAACATTTTTCCCGTAAAGATATTTCGGAAATCCCTACAGTGTTTACTTCGCCTGACACCATAAGAGGCCACGCCATTAGCAAAGGAGAATCTGTTCGCCTTATTTCATCTACCGGCGAATTGATTTGCCGACTAGATTTTGATCCAAGGCTCCCCAGAAACCTTTTAGTGGTAACACAGGGTTGGTGGCACAAAAACGGACCGGTAAACCTTCTTACCTCTCAACAACTTTCTGATGACGGAGAACAAGCAACTTATAATGATTGTTTTTGTCGTTTAGAGAAAAAAACAGATTAACACAGTAGCAGCTGATGGCTACGAAATAGCAAATAAAATCTCCGCCTCAGCTGCTTTTTCTCCATTAACAGTAGCAATTCCCTTTCCGGCGCCAAATGACTTCCTTACTTTCGTTATCTCAATTTCCAGTTTTAAAATATCTCCCGGTACTACTTTCCTTCGAAAACGAGCTGCATTTACTCCTGCAAAGTATGCCGTTTTTCCCTTAAATGCTTCTTCGCTCAAAAGGAGTACAGCGCCAACCTGCGCAAGAGCTTCAAGAATCAACACTCCTGGCATTACAGGCTCCTGAGGAAAGTGACCTTGAAAAAAAGGTTCGTTGATCGTCACATTTTTATAACCCTCCGCCAGTTTTCCTACCTCTTTAATTTCCACACTATCAATCAGTAAAAAGGGATATCTATGGGGTATGCATTCCATTATTTCCATAATGTCTTTTTTCATTTATATTACCTCCTATACTAGTATCTTCAGTTCTTTTCAAGAATTGAATATTCTTACTATTCACTGTACCATATTCCTCTCAAAAGAACAAGCAAAGTGTATCAAATTAGCACAGCTTCCATAAAAAACGTTCCATTTTGAAACATTTTTAATGAACGACTTTTTTCTGGAAATGTTTCAAAAAAAGCATTGCACTTTTCACAAAAAGACTTTATACTTATTTAGTATCTGGTACTAATATCTGATTTTAGTTGTTGCTGATAGGAGTGTGTCCATTTGAATGAAAAATATATTGCTCAGTTAACAGGCATCGGAAGCTATGTTCCTGAGCAGGTGATTACGAACCATGATCTAGAAAAAATAGTTGATACCAATGACGAATGGATTCAAACTCGCACAGGAATTCAGGAGAGAAGAAAAGCCAGTGCTACTCAGTCAACGTCTGATCTTTCCTCTAATGCAGCAGAAATAGCTTTGGCAGAAGCTGGCATTTCCGCAGAGTCTGTCGATGCCATTATTGTGGCTACCACTACTCCAGATATGAATTTTCCGTCTACGGCTTGCCTTGTTCAGAAAAACATTGGCGCAAACCGTGCTTTTGCTTATGATGTAAGTGCTGCCTGTGCCGGATTTATGTTTGCCCTTTCTAATGCCAGTCTTTACATAGAAAATGGCATGTGTGAAAACGTCTTAGTCATTGGCGCTGATATTATGACTCACATTACCAACTTTGCCGACCGAAATACATGCGTGCTTTTCGGAGATGGTGCCGGCGCCATCCTGCTTCAAAAATCAACGAAGAGTACAGGCCTTATTAAAACAAGTCTGGGCTCCGATGGTCGCTATGGTAATATTCTCAGCGTTCCAGGTGGTGGTACCAGAATTCCTCTGACAGAAGAAACATTGCCCTTAAAAAAACATTATATTGATATGAACGGCAGCGAAGTATTCAAGATGGCTGTACGTGCAATGGGATCCAATGCGAAAGAACTTTTAGCCGATACAGGATATGGCATCGAACAGGTTGACTGGCTTATTCCACATCAAGCCAATAAAAGGATTATCGATACGCTTGGTAAGAAGATGGGTATTCCTAAAGAAAAGGTTTTTATGAATTTGCAGCGCTACGGGAACATGTCAGCTGCATCGATACCAGTGGCTTTAGATGAAGCCTATCGATCTGACTTACTCAAAAAAGATGATTTAATTCTGATGGTTGCTTTCGGTGGTGGCTTAGCTTGGGGTTCATCACTACTAAAATGGACCTTGGAAAAATAGTAACGGAATAGGAGGAATGTATATGTTCAAAACTCAAATATGTGATCTGTTAAATATTGAAGTGCCCATCTTACAAGGCGGCATGGCCTGGGTTGCCACAGCCGAATTAGCAGCCGCCGTCTCTAATGCCGGAGGTCTGGGTCTGGTTGCTGCCGGAAATGCTCCTGCTGATATTGTTGAAGAACAGATTATTAAAACCCGCGAATTAACCGATAAACCCTTCGGCGTGAATATCATGCTCCTTTCCCCTTTTATAGACGATGTCGTAGAGGTTGTTCATCGGCAAAAAGTTCCAGTTATTACTACAGGAGCTGGAAACCCCGGAAAGTATATGGCTTATCTGAAAGAGTATGGTGCTAAAATCATACCGGTCGTTCCTTCTGTCGCCCTTGCAAAAAGAATGGAGCGAGCTGGATCTGATGCTATTATTGTAGAAGGAACGGAAGCCGGCGGTCATATTGGAGAGCTAACAACCATGGCGTTAGTGCCACAGGCAGCACAAGCTGTCTCCATACCCATTATTGCTGCTGGCGGAATTGCAGACGGACATGGTTTTTTAGCTGCCCTTTCTCTAGGAGCTCAAGCCGTACAACTAGGAACTCGCTTTGTCTGTTCCACCGAATGTACAGCCCATGAAGCTTATAAGGAAATGCTTGTAAAAGCAGGGGATAGAGACGCCGTTGTTACAGCAAGAAGTACAGGACATCCGGTACGGGTCTTGAAAAACCGCTTTGTAAAAGAACTGATGGCTATGGAAAAAGAAGGGCTGGGGATGGAAGAATTAGAACAGATGGGAGCCGGCAAACTGCGAATAGCTGTTCAAGATGGTGATGTGCAAAACGGCTCTGTTATGGCTGGCCAAATTGCTGGAATGGTTAATGATATTCGTCCTTGTAACGAAATTATTACACATATTCTCCAAGAGGCTAGTGATCAGTTGAAAAAGCTTAGCCTATTGAGAGGAGAGTAAGAATGAGCAATAATTCCTTAGCATTTATTTTCCCTGGTCAGGGAGCACAGTATATAGGGATGGGAAAAGACTTTATCACTCAGTATCCCATCGCTAGAGAAACCTTCGAAGAAGCTGACGAACTTCTCCAAATGCCTCTGACCCGCTATTGCCTGGAAGGACCGGACAACAAGCTGAACCAAACGGAAATTACTCAGCCCGCTGTGCTTACTACAAGCATCGCCATGCTTCGCTTATTGAAAAAAGAAGGTTTTACCTCGGACTTTACGGCGGGGTTAAGTCTTGGTGAATATTCGGCACTTGTTAACGCAGAATCCATGGAGTTTAAGGATGCCGTTCAACTGGTCCGTCTTCGTGGCAAATATATGCAAGAAGCAGTCCCACAAGGCAAAGGTGGAATGGCGGCCATTCTTGGTCTAAAACGCGAACACCTCCAAGAGTGTATACAAGCAGGACTGGTGCATGGATTTGTATCCGTTGCAAACTTCAATTGCCCCGGGCAAATTGTTATCTCCGGTGAAGTAAAGGCTGTAATGGCCACGATGGAATCCTGTAAGGAAAAAGGTGCTAAAAAAGTGGTAATGATGCCTGTCAGCGCCCCTTTTCATACGTCCATGCTCGCTCCGGCAGGAGAAAAGTTATCCGAAGAACTGAAAAACCTCTCTCTCCAACCACCAAATCAGGTTTTTATCAGTAATGTTACCGCCGCTCCTGTCACGGATTCTGCTGACATATCTCCAGCTTTAGTTCGTCAGGTCAGTCATTCTGTATTATGGGAAGATAGTCTTTTATTCATGATGAGCCAGGGCTGTCAAACCTTCTTAGAAATTGGTCCCAGCAACAGTTTAAGTGGGTTTGTTAAAAGAACCGCTAAGGAATATAAAAAACCTTATCAATCTTATCATATCGAAACGGTTGATCAGTACTTGACCATTATCGAGACATTAGAAAAGGAGGGGTTTCATGCTTCTAGAAAAGAAAATCGTTTTAATAACAGGGGCATCCAGAGGGATCGGACGTTCCATTGCTCTTAAAATGGCCAGCCAAGGAGCTAAAGTTGTTGTCAATTATGCTCGTCAGGAATCCGCAGCACAGGAAGTAGTAAAAGAAATCGAATCATCAGGAGGTCAGGCCATCGCCGTAAAAGCAGATGTCTCCAACGAACAACAAGTTTTGGAGATGGTCAAAAACATCAAAGATACACTTGGACCTATTGATATCCTTATAAATAATGCAGGAATTACTCGAGATGGTCTTCTCCTCAGAATGAAGTACGAAGACTGGCAAGAAGTAATGGACATCAATTTAACCGGAACGTTCCTGTGTTCCAAAGCCGTATTGAGAGATATGATAAAGTCAAAAAAAGGAACCATTGTTAATCTTTCATCTATTGTTGGGCTTTCTGGAAATGCAGGACAATGTAATTATAGCGCTTCCAAAGCAGGTGTGATTGGATTCACTAAGTCTTTAGCTAAGGAAGTTGCTGGCAAAGGAATAACCGTAAATGCCATCGCACCAGGATTCATTGAAACCGAAATGACTGACGCACTTTCTGAAAAGGTAAAGGATCAGCTCTTAAAAGAAATTCCTTTGCAAAGCTTAGGAAAATCGGAAGATATCGCCGAAGCTGCTCTTTTTCTAGCTTCCGATAGCAGTCGCTATATCACCGGCCAAGTACTTCAAGTAGATGGCGGTATGGGCATTTAAGAACCTTCGTTGTTTAAGAAATGAAAAATATATACACAAAATTAAAGGAGGAGTATCAAATGGTATTTGAAAAAATCGCTGAAATTATTGCTGAACAATTAGAATTAGATGGGGTAGAGGGTATCAAAGCAGAAACATCTATTATGGATGATCTGGAGGCTGACTCTTTAGATGCCGTAGAGATTGTCATGGCTATTGAGGACGCATTTTCTATCGAGATATCAGACGAAGATGCCGAAGGATTCAAAAATATTGGTGATATCGTTAAATACGTTGAATCGAAACAGGGTTAATTTTCCCTGTTTCTTTACTAGAAGGAGGGCTTTAGTATGAACCAAAGAGTAGTGATTACCGGTATGGGTGCTGTTACCCCCATTGGAATCGGTGTCGACACTTTTAAGGACTCATTAATGAGTGGAGCTAGTGGCGCAGGCCCTATTACTCATTTTGATGCATCCGAATACAGCGTACAGTTTGCTGCAGAGGTGAAAGATTTTAATCCTGCCGATTATTTGGATAAACGTGAAGCTAAGAAAATGGACCGCTTCACCCAGTTTGCAGCCGCTGCGGCTTATGAAACTTTTGAGAACGCAGGCTTCAAGGAAGGCGAGCTGGATCCAGACGAATTTGGTGTGATTCTTGGTTGTGGTATCGGAGGACTTACCACCCTTGAAGATCAGCACACCAACCTGCTAAACCGCGGACCACGACGCGTGAGTCCCTTTTTAATCCCCATGATGATTTCTAATTTAGCGGCAGGTCAAGTGGCTATTTTAATGAATGCCAAAGGACCAAATATGACCATCGTTACCGCTTGTGCTTCTGCAACAAATGCCATTGGCGAAGCTTTCAAAATGATACAACGTGGTGCTGCCAAAGCTATTCTTACGGGAGGAACGGAGGCTTCCATTACGCCTATTAGCATCGCAGGATTTGCTTCCATGAAAGCTTTATCTACTCGTAACGATAGCCCCGGTACGGCCAGCAGACCCTTTGATTCCCAAAGAGATGGTTTCGTTATGGGCGAAGGCGCTGGTCTTATCATGTTGGAATCTTACGAACATGCTAAAAAAAGAGGTGCCACCATTCTTGCAGAAATGGTTGGTTATGGAACCCATACAGATGCTTATCATATTACAGCACCAGACCCGGAAGGTAAAGGCGCTTCCACCGCAATGCAAAAAGCGATTGAAGATGCCGGCGTTACACCAGAAGCCATCGGTTATATCAATGCGCATGGCACTAGTACCGATTATAACGACCGACTGGAAACCATGGCCATCAAAAATGTTTTTGGTGATCATGCCCCTAACTTAAACATTAGTTCTACAAAATCAATGACCGGTCATCTCTTGGGAGCTGCTGGCGGTATAGAAGCTATTGCTTGCGTTCTAGCCTTACAAGAACAAAAAATACCACCTACTATTAATTACGAAAGTCCTGATGAGGCATGCGATCTAAATTATACACCAAATAAGGCACAATCAGCCACTTTCCAATATACACTTTCAAACTCTCTTGGTTTTGGTGGTCACAATGCCTGCATTCTCATAAAATCTTACACGTAACCTTAAGAAAAACCCGACGTAGCGGGTTTTTCTTGTTATAGCGAACAAGATATAGAGAACAAAATGCCGCTATGCTTTTAGCCCTTCTTTCACCCATCCAGCAACTTGAATAGTTCGGTTAGCCTGATGCTGAATGGCCGCTTTTATGCTTTCTTGCTCACCACTCATATTTCCTTCCCCATCTACTGTCACAGAGGTGCCATAAGGATTTCCACCAGCACCAAAAATGACCGGATCTGTGTATCCTGGTGAGGCTACAATAGCTCCCCAGTGATACATCATTGTATAGAATGATAAAATAGTTGCTTCTTGACCACCATGTTGATTTTGAGCTGAGGTCATAGCGCTAACTACCTTATTGGCCAGCTTCCCTTCTGCCCACAAAGGTCCTGTTTGATCTAAAAATGATTTTATTTGAGAAGGCATCATTCCAAATCTGGTTGGAAAACTAAAAAGAAAAGCATCTGCCCATTCAAGATCTTGATTGCTTACCTCCGGAATATCTTTCGATGACTCATCATTTGCTTTCCTCATAGGATCGGCATCAATAACTGCCTGAGGGACGACTTCTTTTACTTTCAAGATTTTGACTTCAGCACCTGCCTTTTGAGCTGCCTCAGCTGCCCATTTTGCCATTTTTTGATTGGTTCCGGTAAAACTGTAATATACAATTGCTAATTTTACTTTTTCCATGATATCTCTCCTTTTCTTCATGTCATGTTCTAGTTATTATTTATCCATAAGGAATAAATCTACTCCTTCCAAAGATTCAAATTGGAACCTTTGACACTAGGAGCTATGTATTACATGCCCAAACCAATTTTTTTCAATAACCTTATAGCTTCTTTTTTTTCATCACCACTGAGTGATTTTAATATTTTTTTGATGGCTTCTTCATGAGAAGGAAAAATGGATTGCATCTTTTCCTTACCCCTTTCGGTTAAAGTCACATACGTAACTCTTCTATCCTTTGAACAGCCTTTTCGTTCAATATATTTTTTTTCCTCAAGTTTATCGATCGTATAAGTAATGCTATTGCTTTTGAGCAGCACCTTTTCTCTTATTTTCTGAATTGGTTGTATCCCTTTATGATATAAAAGTTCTAATACCGCAAATTCTGTTGGATTCAATCCATATCTTCGAATATCTTTCAAAACAGCTTCTGAAACAGAAGCATAAGCTTTTGATAGTACAACAAATAACTTCAAAGAATCTTCGCTTACATGGTTATCATTTTCGACAATAGCCATTCAGCCACCACCTATTCTTATTGCTTGTTTAACAACTTTACATTTGATTAATATCGACATCAATTATATTGAATTTAATATATTTATACCTCTTCTTTTTCTTCTTAAACACGAAAATGATTCTTCTTATCAATTAAAAATAATTTTTGTTAACCATTCCCTTTTTTATAGTTGACAGTATTTCTTCTCTCCTTTATACTCTATTTATACTGTTATTAGGAGGTTTTTCCATGAAGCCTAAAATAAGCATTCATGACTGTACTCGTATTTCTTTACTCGCTGCACTCATTGCTGTTTCAAGTTATATTATTATCCCCCTTCCTTTTTCGCCAGTTCCAGTTACTGGTCAAACTTTAGCTATTATGCTTTGTGCCTTACTGCTAACTCCGGGACAATCAACACTCACGCTTTCCATCTACCTTCTTCTAGGTATCATCGGCCTGCCTGTGTTTGCCGGAGGGTCTTCTGGTATTGGTGTTATTTTGGGACCAACCGGTGGTTTTTTGATAGGCTTTCTTCCAATGGCTTACTTTATTAGCTTTTTTAAGGGGTCTTCTCCTAATATGCTCCGATATTTTTTAGTCTCTGGCTTTAGCAGCTTGATTTTGCTGAACTTAATCGGCGTCCCTTGGCTTGCCTATTCTGCTGGTATCAGCTTTTCCCAGGCTATCGCCCTAGGGTTTCTCCCCTTCTTGCCCGGCGGAATCTTAAAACTGTTTCTTGCCGTTTTATTAGCCTGGAAACTTATTCCACAGCTTTCGTTTATAACATCTAATCGGTAGCATCCATTACTGGTTATATTGTGGTTTTTCTTGACGATAACCTCCTTTATGAATTATGATGGTAAGAAACACAAGGAGGATCTGGTATGGAGGATAAAAAAGCACTATGGAGTGGACGTTTTGCCGGCTCCACGGCTGATAAAATGCAAAAGTTCAGTCAGTCTTTAGATACAGACTGGTCTTTTTTTCGAGAAGATATCGCTGGTAGTCGAGCCCATGGAAAAATGTTGTTAAAAGTGGGATTGTTAACCGCTGAAGAACAGCAAAAGATTGATCAGGCTCTTTTAGAAATTGAAACAGAGATTGAACAGGGAGATTTCAAGCCAGATATAGCGCTTGAAGATGTCCATATGAATATAGAAGCTCGTTTAATAGAAAAGTTAGGACCTATGGGAGCAAAAATACATACCGCCAGGTCCCGCAATGATCAGGTAGCAACAGATTATCGTCTTTTTATGAAAAAAAGAATCCGAGAGATTATGCAACAGCAAGACGCCTTGCTAAATGCGCTTATAAATCGGGCGGAAAAGGATATTGATGTTTTTTTGCCAGGTTTTACTCATTTGCAACATGCGCAGCCAGTTTCCCTTGGGCATTTTTGGATGGCTTATTTCTGGAAATTCCATCGGGACTTTAACCGCATGGCCGCTGCCTTTGACCAGGCAGATCAGTGCCCCTTAGGTGCTGGCGCCTTAGCCGGTACAACCCTTCCCATAGACCGGCACTATTCGGCAAAACTTCTCGATTTCACTAATGTTACAGAAAATAGTCTGGATACTGTATCCGACAGAGATTACTTACTCGAATTTCTATTTGCGTCTTCTACTTTTATGCTTCATATTAGCCGACTCTGCGAAGACTTGATTCTATGGAACACCCAGGAATTCGATTTTATTGAATTACCAGATGCCTATTGCACCGGTTCAAGTATGATGCCAAACAAAAAAAATCCAGATGCGCTGGAACTAATGCGTGGAAAAACGAGCGGGGTGCTTGCTTCCTTAAATGATTTAATGATTAATCTAAAAGGACTTCCGCTTACTTATAATCGTGATATGCAAGAAGATAAGCGTCCTGTTTTTCATACTTTAGACACTCTAGAAGAAATTCTTGGCCTCTTGCCAGATTTGCTGAATGGTGTCACCATGAAATCAGCATCTATTAAACAGCATCTACAAAAGGGCTTTCTATTAGCAACGGATATTGCCGAATATCTCGTCTCAAAAGGAGTTCCCTTTCGTCATACTCATCATATTGTTGGGCAAGCTGTCCAATACTGCCTTGAAAACAACAAAGAGTTTGCTGATCTTTCCTTAGATGAATGGGGAAAGTTTAGTGATTCTATTGGAGAGGATCTTCTTTCGGTTCTAAGCATCGAAGCCGCTGTCGATCGGCGAAGTAGTTTTGGCGGAACAGCACGATCGGAAGTGAAGAGACAAATTAAAAAAGCTACTTCGCTCCTCGAAACAATCTAAAAAAGAAGCACCTTGCCTTATGAATTAAGTGCAGCGGTGCTTCTTTTCATTAGCCTTTATTTTCTTATTTGCCCATCTCCATAGATCACATATTTCGTACTGGTCAGTTCCTTTAATCCCATAGGGCCCCGTGCATGCAATTTTTGAGTACTGATACCTATCTCCGCCCCATATCCAAATTGTTCTCCATCTGTAAACCGAGTAGAGGCGTTAACATAAACAGCCGCCGCATCAACACAACGTAAAAACTTTCTGGAATTACTATAGTGTTCCGTAATGATTGCTTCCGAATGACCTGTACCATAACGTTGAATATGTGTAATGGCTTCGTCAATGCTATCAACTACCTTAACCGCTAGAATAAGATCCAAAAATTCCTCGGCATAATCAGAATCATTTATTTCAATAGCGTCTTCAAAAGCTTCTTTGGTAAAATGATCCCCTCTGATCTCTACCCCTTTTTCATTAAGAAGAGGAAGCAACTCCGGCAACAGTGCTTTTGCTTTTTCTTTATGGACCAACAAGGTTTCTAAGGCATTACACACTCCTGGCCTTTGAGTTTTTGCATTGATAACGATCTGTTTTGCTTTTTCCAAATCAGCGTTTTCATCAACAAAAATATGACAGTTACCTATTCCCGTTTCAATAACGGGAACCGTAGCATTTTTTACTACTGTTTGAATAAGTCCAGCTCCACCACGTGGAATGATAACATCTAGGTAGTCGGTCATTTGAATAAATTCCGTTACAACTTCTCTTCCTGTTTGTTCGATACTTTGAATACTACCTTTTGGACAGCCAGCTTTCTCAGCCGCTGTTGCAATCAGTTCTGTTAAAATGCGATTGGAATGCAGCGCATCCGATCCACCACGAAGAATGACCGCATTACCAGTTTTTAAGCATAGCCCAGCTGCATCTACCGTCACATTCGGTCTGGCTTCATAGATCATTCCAATAACGCCCATTGGTACCCGCATTTTTCCAATCTCTATGCCTTGAGCTCCTATCCACATTTCCTCTACTTTTCCAATAGGATCTTCAATTCCTCTCAGCGCTTTTAATCCATCTGCCATCGCGTAAATACGTTCTTCTGTCAACATCAACCGATCCATCAAAGCATCCGAAAGAGCGTTTTCTCTTCCATTACGCATATCTTCTTTATTAGCTTCAAGGATTCGATGCACTCCTTGTTCCAGAGCTTCTGCCATTTGTAGCAATGCATGATTTTTTTCTTCTGCCGATAAAAGTGAAAGTGAATTGGCTGCTTCTTTGGCTAATTTTCCTTTTATTATCAATTCTTCATTCATAACTTCGACTCCTTTTCTATTTATTCTGTTTATAGCAAGGTTAAGTGATCCCGATGAATAACTTCCATATAATAGCAATACCCTAAAATTTTCTCAATATCCTTACTTTGGCATCCTTTTATTTTGTCAATTTCATTAAACCCATAGTTGCTGATGCCTCTGGCAATTTCTCCTTTTTTTCCCAAAATGCTAATAACGCTTCCCTTTTCAAAAGTTCCTTTCACCGATGTGATCCCGCTAGGCAACAAACTTTTTCCTCGATTTCTCAAAGCATTTTCAGCACCTTCATCAACGGTTATCTCCCCTTCTGTTTTAGAAGCAAAACCTATCCAGCCTTTTTTCACGCCCATACGATGCTCTTTGGGAAGGAATAAGGTTCCTACTTTTTTACCTTCCACAATATCCAATAACACTTCTTGTTGCGACCCATTCGCTAAAATCATAGGAATTCCATTATTTGTCGCAATTTTAGCGGCTTCTATTTTAGTAATCATACCACCACTACCCAGATTTGAACCAGGTTTTCCAGCCATACTTTCGATTTTTTCTGTAATACTGGTTACTGTTTCAATAAAAGGCGCCTCTGGATTGTCCTGTGGGTTTTCTTGATACAGACCATCAATATCGGATAAAAGAACTAAAAGATCTGCATCCACTAAAACAGCCGTAAGTGCTGCCAGGTTATCATTATCACCAAATCGGATTTCATCAAAAGAAATAGTATCATTCTCATTAACAATCGGAATAACGTCGTAACGATGCAAGGCTGTTAATGTATGTCTTGCATTCAAATATCGTTCCCGACTATTAATATCATCCCGTGTTAACAAAACCTGTGCAACAATCTGGCTGTATTCACCAAAAAACTTTTCATACATATGCATCATAACGCCTTGTCCAACAGCGGCCAAAGCTTGGCGTTGAGGTATTCCCGAGGGTTTTTTTCTAAGTCCCATCTTTCCCATACCGCTTCCGATAGCACCTGATGATACCAGCGTTACTTCGTAACCCATATTCTTAATATCCGCTATTTGACGGGCGATATGATCCATACGATAGTAGTTGATGCGCCCGTTGGCATGGGTTAATGTGCTTGTCCCTACTTTTATTACCATTCTTTTCATACTTAAACTCCGTTTTTCTTCCACGTCTTTCATATGATGCATCGCATTCATCCCTTCTATGAGTCTGCTGAATCTAAAGAAATGCTTCTAAGTACTTTCTGATACACTTCTGGAAACGCTAATTTTTCTATTTCAGACAACTGAATCCACTGGTAACCCATTATATCACTAGAATCTATTTCAGCTTCATAAATTGTCATGTTCCATTGCTGATGGGAAAAAATATGTTTAGCCTTTCCTATCTTTCTCGTCATAACCATGGTGGTCAACAAGCGAGTCTCTTCCTCAGACTCTTTATTTTCATTATTATAACCTTTATTATTTTCCTGCACCAGCCCCTGTTTGCTTTCTAAACTTTCCTGTGTGGGGAATACCCACATTCCTCCCAGTAAGCCTTTGGAAGGATTTCTTTTCAGCAATAATGCATCCTTCTTTTTATTCCAGACAACAAAGACGTGTTTCTCCAGTATTTTTTTATTGTTTTTCTTTATCCTTATAGGTAACTCTTGCGCTAGTCCTGATTTCTTAGCCTGGCAGGAATTCTGTATAGGACAGTCTATGCACCGGGGGTTATTCGGTAGACATACGACAGCACCTAACTCCATCATGCTTTCATTGAAATCGCCTGGTCTATCCTTTGGAATCATGCTCTCTAGCTTAGTTCTTACCAGTTTAACCGCTCTTGGTTCTAAAACATTTTCTTTCAAAGCGTATATTCGACTAAAAACTCGCATAACATTACCATCAACAGAGGATAACGGCATGTCGTAAGCCATACTCAGTACAGCCGCCGCCGTATATGGTCCGATCCCAGGAAGTTTGAGTGCCTCTTTTTCCGATTCAGGAAAAGTTCCGTCATGCTCTTCCTGCATAATACGAGCGGCTTTTAATAAATTTCTTGCACGACTATAATAGCCTAACCCTTCCCATTGCTTCAAAACATCATCCTCATTAGCCGCTGCCAATGCTTGTATATTAGGAAAACATGTCATGAATTTTTCATAATATGGAATTACCGTTTCAACCTTTGTTTGCTGAAGCATTATTTCCGAAATCCATCTTTTATAGGGATCCTTTGTGTTTCTCCAAGGCATGATTCTGTTTCCAGCATCAAACCAGTCCAAGAGTTTTCTTACCCAGGCTTCATCTGGTATTGGTTTTATCACGCTTTACACCTCTTCATCCTGTAGCTCATCGCTAATCTTTTCATCCTCAAACCATTGCAAGGTAGTTTCACTTGGCATTTCTTCCACTTCTCTCAGCCTACGTTCAATGGCCCTGGTTCTTACTCCTGCTTTATCAATGACATTACTTGCCTCCTGCAATTTTTTTCTTGTTTTGTCCAGAATACCTCCAAATTTTCCAAATTCCGACTTAACCGCTCCTAATAATTCCCATACTTCACTGGATCTTTTTTGGATGGCCAGCGTTCGAAATCCCATTTGCAAACTATTCAATAAGGCAGACAAAGTAGTTGGTCCAGCAATGGTTACTTTGAACTCTCTTTGAATCTCTTCAAAAATTCCTAAGCGTAAAACTTCTGCATATAATCCTTCAAAAGGCAGGAACATAATAGCAAAGTCTGTTGTATAGGGCGGGGCAAGGTATTTTTGATTTATCATCCGCGCATCTGTTTTTATTCGATTGATAAGATTTTTTCGGCGACTGTCAATCATTTCGCTTTCCCCGTTTTCATAGGCATCCAGAAGATGTTGATAGGTTTCTGTTGGAAACTTCGCATCAATCGGCATCCAAACAGGTTTCGCCTTAGAGTCGTTTCCTGGCAATTTCACAGCAAATTCTACCCGGTCAGCACTATCTTCTTGAACCGCCACATTTTTCTCGTATTGCTCCGGGGTTAGTAATTGCTCCAAAAGACTCTCTAACTGATATTCTCCTAATACGCCTCTTGTTTTGACGTTACTGAGGACTTTTTTTAAGTCCCCAACTCCATTGGCTAAGTTTTGCATTTCGCCCAATCCTTGATGAACTTGTTCTAAACGACTGCTCACTTGTTTAAAGGACTCCCCCAGACGATGCTCCAATGTTTTATGTAATTTTTCATCAACAGTTTCTCTTATTTTTTCCAATTTTTCGTTATTATCTTTTTGCAAATCGCTAATTTTTCCTTCAACCACTTCACGCAAGTGATCTAGCTTATGTTCTGTTATTTTTATAATATGATCATGCCGCCCGGTCATCACTTGTGTTGTTTTGTCTAACCGCTCACCGGTGGCATTTTCAAACTGTCGTAAAGCTTGTAAAAGCTCTGCTCTACTTTCTCTCTCGCTTTGACGATATAATTCCCGGTTTTTTTCTGATTCCTCCCGATAGTTCTTTTCTATTCGCTCTAACTTTATCAAATAAAAAAACTGAATCATTAAAATTGCTGCCATCACTATGATTTCTACTGTCAAAAAAACACCGCCTTTTCTCGTTAATGACACCCTATCTATTGTAACATGAAATATTACCGGAACAAAGATTTCCTACATTAAAAAGAGCCAGTGTCTAAAGACACTGGCTCTGAGACTGAAGACAAATTATGTAGACATGATAATTTGAGGCGAGGACATCTAACGAAGAGCTTGTATGTGTTTTTCGAAAAAGAGAGAAAACCGGTAGAAATCCTTGTTTGAACGGAGTACCCGCAGGGCACGAGTGAGTTTGGATTTCTGTTTTCGACCTTTCGACCAAAACACACAAGATCGTAGTGTTATAACCGAGTTCAAATTACTTTGTCTACAACCTGAGAGCCAGTGTCTAAAGACACTGGCTCTTTCAGAAAGGGAGTGACTGGAACAAACAGTCTATAATGTTTCTTCTCCAGGGCTCCAATCTATGGGGCATAACCCTCCACTTTTTAGAGCATGAAGAACTCTTAGAGTTTCATCAACGCTACGTCCCACATTCAAATCATGCACGACAGCGTATCTTACAATGCCTTCAGGATCAATGATGAATAATCCTCTTAAAGCAATTCCATCTTCTTCCACTAGTACTCCATAGTTGCGAGCAACTTCCTGCGTCATGTCTGAAGCAAGGGGGAAATCCAATTTTCCCAGACCACCTTTATCATGAGCCTGATGAATCCAAGCTTTATGAGAATGTTCACTATCCGTACTAACACCTAAAACTTCAGCATTAGCATCTTGGAAGTCTTTAATTCTCTTGTTCATGCCTGTAATTTCCGTTGGGCACACAAAGGTAAAGTCTAGGGGATAGAAAAACATAACAAGCCATTTTCCTTTGTAATCATCCAATGAAATTTTCCCAAATTTTTCACCTTCACCGTCCACAAAATTCATTTCAAAATGCGGTGCAGGTTTCCCTACAATTCTTTCTGTCATAAGATAACCTCCTGATAATTTTTTCGTCATTATATATTTATCCAGTCAGAAGGATCTTAAACATCAAATGATAATAATTTTCATTTTTGTTTATTTTTTCCGTGGCGGTGCCATGTGAATCGCTTCATTTGTCGCTGCTAACGCCGCTTCCATCACCGTTTCCGCTAACGTCGGATGAGCATGAATTGTTTGAGTAATATCTTCAAGAGTCATATCATGACTCAGCGCAAGGGCTCCTTCATGGATTAGATCCGATGCATGAGCACCCATAACATGCATGCCTAATAGCTGATGGTTATCTTTCCGAGCAATCACTTTTACAAATCCTTCCGGTTCACCCATTCCCAGAGCTTTGCCATTCGCCCCAAACATAAATTTCCCTGTGAGGTAGTCAATTTCCTTTTCTTTTACCTGTTCTTCTGTCATTCCGACACCAGCCAATTGCGGATCCATAAATACACAGTCAGGAACAACGTCAAGCCTTATTCCCGACTCATGGCCCAGCATACGTTCTACAGCTGCTATTCCTTGATGAGACGCCACATGAGCCAACATCATCCCGCCCAGCACATCACCAATAGCAAAAACGCATTCATTGCTCGTTTGCAGATGTTCATTTACCTTTATGCCGGCTTCATCGTACTGAACACCTGCTTTTTCTAAGTTGAGCTGATTCAGCATCGGGTCTCTTCCCGGTGCCATTAATAACGTATCTGCCTCAATTTTATCTTCTTTGCCATTCTTTTTATTACGTATGTCAATTTCGAGACCCTCACCCGTATGTGTAATGCCTGTCACACGACAATCCTGTTTCAAATCCAAGCCTTGTTTTTTTAAGTAAGGTTGTACTCTTTTTATCATTTCTCCATCCATTCGTTTTAGAAGCGTTGAAGAAACCACCGTCACCTCTGAACCAAAAGCGTTAAAAATAGCTGCTAATTCTATTCCAATAACACCACTACCTGCAACAGCAAGTTTTTTAGGAATATGATCAATATCCAGCAGTTCATCACTTGTAATAACTCCCGGAAGGTCTGTCCCTTCAACCGGTAAAATAGACGGCTTCGAACCACTGGCGATAAGGATTTTTTCGCCTTCTAAAACCAATGTTTCGCCTTCTTTTGTGCTGACCTCCAGTGTTTTTTCTCCAGCAAAAGTTGCCCAGCCGTGGATCACTTCTACCTGATATGCTTTCAGGAGTTTTTCGATACCACCTACCAGTTGATCTACGACTGCTTTCTTTCTGCTTTGAATTTTTTCAAAGTTAATACGATATCCTTCTAAGTCCACTCCAAATTCATGCATTTTCTTTAGATCGTTTATTTTTTTTGCATTTGTATACATTGCTTTCGTTGAAATACAACCTCGGTTTAAGCAGGTGCCACCTATATCCCGACCTTCAACCACTGTTACTTTTGCACCAAGCTGCGCCGCTCGGATAGCGGCAACATAGCCACCCGGACCAGCACCGATAATGATGAACTCTTTTTTCATTCTGACAAACCTCCTCCAAGAAAGCCGAGTGCTAGGCTAAAGCTGCACTCGGCTTGTTTTTAGATAATGCTTGTTTTAAGAACTTATATGGGTAATTCACACTTAAGAACCGGCTCTCTAGCTGCTTTTACCTCATCTAGTCTACGTACCGGCGCAACATGTGGAGCTGCCTTTAGAATATCCGGATTGTCGTCTGCTTCCTGAGAAATAGCCTTCATTGCTTCTATAAAAGCATCCAGTGTTTCTAAGCACTCTGTCTCTGTCGGTTCAATCATCAACGCTTCCGGTACAATCAGTGGAAAATAAACTGTTGGTGGATGAAAACCATTATCCAGCAATCTTTTCGCAACATCTGTCGTATTAACTTCCATTTCCTTTTTACCAAGACCTGCCAATACAAATTCATGCATGCAAACCCGGTCAAAGGGCAATTTGAAGTGGTTTTTCAAATGGTGCATCAGATAATTCGCATTCAAAACAGCCATCTGGCTTACTTTTTTCAATCCTTCAGCACCCATGGTTTTGATGTAGGTATACGCTCGGACGTTAACCCCAAAGTTGCCATAGAAAGAGTGAATCTTTCCAATACTTTCTGGGCGGTCATATTCCAGAGCATAGGAATCTCCATCTTTTACCACTGCTGGCTTGGGTAAGAAAGGTATTAAATCTTCCCGCACGCCAATAGGTCCGCTTCCGGGTCCACCTCCACCATGTGGTGTTGAAAAGGTTTTGTGAAGGTTTAAGTGAACCACGTCAAAGCCCATATCTCCTGGTCGAGATACCCCTAATATGGCATTTGCATTGGCTCCATCGTAATATAACAGTCCGCCAGCTTCATGAACAAGTCGTGCAATCTCCGTAATATTTCTTTCATATAGGCCGAGAGTGCTTGGGTTGGTTAACATCAATCCTGCAATGTCGTCACCCAAAACAGCTTTAAGGCTCTCTATATCAACGTCTCCATCCCTGTTAGACTTTACCTCTACTACATCATAGCCTACCACATGAGCACTGGACGGATTCGTACCATGTGCTGAATCAGGAACAATGATTTTTTTCCTTTGTGCATCTCCTCTTTTTTCATGATATGCTTTTATCACCATCAGTCCAGTCATTTCGCCATGAGCACCAGCTGCCGGTTGAAGTGTTATGCCTGCCATTCCAGTGATTTCAGCCAACATGTTTTGGAGTTCATACATCATCTTCAGTGCACCTTGTGCCGTCTCTTCCGGTTGATAAGGATGCAGTGTATTAAATCCTGGCAAAGATGTCATGTCTTCGTTAATTTTAGGATTGTATTTCATGGTGCAAGAACCTAATGGATAGAATCCTTTATCAATAGCAAAGTTCTTTTGCGAAATATTAACAAAATGACGAACCACATCTAATTCACTTACTTCCGGCAAAGAAAGATCCTTTGTCGATCTCATGCTTTCAGGTATACCAGCTTCTATATCCATATCCTTTAACTCGTCGGGAGGTAGTCGATATCCGGTTCTACCAGGTTTCGAAATGTCGCACAGCAGCTTTGTATACTCCTTCATTTGATCCCCTCCAAACCTTTTACTAGTTGGTGAATTTCATCTAGACTTCGCTTTTCTGTTACGCAGAGAAGCATTCCGTTTGTTATTTCCGGATAGTATTTATCCACAGAGAATCCTCCCAGTATTCCCTGTTTCATTAATTCTTTATTGATCTCGTCAACATCTCCGGGAGCAGTCACCATAAACTCTTTAAAGAAAGGTTTATCAAAAGTTCTCTTTAGCCCGGTTTCTTTCTCAATTTTCTCTAAGGCATAATGTGCTTTTCGATAGGACTGTTCTGCCACTTGCCGCATCCCTTGTTTCCCCATTAAAGACATGTATGCAAGTGCCGCCAAAGCGTTCAATGCTTGATTGGTGCAAATATTAGAAGTTGCTTTTTCACGACGAATATGTTGTTCTCTGGTTTGTAAGGTTAATACGTATCCCACATTTCCTTCAACATCGGTGGTTTGCCCTACGACTCTTCCTGGCATTTTTCTCATTAGTTTCTGAGACGCAGCCATAAATCCTAGGTATGGTCCTCCGTAGTTCATTGGATTTCCTAAAGACTGCCCTTCACCAATAACAATGTCTGCACCTATTTCGCCCGGTGATTTAAGAAGTCCCAAAGAAATCGGATCCACGTTCATAATTAACAGCCCTTTATCCTGATGGGCAATTTTTTCTGCTTCTTCCATTTCTTCGATGATTCCAAAGAAGTTTGGATTTTGAATAATCACACCAGCTGTCTGCTTTGTCACAGCTTCTTTAAGTTTTTCTAGGTCGGTCACACCTTCTTTAGAAGGTATTGTCACCACTTCAATACCGTTAAAGCGACCATAGGTTTCCAGCACTCTTCTGGTCTCTGGATGAACGGTTTCTGAAACAACCACTTGTTTGCGTCTGGTTTGAGCCGCTGCCATGTATGCCGCTTCTGCTGTTGCTGTTGCACCATCATACATTGATGCATTAGCAATATCCATTCCTGTCAAATTCGCTATCATTGTCTGAAATTCAAAAATGACCTGAAGGGTTCCCTGACTAGCCTCTGCCTGATATGGGGTATAGGCTGTATAGAACTCGGAACGGGATGTAATATGTTTGATCACAGAAGGAATATAGTGATCATAAGCTCCCGCACCCAAAAAGCATACGAGATCTTCTGCACTTTTGTTATCTTTTGCTAAATCCTGCATATGATGTTGTATTTCTATTTCTGACTTTGGTTCTTCAAGCATTAATTCTCTCTGTAATCGAACATCCTTAGGCACATCGGCGAATAAATCTTCAAGATCTTTCATTCCCAATGTATCTAACATTTTTTTAATGTCTTCTTCTGTATGTGGAATATAGGGAAACATATTACGCCTCCTCTTCGCAGAATCTTTGATAGTCCTCCGGTTTCATCAGCTCATCTAATTGAGATTTATCGCTGATTTTAATTTTTACAAACCAATTAGCTAACGGATCCTGATTAATCTGACCAGGGTCATCCTCTAACTCTGTATTGATCTCTAAAACAGTTCCATCTACTGGTATATACATATCTGCAGCCGCTTTAACTGATTCGATGACACCAAAAGCATCGCCTTTTACATATGTTTCATCAACTTCTGGTAATTCAACAAATACAATGTCTCCTAAGGCTTTGGATGCAAAGTCTGTAATGCCCATATACATTTCGTCTCCCTGAACATCCACCCATTCATGCTCACTGGTAAATAATAACTTTTCCATTTCTCTCATTGTTATTCCTCCCTTATATTCATTTATAATCATTACATGAAACTCTAGTTAGTTCTTTCGCCATTCCAATTAACCTTTAGATTTTGTATTCTTTCTGTAAAAAGGGGTCGGTATTAATTTTGCTTCCACCTGTTTTTTTCGTATTTGAATCGTTATTTGTTCTTGTCCTTCTATGGTTTTTCGATCTACTAACGCCAAACCAACGTTTTTATTTAATGTTGGTGATACATAACCCGTTGTCACAAATCCTATCTTTTCACCTTCTAATAAAACATCATATTCACTTCTCGGAATCCCTTTGCCAAGCATTTCAAAGCCTACTAGCTTTCTGGGAATCCCTGCTTCCTTTTGTTTTTTAAGAGCTTCTAATCCAATAAAATCATCTTTCTTTAACTTAACAAAAAAACCATATCCTGCTTCAACTGGTGAAATATCTTTCGATATTTCATGCCCATACAACGGAAGTCCTGCCTCAAAGCGCAATGTATCTCTACAACCTAGCCCTGCAGGTTGGATACCTTCGTCCTCACCAGCCTTCATCAAAGCTTTCCATACGGTTTCTAACTCATCCCATTTTGTATATATTTCAAAACCATCTTCGCCGGTATAACCAGTTCTGGAGATAAGACACTTAACACCAGCAATTGTTACATGATCCTTAAAGTTGAAAAATTTAATTTCAGATAGGTTCTGGTCCGTAACCCTTTGAGTAATTTCCTCTGCCAGCGGCCCCTGGATAGCAAGTTCTGCTGTCCTATCTGATTCATCAATAACATCCACTTCGAATTTTTGAGCTTTCTCATTGATCCAATCCAGATCCTTTTGAACATTCCCAGCATTAATAACAAGCAGATACTCATCCTGAGCAAATCGATATACGAGCAAATCATCCACTACCCCACCTTCGGGATAGCACATAAAGGTATACAGTATTTCACCATCTTTCATCGAAGAGAAGTCATTTGTTAGCAAATGCTGAATAAAGGACAGGGCTTCCTTTCCTTTCACCCTTACTTCTCCCATGTGGGATACATCAAACATACCTGCCTTTTGTCTGACGGCGTGGTGTTCTGACATCAGCCCTTCATACTGAACAGGCATCTGCCATCCTGCATACTCCACCATTTTACCTCCATTGGCATCATGCCACTGATAAAGTGGTGTTCGTTTTTCTTCTGTCATATTGCTCCTCCTTCCTTTGCTAGCCTCCTTGTTATAACTACCCAACATTTTGCTTATCTCACATCAAAAAGACACACAAGTACCAATAAGGATTGATAATTGCATGCCCTCTGTCGTAAGCCTGAGAGATTCTGCTTCCAGGTTATTTATTTTTGAAACACCTGGCTGCATTGCACCTTCGGCGTCCTTGCGGATCTTTCCAGAGTTTCGTCCTATAGCGATCCTTTTTCCTGAAAGTTTCTATGTAGAAATCCCAGCTCTACATATTGCTCCTTCGGCTCCTTAACGGACTCTCTCGCTATCCTCATCCGAATATATATGTTTTTAACATTTCTTTAATCAATTTCATTGTATCTCGGTTAAGACTTTATTTCAATGTTTATTCTTAAATAATTTAGAATTCTTTCTCTAAATTGATTTTGTCATTTCCCTTAACTGAGTGTATAATCAATAATCATCATCCCTATTTTATTTTTAGTCAGGAGAAGTTTTCTATGAAACTGCTACCCTTTCTTAAGCCTTACCGTTGGCCGTTAATGATTATCTTTTTTCTTTTGATGATCATTTCATTTTTAACCACCGTACCTCCCTGGATAATGCAATACGCTATTGACGAAGTGCTGCCCAGTGGCAATGCCAATTGGTTGCCTTGGCTTGCTTTTGGAATTCTTTTGGTATCCCTTACAGAAGGTATTCTAAGTTTTATTCAGCAAGTATTCAGTGAGTACATCGGCCAAAAGATCATTTACTCCATAAGAAACCAAGTTTTCCATCATATAAACCAGCTGTCTTTTTCTTTTTATGATAAAACCAGGACAGGAGACTTAATGTCACGAATTGTTTCAGATGCGGACACTTTAAACCGCTTTATCAGCTTTGGCTTGCTGAAAGTGTTCACAAATGCGCTGATTCTCATTTGGATCTTCATTACCTTGCTTTATTGGAATTATCTAATGGGCATCCTTTTTTTATTTTTGATCCCTCCTATGACCCACGCCATGTTTGTTTATGCCCGTAGAGTCCGTCCTGCTTTTCAAAAGATACGAAAACATACTGGCATCTTATCTTCTCAGGCTCAGGAAAATCTATCGGGAATTGAGGTTATTAAAAGTTTTGGAAATGAAGGCTATCAGCATAGCCAGTTTACAGAGGAAAACGAAAAAGTGCTTAACCATACCTTAGCAGCCAACAAGATCAGTGCCTTTTGGATGCCTTATGCCGAAACTTTGATTGGCTTTTTTACAGGTATTGTATTGTTAATGGGAGGTTGGTTAGCCTCCATGGGTCAGATCAGTACCGGAACTCTCGTCGCTTTTTTGGCTTACATCAATATGTTGCGTCGCCCCATCCGCCAAACCGGATTTCTTCTCAATTTGTTTAGCCAGAGTGACGCGGCCGCCAGCAGAATCTTCGACCTTCTCAATCAAAAGGATTCACTAACCGATATTCCGAATGCCCGAAATTTCAAAACCATTCAACAATCCATAGTCCTTAACCATATTTCGTTTGCTTACAAGGATCAACTGGTTTTATCTGATATCAATCTACAAATTTTTCCTGGCGAATCTATCGCTTTGATAGGCCCTTCCGGTGCTGGCAAAACGACCTTAGTCCACTTGCTGATGCGATTCTATCAGCCTACAAAGGGCACCCTATTCATCGACGATATTCCTATTTCTCATTATTCCCTTAGCAGCTTACGGACAAAAATAGGTTTTGTGATGCAAGATCCTTTTTTATTTAACGGAAGCATTGAAGACAACCTGCGCTTAGGTTCACCAACAGCTACTTTTCAAGAAGTACAGCAAGCTGCCAAGGAAGCACAACTGGATTCTTTTATTCAGTCCTTGCCCTCTGGTTATAAAAGCCAGATCGGCGAAAGAGGAGTGTTCCTTTCCGGTGGTCAGGCTCAACGGTTAGCTTTAGCCAGAGTATTGCTAAAAAAACCAGAAGTATTGATTCTCGATGAACCCACTTCTAATATTGATAGTATTACCGATTCGGCAATTATGGATACTATTGCTGTGCTTATGCAAGATCGAACTACTATTACAATTGCCCACCGTCTTTCCACCATCCAAAACGCTACCCGGGTGCTTTATTTGCAGAAGGGCCATTTACTTGCTTCCGGAACTCATCAAGAGCTTATGAAAAATAGCGATGACTATAGAAAGTTCGTATCCCTGAATATGAAAGGTACTTCATCTTAATTTTGCTAAAGAAAGGGGGATCCAAATGCGCGGAGGTTTTATCGGTAAATACCCTGATCAACGAAATAAAAAATTCCAACAAAAGTATTTTCGAAAAGAAAACTGGCAATTCATCTTCCCCATTATTCAAAAAAATCGAAAAGACTTATTTCTTGCTGCATTTTTCACCATACTTTATACCATTGCATTTCTTTTCCCACCTTACCTGATACAAAAGATTATTGATGATTATATTTTAAGCGGCCATCCATCAGGAATGACGCCTTGGATTATTCTATTTTTTCTTTTATATGCTTCCTCCTGGTACTTCGCTTATCAACAACGTGTTTGGAGTCAATCTTCTGGTCACAAAACTGTTTTTGAGATTAGGGAAGCTCTCCATAAAAAACTCCTCGAACTCCCAATCAGTTTTCACGAAAAACAGAAAAAAGGCACTCTTACTTCCTTGTTGATGAACGATGTTTCAGCGTTGTCCTCTGTCATAACAGAAGGTATTATCGGCTTAATGAGCGATGTGTTAACAATCATTGGCATTACGGTTATCATGTACCAAATGCAACCACAGTTAGCACTGCTTTTGCTGGCTAGTGTTCCTATTATTTTACTGCTAATGTCTTTTTTAGGGCGTCACATCCGAGAAGCATTTACGAATGTACGAGAAAAAATGGCAGACTTAAGTGCCCAAGTGGAAGAAAATGTAAGCGGTATCCGTGCGATTCAATCTTTAGGCATTCAGGAAAAAAGCGAAGCTGAATTTGAGCAGGTCAGCCTTGGAAATTTCAAGGCGAAGTTAAAGGCAATGATGTTTTTGGCATTGCTTTTCCCGTTAATGTCCTTAACAACAGGTGTCGGAAATGCTCTTTTAGTCTGGCATGGTGGCTTAGAGGTTATTGCCGGTTCTATTAGTATTGGTATTTTTGCAGCTTTTTTGGCTTACATCCGAAAGTTTTACCTTCCTTTAAAAAACTTTAGCGATGTGTATTATACTTACTTATCAGCTTTGGTTTCTCTCAACAGAATTGTTGATGTGATGCTGCTGGAAAGCCATGTAAAACAGCCAAGGGATACACCTTGTTTTTTTCAACACCGCATTCTATTCCATCGTTTGTGTTTTTACTATGATTCAAAGATGGTTCTTAAAAATCTTTCTATGGAAATAGGAAAGGGAGAACGCGTCGGCATTGTCGGAGACAGTGGTTCCGGAAAATCAACCTTGGTACGTTTACTGACCAAACTCGATCAGCCTACTAGTGGTTATATTTCTTTTGATGAATGCCCCATTCAGGAAATTTCCGATTCTATTTTTCGAAAAATGGTGGCGGTTATTCCTCAAAACATATTTTTATTTGCCGATACCATCCACAAAAACATTTTGCAAGGTAGTCCACAGGCTTCTTTCGAAGAGGTGCAACAAGCTGCAAAAAAAGCACAAGCTCATGACATGATCATGAGCTTGCCTCTACAATATGAAACAGTGTTGGGTGAAAGGGGTGTTGGTCTTTCCGGTGGTCAGCGTCAACTTATTGCTTTTTCAAGAGCTTTGCTAAAAAATCCAGATATCCTTATTTTAGACGAAGCAACTTCCAGCATGGATGTTCTTTTGGAAAACCAATTGTATCAATCCATGACAAATGTTTTCAAAAATCGCACCGTGCTGATAATTGCTCATCGCCTTCGCACGCTGCAAGAAATGGATAAGATCTTCCTGCTCCGAGATGGATCTATTGCTGATTGTGGAAATCATTATCAACTATTATCCCGAAACAATTATTATAAAAACTTGGTGGAAGCTGGTTTCAAAGAAACATCTCAAAACGAAACTTCTGACTTTCCATAGTAAATCATAAACTGATCCGGCTCCTCTGGTATTTCCACTAGATGATAACCCATATAGCCTTTTTCCATCAAAAGCTGCTGTTTTTTAATCTCTGTATTCTTTATTGCTACGCTATCTTTCCATATCATTTTTTTATCACGACAGATATTTTCTGCCAGTAAAAAACGAAGTTTCCCTCCATATACACCTGTACGCATCCTTAAGTTTCGTATGTACAACCCTGCGTGCATCACACTGCTCAAACTAGGGTAATTGAAGGGTGATATGGTGCATAGCACATAGCAACAACGATGATTTTTAATAAGCTCCATGGTTGGAACTAACATCCTTTTTTGCAGAGCGTTCCCACGGTAATCCGGTCGAACCATTGTAGCTTCCAAGATTGCCGTTTTTTCAAGCGCTTCTTTAGAAGTAAGGCCAATTTCTCTACCTAGGTTGTCAGTTCCATCTCCCGGAAAACTCACAGTTCTTACAGCAACAAGCTCTTCTTCAACAAATACTCCAATGGAGAAACCTTTCCCTTCCACCAGCATAACATCTCGAAAGGACTCGATAGGATCTGGCACAAACTTTTGCGGATCATCCTGAGCTTCATAAACAATTGTTTGCAAATCAAATATTTCCTGTTCTGAACCTTGCTGTAGCAAAATCATTTTGTATGACTTTTCAATTATTTCTTCTGATGTATGCCGATAGATACGTCCTGTCTCTATTATCTGCAAAGGTCATCACCTCGTTTTTATGAGTGGTTTTTATCACAAGCAAGTTTAACAGCTTCTGTTAGCTGAATCAAAGCATCAAATCGAAGTTTTTTATTCAAAACGTAAGATATTTTTTCACCTTCCGATGCATCTGAAAGAAAGTATTTGGGTGGCATATTATTAAGTACCATTGCAACGATATCATTTTCGCATTTTTCACACTCGCAAACACTTTCCTTACTTTTATATTCTCCTAATACCTCTCTCACTAAAGTCTCCGTATAGTTTTGCAACACCTTAACCACGCTCCTCCTGTTCCTGTATTTCAGGGTATTCTTTCATAAAGGATCGATAATACAAAAACACTACCAAAATCATCAAAAGGGTTAAAGAAATAGCCACTAACACCTTTATCATTACAATATCCACCCCTCCCTGCTTTGATATATAAGCAGAACTTGTTACGAAAGTACTTCTTTATACTTTTTTATATCATAATGATGGTAAAAAGACCAGTTACAAAGTGTCATTTGTAACTGGTCTTTTCCTTAATCTTTATCATCACTAGTCATTTTCTTTTTTACATAGAAAAGGATATAATAATATCCGGATCCAGAACTCTAAAAGTAAAGGATTCAGCGGCAAATAGCGTTACCGAGTGAGCATCATGACTCTCATAACCAATAGAAAAATCTCCACCTACAAGCATTTCCAAATCATCATGATCCTGAGGTAATAACAAAGCCCCGTCTAATACGGAACTATAAATGACTGATCCTCCAATAAGCTTTTCAATCCGCTTGATAAGTGGATAGCCTTCCATGCCTTTATTGACCCGCTTCCAGCCCTCTTCACCTACCACTAAAGTAAACGGACCATCTTCATAGGCCTCTTTCATTTTTAATACGGCTACGGATATTGCTTCTAATATTTCTTCGCCTTTATTACCAAAAGAAATGGTGTCCTGGCCCGAACTTTCTACTAATCCTTTAATGCCACCTTTTTCATACCCGTTATAGATAGCATCCTCTTCAAAAATAGCAATTTTCTCCATTGCTTCTTCCAAAGCATCTAGCTTAATGTCTCTAGCACCTCGGGTAATGTTATCCATTTCCCAACGATCCAGCTTAAAAGAAATTCTTGTTTCCACCAGCGGCTTTACTTCATACTGTCCGCTATGAACACGGTTATCTTCTTTCTCCAATATTGATAGCCTTCCCTCTGGAATAACGGTATAATCCCAGCCTTTTGGCCCTTGCACCTTCACTACCCTCCTGGCAGACAGGTGGGTTTTTAAGACATCCACTGCTGTTTCATCAATTTCATCCCAAGCTTCTTGGGTTAATGGAGCTAAATCACGTTTTAAGATATCCATTTTTGTCCTCCTTTTCACATATGTTCCTTATTTCCATCTAAAAATATTTTTGTCATTATCCCTTATTACTTTAAGTCCCCTATACTCAAACCACCTTTGGCCATCGAATCAGCCTCTTCAGTAGTTTCTTCTGCTTCCAATATATTTTTCTCTGTAAACAGATAAGTTCTTAACTCTTCATCCCAAGCATCCATATTTCTCCGAAGCCATTCAAGCGTCATGCACGCATGCTCAATTTCCTCATCTCGATTATGTGCTAATATTTCTTTTAATTCCGGATCTTTGGTTGCTGCTACCCGTTGATTGTACCAGTCTACTGCTTCCACCTCTTCTTTAAGACTGTTTAGTGCCCTTGAAATGTTTCTGGCTTTTTCGTCTAGTAATTCCATTGGTTCATGATAGTTTGACATACCATTCGCCTCCTTATTTAGTAGTGTCATATTGTTTTTTTAGTAAAGGTCTTCCTAACCACACAAGATATATCTACCCCGTTCTACCTATCTTAAACTCACAATAAAAATTGACTTTCTTTTTTTACTCCTTCTATTAACATCTAACATCGACCAAATAACATCCACCAAATTTTCACAAGGGCATGAGGGAAAGCATAGGTTTTCAATTGATTTCTTTCTCAAAAGTCATCCCCTTGTTTAATGTTTTGAAAAATGGTTATAAATCATAGTGATATTACCTACTCTATAACCTAAATTTTCAAAGGAGGATTCATCATGAAAAGTTTTGGAAAATTTCTTCAGTCAGGAGACTGGAAAGGCGAAAAACACGTTCCCGTAATCCATGCACCAGAAAAAGTGGAAAGCGGCGAAGCCTTTGAGCTGAGAATAACCGTTGGTGATGCCATTGGCCATCCAAATACATTGGAGCATCATATTAAGTGGTTCAAGGTGTTTTTCCATGGGGAAGGAGATAAGTTCCCGGTAGAACTGACAAACTTTACTTTTGATGCCCACGGAGAGTTAGATACAACCACTGATTATGTCGGAGCAACACAGGTTAAACTGCCAAAAACTGGTACCCTTTACGCCATGAGTTACTGTAATATCCATGGTGTTTGGGAAAACACCATGGATATTACAGTTGAATAATTGTTCTTCAAATAAGATCCTTCAGCCCGCTTTCTATAAGCGGGCTTTATCTATTCATAAACAGGATTCTTCCATAGATATATGTTATAATGAGACTGATCTTTCTTTTAAAATTCCTCGGAGGTGATCACCCTGTATTTTGCTACCCTGTTTAAAGCGTTAGGTGAAAATACACGAATCCGAATTGTAAAACTGCTTTCCATTAAACCAATGTACGTCTGCGAACTAGAGTCTATCCTGCAAATCAGTCAGCCTAGAATTTCTCAGCACTTAAGAATACTGAAACAAGCCGACTTACTACATGCACACAAAGAAGGACAGCGGACCATCTACTCTTTGAACCAACAAAACTTCGACACATTATGGCATACCTTTCAGAATTTTTTGGCAAAACCTCTCGAAGAACTGCCTGAATTCGAGATGGAAATTAAGCGGATAGAAGCAGTTTCCCAGGACCCAGCTATTTCTATTTGTAAGAGCCAAGGAAAAATATCTACACCAACTCCTGCAACTCCTGCAAAAAAATAAAAACTCCTCGAAAGGAGTTTTTATTTTTCACAATCACATTTCACGTTACCGGCAATAATTTCTTTCCAGTCACCTAACACATCATGAGTCCAACAATCATCAGCCCCTGCAGCTTCTCTCATGACCAACGCAAAAATATAGGATAGCTCTTCTACAGTTGCACCCGCTTCTAAAGCTTCCTTAAAATGTTTTAATACGCAAGGCTTAGATCTTGCTTTTATTGATAGTGCAAAGCAAATAAACTGATAGGTCTTCTCATCAATCTTTCGTTTTTCTTTATATAGCTCATCAATTTCATCCAGTTTTTCTGTAAATTCAGGAAAAAACTCTGCTAACATTCGCATTTTTTTACCTCCTCTGGCTTTTTTCTTAAAGAAATTGTTAGATTAAAAAATATTTCCATAAACCATTCCACTAATCGTTGCCATCACCATCACCAAGCCAACAAAGACCATGGTTTTTTTGGTTCCAATAATACTTCTGATGACCAGCATATTCGGTAATGATAAGGCAGGTCCCGCCAACAAAAGTGCTAAAGATGGACCAGACCCCATCCCTGCTCCGATAAGCCCTTCCAGAATAGGCACTTCTGTCAGAGTAGCAAAATACATAAACGCTCCCGCTACAGAAGCAAAGAGGTTAGCTCCAAAAGAATTTCCACCTACCAGTCCAGCAACCCATTCTTCTGGTATAAGACCTGATTCTCCCGGTCTTCCCAGAAGAATTCCAGCAACAAGAATCCCGGCAAATAGTAGTGGTAAAATCTTTTGCGCAAAACCCCATGTTTCATCTATCCATTCTTTTCGCTGATCTCTGTCAAACCACCTAAAGCTCATGTACAGAACTAATATGAAAAAAATGACAGACATGATCCATTTAATCTGATACATCAATCCCCAAAAACTATCTGCTTCCGTCGGTTCCGCCCAATTAGCAAATACTAAAAAACCAATCATAGACCCAAAGAAGGATATGGTTTTCCATAGTGGCCTATCTTCTGCATCTTCTTCCAATAAAAAGCTTTCATCTCCGTTATTTCTTTCAGCTTCTTCTTTGCGAAAAATCAATTGCATGAGTATGCCTACTACTACACTAAATAGAACAGCACCAATCGTTCTGGCAGCACCCAGTTCTGCGCCTAACACACGAGCTGTAATAGTAATGGCCAGCACATTGATCGCTGGTCCAGAATATAAGAAAGCTATCGCTGGACCTAACCCGGCCCCTTTCATATAGATACCTGCAAATAAAGGCAGTACCGTACAGGAACAAACAGCCAGTATAACTCCCGATACAGAAGCAACGGAATAAGAAACCCATTTTTTCGCCTTAGAACCAAAATACTTTATCACTGAATCTTGAGATACAAACACACTCATGGCACCAGCGATGAAAAAAGCAGGGATAAGACACAGGATTACATGCTCTCTTGCATAATAATTTAACAGAGCAAAAGCTTCCAGAATTGCACCTTGAAGCACCGGACTATTTATGGGCATCAAGTAGACAGTTAAAAAAACCGTTACGATTCCCAGTAATTTTTTTCTTTCACTCACGCCTTAACCCTCCAATGCTCTTCTTAATTAGTTGCCCAATAATTTCTTAATTTCATCTGCCGATGGTACTTTTCCTGAAATTAATGCTTTTCCATCAACCACTAACCCCGGAGTTTTTAGTACGCCATAAGAAGCTATTTCCTTAAAATCTTTTACTTTTTCAATTTCAGCTTGAATACCTAATGCTTCCACAGCTTGTCTTGTGTTCATTTCTAAGGTTTCGCATTTTTTGCATCCAGTTCCTAAAATTTTAATATCCATTAATTTCCCTCCCATTTCTTTCATAATGTTTTTCTTATGAATAAATCATAACAATTTCCTTATGATTCGTCAAGGGTTTTTCATTATTACATTATATTCTATCTATCTATTAAATCCTTAGTTTATATTCAACAAAAAGGCATCACTTTATTTTCCTTTTGCAGATTCTTTTCTTAAAAATTCTAAAATTGCACCAGCTTCTGGCGGACATCCAGGAAGGTTTTTATCGCACCCGGAAGTACAATCACCTACCCCCATCCCAGGAAAGGAAAGCCCTTTATATACCTGCCCAATTTTCAAATTTTCTACAATGGTTACTAGCTTCCCTTCTTCATCCAACCGCTTCAGTGCATACAGTAATGTGGCATAGCAAGCTGAACAAGCATTTCCTTCGTCTACAAATTCTCCATAATCTTTTGCTTCTCCACGAAGTGTCCTAGGATTTATTTTCCTAGTTGCTTTTCCAATCTCCCAAATAATGGCATCATGAATATTGCTGGAACCAACGCCTAACTTTTCAGCTATCTGAATGTAGGGTATTTCTTCAAGATTCCAGCCCATCGTTTTAGCTGCCCAAGCATCTATTAGCACCGGATCTTTTGCCAAGAAGATTCGATCCATAGGCACCGGTGTCCCCCCTCCTTCATAGGTTAAATCACCATTAATCGCATCTACCAGAATCAGATCCGGTTTAACAATTGTATTTACAGCCGCAATAGGTCCATGCAATCCCATCTGATGATAGCGTCTTTTTTCAAAGTCAGGAATACAGCCTTTCATGTTTTTAAGAGCACAGGTTATTCCTGTCTGACAATGACCCTTCATTACTGGCATATTAATTAAATAATCTACCTTCAAGGGAGCCTCACAAACTTTTAAATCTCCTTCATAGCTTTTCTTAGTTATATATGTATCTTTTTTCAAATCAAGTAGTTCTACTCTTTTTTCTTTTGCTAATTTTTTATATCCGCACACATGAAAAGCATCTTCTGTAGAATCTCCTACCCAGGATCCTTCCATAATGGTAATCTTTTGTATACCTATTTCTTTAAGGAAATCAATGACAGCTTCCACTAATTCTACATGCGTTGTCGCACCAGTAGAAGCTGGCTTCGCTTCTACCAGATTCGGTTTAATGCCCACATGGGAATTTTTTTCTATCTCCTTTTCTACCTCCGAATGCTTTAATAGGCACTTTGCCATTTCTTTCATATCATTCCCATGGTGAATCAATATCTCATTTATTTTCATTAAGCTCGGCTCCTTTTTATCTAAAAAAACCTTCCGTTATTGGAAGGTTTTTTTCATTCATTTTTTTGGTGCGTTTAGTTTATCGAAATGCAAGTTCATAATATAACGGTGATGGCCTTTACCATATTCATCTTCATTTTCGCCAACAGTCTCAAACCCAATCTTATCTTTGTAGAGTCGTATTGCCGGAGCATTGTCAATATCCACTGTTAAACCCATTTTAGTGAAGCCTTGTGTTTCTAAATTTCGGATAATAGCCACTAAAAAGTGATAACCGAGTCCTTGTCCCTGCAATTCATCCGAAATCGCATAATCAAAAAGGTAACATTTCTGTAGATCTTCCCAATCTCTCATTAAAATAGCTATCCCTATAATTTTTTTCTTTGTTTCTTCTCTTAATACAAAAACATTACCGTGCCGAATCTGTGGAACAAGTCCCCACTCATCCATTCCCAGATCCCCAAAAATATCTAGCCCGAAATTGACCATTCTTTTTAGAAGATTGACATTATAGTCCTGAACAAGATAAACTTTCAAGTTGCCAATATCTCCATCCAGATTTTCAATCACTGTTTTAGGTAGTTTCGAAGCTTCTTCCAAGTACAAAAAACCAACTCCTTAGTTTTTTATAGCATTATACACGATATGTTCGATCGATGCAAATAAACAGCACCTGTATTTTCAAGATAATGAGTAAATTACTCACTTTTCCTTTCTTCCAAATCTTCGCCTGTTCCCACTAAAACAGTCCTCGCTACAGGTCGATAATAATCTCTGGAAATCAGTTCTTCTTTCATATTATTTTCTCGATCTCCAGTAATTCGATATACCGAAATCCGATAGCCATTTTGTCCCTTTTGTCGAACAACCTCTACGCCTTTTTCCAACAAAGGATCTTTTATAACGTTAACCGAAGGACTTATTACCTGCCGGTTTCTGGTTTCGATCCGTATATTTTCTTTTTCGTAGTCACGATCTCCCCAGATAGCTATATGTAGCTCTTCTTTAGCAACCCAAGCTCCCATTACCACCGGGAAAGAATGTGGGTTCCGAAAGGAAAAATCTTGAATTCCATAAGCAATCGTAGCATCCATTCCAAGAGGCACATATCCAACCGGAAGGCTGTGGTTTCGTCTTTCCACTATTTCCATACCGCTGTAAAGAGTCGCTTGATACAAAGTGCTACTAACCTGGCATATGCCACCACCAAGCCCTTGTACCAATCTACCATTTTGAATAACTGGAGCTGGTTGATAACCATCTTCTGCCGATACCTTTCCCACGGTTTCATTGAATGAAAACACTTCTTCTGGCTCCAAACGCAGCCCATTAATTTTCTCTGCTCCCAATTTTATGTTGGTATTCCGTTTCTGATTACTTCCCAAACTTGTTTCATAAATAGCCAAAAGTTGATCAAAATTCCCTAAAGATTCTGTTGTCACTTCGGGATTCAGAATATGTACTGCTACCTGGACATCATCAAAATCTTTATGATGCAAAGATTCTTTCATTTTTTCCTTAACATCACTTGATTTGACCTGATATCCTTTTCTATGAGCTGAAATAATAACTTCTCCATCAATCACTTTCAAATCAGCATCTATCGATTCTACTAATAACTTTCTTTCAAGATCGTCACTCCACTCTTCCAATAATTCCTCATTATATTTTATTGGATATGTGATGACCGAAGATCTAATTCCGCCACTCAGTTGTTGAATCCAGCGGTCTTTCCAATGTGGATTCAACAACCGCTGAATGTCCTCTAAGATTTCTTTTTGATCATAACCCGCCTCTATTTCTTCCATCGGGATTTCAATCATTCTCCACGTTTTTCCTTCGACAATAAATTCAACTTCTATTACTTCCGGGAGTGCTTCGTTTAGCATTAAAATAACTTGTTGCCCCGTCAACCCTGATGCTGACTTTCCGTTCACCTTAGTACCTGTTGGCAACTCGTTTTTATATGGTGGAAAAGAAAGCAAAGAAGCCAATATAACTTGCAGTGAAAAGACCAGCAACAAGCCAAATGCTGAACGAATACGTATAGAAGTATGGTTAGGCTTCATGAAAGGCCTCCTCCACATTAATCTTTTTTCATTATTCTGTCAGCATGGTCAGCTCTATTACCTTTTGTCGGCCCATTTCCTGAACCTGTTCAAAGAGCTCCTCTGATATAACCGTACCTTCCTCAGCCAACAGATTCCCCTCTATATCTTTAAGATCTCTTTTAAGTTCTTTACCCAGTAAGTATTGTTTTTGCTTGTTAATGAACATTTCAACTGAGCTACCAGTATTTTGGCTTTCCTGTTCTTCATCCGATACTTCCACTTCATTTTCAGAAGTCGATTCAAAAGGCATTATCGACTCTACCGGCACCTCTTTTTTCTCTATTGATGCTTGGGCTTCTTGTACGGCTTCCTGCTTGCTTTCTACATATTTGATGGATTCTTCTGTTACAATAACCAGCTGCTGACCAATACTAATGATTTCCTCCAGCGGAATATCTTTTTCTTCTCCATTATTTTCCTCTGAAACAAGATGGATCAATGGAATGCTTCCACTTTCGGCATCAATGGTATACTCCACAATTTTCCCTAAAAGTTTTCCTTTTTTAGTAATCACTTTTTCATCAATTATTTCAACTTTTTTATCTAATAAGTTTCCAGCAATATTCATCTTACTTAAATCCATAAGTGCACTCTGAGATTCAATGGTTACAGCATAATCTCCCACTCCAACGGTTTCCCGAAAAGGAATGGCCATAATTTCGCCTTCGCGTACGCCTTCACTTTTTTCAACCAACAAGAACTCTACACCTTTTTTTTCTGCATTGACAATCAGCTCTTTTACAATACCCACTTCTTGCCCTTCTTGAATGCTAATCACAGGGGAACTGACAATTTCTTTACTTTTCTTCATTCTTATTCACTCCTGTTCTGAATTTTTTAATCGAATGTCTATGTTGTTGTCATCCACTCATTCGGTATCTCTATCTCTTTCCCTTGATCGCTATCTTACACTTCATCTTTATCTTCTAGCATACTCTCCAGGAAGGAAATTTGATTTCGAATCCCTTCTTCATACTCCTCTATCTGGTTTTGCTGAATTAATTCATAGGATATTTCTAATAGTTTGTTATAATATCCACTATTGTTATACAGAATTTTCAGCTGACTATATGCCATCATCCGCTGATATGGCTCTTCAGCTTTCAGGCATACCATCCTTAACGACATGGCGGCACCATCTAGATCGCCTTCTTCCTCTGCAATCATACCATCTAACAGTAATATATCCGCCATTGTTTCCGATAACCGTTCCGGCAGTTTCTGGTAAACATCCTTCTCGCCTTCTTCTATGGCTTCTTCTTCATTTGTTTTTTCTAATATTGCTTCTTCATCTTTTTCTTCTTTTATTTCTTCCGTTACTTCTTCCTCTTCACTTGTTTCTTCCGTTACTTCTTCCTCTTCTTCCAGTATCGGCTCTGCTTCTATTTCTGACGCTGGTTCCTCTTCTATTTCTGATTCCACTGTATCCGGC